>NZ_QHJI01000013.1:0-313571 GCF_003947535.1 Amycolatopsis sp. WAC 04169 | reverse complement strand
TCCACTACTACAACCACAACCGTCTACATTCGACAGTCGGCCACCGAACACCCCACGAAACCCGAACCAGCTACAGTCACCAACAAGCCGCGTGAAACCCCGTGTCCGGTATCCGGGGGAAACTCCATTCGCGTGATTGCGTGGACGGCACGCGTGATCAGAAGGACGACACTCGTGATCAGCGGGACGGCGCGCTCGCGGCCGAGCCCCACCGCGAGCCGTCCGTCCAATCACGGGTGTCGTCCACGCAATCACGTGTGCCGTCCATCTGGTCACGCGAAACCGCTGGAATAAAGGCTCGTGAGGCGAGGACGGTACGGTGGGTCGCGATGCGGCACCGCACTCACGTGATTGAAGGCGGATCTCGCGTGCAGGAAGGCGGGACACCTGAGTGCGGCTTTCAGTCACGCGAGTCACGTGCCTGATCACGCGAGTCACGCCTTCACGGACTTCGGGCCAGTAGCTGCAGGAGGACGGTTCCAGCCGTCCTCGCCACGCTCAGTCGAGGCCGAGCACGCGCTGTTCGCCGCTGTAGAGGTTCATGCTGTCGCCGCGCAGGAAACCGATGAGCGTCATGCCGTTCTCCTCGGCCAGTTCCGCGGCCAGCGACGACGGCGCGGAGACGGCCGCCAGCAGCCCGATCCCGGCCATGGCGGCCTTCTGCACCAGTTCGAACGAGGCGCGGCCGGACACCAGCAGCCCGGTGTCCGCCGCGGGGATCCGGCCCTCCTGCAGCGCCCAGCCCAGCACCTTGTCGACGGCGTTGTGCCTGCCGACGTCCTCGCGGACGACGGCGAGGTTCCCGTCTCCGTCGAACAGGGCGGCCGCGTGCAGCCCGCCGGTGCTGGAGAACACCTTCTGGTGCGCGCGGAGGGTGTCCGGGAGCTTCGCCAGCACGTCGGTGCTCACCGCGAATTCGGACTTCTCCGGGGAAAACCGGCTTTTCAGCTTCACCGCGTCGAGCGCGGCCTTGCCGCAGACGCCGCACGAGGACGTGGTGTAGAAGTTCCGCTCGACGCCGGTCTCCGGCGGGGCGACCCCTTCGGCCAGCGCGATGTCCAGGACGTTGTAGGTGTTGCGGCCTTGGTCGTCGACGCCGTCGCAGTACCGCGCGACCGCGACGTCCTCACGCGAGGCGAGCACGCCTTCGGACAGCAGGAACCCGTGCGCCAGTTCGACGTCGTTGCCGGGTGTCCGCATGGTGACCGCGAGTGCCTTGCCACCGACGCGGATCTCAAGCGGCTCTTCGGCCGCGAGCGCGTCGGGCCGCCGCACGTCCTTGGTCGCGGAGATCTTCCGCACCGGACGCCGCACCGTCACCCTGCCCACTTGTCCACCCTTCTGACCGATAATTCGACACTTGGATACTGCAACGTCGGGAATTAAGTAATACATTCCCAGTGCACATCCTCAGAGTACGGAGGCGCCGGATGGCTGTCGGCTTCCTGGACCGTTCCCGCATCGTCGCATCACCGGGCTGGAGCCGCTGGCTGGTGCCGCCCGCCGCGCTGGCCGTCCACCTCTCGATCGGCCAGGCGTACGCGTGGAGCGTCTTCAAACCGCCGCTGGAGAAGACTCTCGGCCTCACCGGGACGGAGAGCGCGCTGCCGTTCCAGCTCGGCATCGTGATGCTCGGGCTGTCGGCGGCCTTCGGCGGGACGCTGGTCGAACGCAACGGGCCGCGCTGGGCGATGTTCGTCTCGATGGTCTGTTTCAGCTCGGGCTTCCTGCTCTCCGCGCTCGGCGTGGCGACCTCGCAGTACTGGCTCGTCGTCCTCGGCTGGGGCGGGATCGGCGGCATCGGGCTCGGGATCGGCTACATCTCCCCGGTTTCGACCCTGATCAAATGGTTCCCGGACCGGCCCGGCATGGCCACCGGCATCGCGATCATGGGCTTCGGCGGCGGCGCGCTGATCGCCTCCCCGTGGTCTTCGCAGATGCTGGGCGCGGCGCCGTGGTCCATCGGGACGGTCGCGACCGCCTTCCTCGTGCACGGCCTGGTCTACGCCGTCTTCATGACCCTCGGCATCCTGCTGGTGCGGGTCCCCGCCGACGACTGGAAGCCGAAGGGCTGGGAACCGAAGACCGACCACGGCAACGCAATGATCACCACCGCGAACGTGTCGGCGCGCAACGCCATCAGGACGCCGCAGTTCTGGCTCCTCTGGGTGGTCCTGTGCTTCAACGTGACCGCGGGCATCGGCATCCTGGAGAAGGCCTCGCCGATGATCGCGGACTTCTTCCGCGAGACCTCGACCCCGGTCGGCACCGCCGCCGCGGCCGGATTCGTCGCGTTGCTCTCGCTGACCAACATGCTCGGCCGGTTCGTCTGGTCGTCCACTTCGGACCTGGTGGGGCGCAAGAACATCTACCGGCTCTACCTCGGCGTCGGCGCCCTGCTGTACCTGGTGATCGCGCTGACCACCAACGCCTCGAAGCTCGTGTTCGTCCTGTGCGCGATGCTGATCCTGTCCTTCTACGGCGGCGGCTTCGCGACCGTGCCGGCGTATCTGAAGGACCTCTTCGGCACCTACCAGGTGGGCGCGATCCACGGCAGGCTGCTGACCGCGTGGTCGATGGCGGGCGTGCTCGGGCCGCTGATCGTCAACGCCATCGCCGACAGCCAGAAGGCGGCGGGCAAGGTCGGCCCGGAGCTGTACTCGACGTCGCTGTTCATCATGATCGGCCTGCTGGTCGTCGGTTTCATCGCGAACGAGCTGGTGCGCCCGGTCAACCCGAAGTACCACGAGCCGGCGTCGTCCGGCGAGCCCGCGAGGAGTGAGGCCCGATGACCGAACAGGCTCCCGAACGCCGCCGCACCGGGCTGATGGTCTTCGCGTGGCTGTGGGTCGCGCTCCCGTTCGCCTACGGCGTCTACGAACTGTTCCGCAAGGTGGTCCAGCTCTTCGGCGGCTGAAGTAGGGTCGGCTCGTGGGAGTTCTGGTCACCGGGGCGTCGCGCGGCATCGGCCGCGCTATCGCCCGTGCCTTCGCGGAAAAGGGCGACCGTGTCGCCGTCCACTACGCCTCGAAGCGGGAGGAAGCCGAGCGAACCCTCGGCGAATTGCCCGGTTCCGGGCACGGCCTGATCCAAGGCGACCTTGCGGAACCCGAAGTGGCACAACGGGTCGCCGACGAGGCCGAGGCACTGGTGGGCGGAGTCGACGTCCTCGTGAACAACGCCGCCTTCGCGCCGTCCGCGGCTTCGGCCCATCCGATCGCCGAAGTGTCCTATGCGGACTGGCAGCGGGTCTGGCGGCGGATGCTCGACGTCAACGTGCTCGGCACCGCGAACGTGACCTACTGCGTGGCGCGGCACATGATCCAGCGCGGCGCGCCCGGCCGCGTGGTCAACATCGGCTCGCGGGGAGCCTTCAAGGGCGAGCCCGAGTTCCCGGCGTACGGCGCGAGCAAGGCGGCGCTGCACTCGCTGGGGCAGTCGCTCGCCGTCGCCCTCGCCCCGCACGGGATCGCCGTGACCTCGGTCGCGCCCGGTTTCACCGCGACCGACCGGGTCGCGGCGAAGGTCGAAGGCGCGCGGGGCGAGAGTCCGTTCGGCCGGGTCGGCACTCCCGAGGAGGTCGCCTCCGCGGTGCTCTACCTGGCCTCCGGCGAGGCCGCGTGGGCGTCCGGGGCGATCCTCGACCTGAACGGCGCGTCGCATCTGCGGATGTGAACTGGATCACTGATGCAGCGCTGACGGTCTCCCGCGCGTCTATGGAACGTGCACAAGCTGGGGAAGGTCCTGGTCGCCGCGCTCGCGGTGGCGGTGTTCGGCGGGACCGCGTACGGATACACGACGCTGGAGTCGCTCGACGGCATCACCCGCGAGGACGTGATCGAGGCGCCGGATCCGGGGGAGCAGCCCGCCGACGGTTCGCTGGACATCCTGCTGGTCGGACGCGACGCGCGCACCGACAACCAGGACCGGCCGCTCCCGCCGGAGATCCTGCGGGAACTGCGGGCCGGGGCGAACGGCGACGACCTGACCGACACCCTCATCGTGCTCCGAATCCCCAACGGCCAGCAGGCGGTGAAGGCGTTCTCGATCCCGCGTGACTCCTGGGTCGCGCAGCCGGGCACGAAGGACAAGAGCAAGATCAACGAGATCTTCGGCCGGACCAAGTTCGCCTCGGCGAACGAGCAGCGCGCGGCGGGCAAGACCGACAAGGCCGAGATCAACAAGCAGGCGATCACCGCGGCGCGCAAGGCGACCCTGAAGGCCGTCGAAGAGCTCAGCGGCGTCAAGATCGACCACTTCGCCGAGGTCAACCTGCTGAGCTTCTACGAGATCAGCAAGGCCGTCGGCGGCGTCGAGGTCTGCCTGAAGAACGCCACCAAGGACCGCGATTCGGGCGCGAACTTCCCCGCCGGGCCGCAGACGATCCAGGGCGCCGACGCGCTCGCCTTCGTCCGCCAGCGCAAGAACCTGCCGCGCAGCGACCTCGACCGCGTCCGCCGTCAGCAGGTGTTCCTCGCGGGGCTGGCGAAACAGGTGCTCTCCGGCGGGACCCTCGCCAACCCGGCGCGCGTGTCCGACCTGATCGAGGCGGTGAAGCGTTCGGTCGTGCTCGACGGTTCGTGGAACCTGCTCGACTTCGTGCGGCAGATGCGCGGGGTGTCCGGCGGCGGTATCGCGTTCGAGACCATCCCGGTGGTCAACCCCGACTACCGCTACGACCCCCGGCATCCGACCTGGACCGCCGTGCAGGTGGATCCCGCCCAGGTGCGCGCGTTCGCCGCCTCGCTGATCGGCGTGCAGCCCACGACCCCGCAGGCGCCCGCCGGGCCCAAGGTCGACGTCGTCAACGCGAGCGGCAAGGACGGTCTCGCCGCGCGCGTCTCGGAACTGTTGGCGGAGAAGGGATACGGCAAGGGCGACACGAAGGCCGAGGCCGGCCGCCGGACGTCGGTCGTGCGGTACAGCGACGCGGCCGGACCCGCCGCGGAGATCGCGAAACTGCTCGGCGGACTGGACGTCCAGAAAGCCGATTCGGTCGCGGCGGGCCAGGTCGAGGTCGTCCTCGGCCAGGTCTACAAAGGACCGGGCGTCTCCGCGGGCGGTGGCGCGGCCGGTGCGCTCGGCCAGCAGCCGATCACGGCCGAAGGCACCGACTGCATCGACTGAGCCGTGTCACTCCCTTGGCGGGATCTTCCCGTTCTTGGCGACCGGAAGGCCGAGCTGGACCGGCTCGGTGATGACGGCCGCTTCGCTGGGGAAGTGGGACAGCACCGGGTTCAGGTGGGTCAGCTTCAGCGTGACCGGCCCGACGACGCTCGGCGCGGTGCTGATGTCCGCCTTCGCCAGATCCAGCCACTGGACGGTGCCGAGCACCTCGGGCGGGATCTCGTCACCGCGTTTGGCCACCGGGACGCACAACTGCCGCGCGTTGCCGACCTTCACGTCCACCTTCGGCCGATCGGCCAGCACCGGGTTGAGATGGCCGAGCGTGAGCGGGAACGGGATGGTCGGGATGCCGAGGACGCGCAGGGTGTAGCACGCGAGGTCGATATGCCGCACGAACGACAGGATCTCCGGTGGCGGCAGCTTGCCGTTCTTCGCGACCGGGACGCACAACTGCTCGGGCGACAACATCGTCACGTGCAAATCCTGGATGCCGAGCTTCTGCACGACCGGGTTCAGATGGCTCAGCGTCAGCGGGAAGTCCACCGTACGGCCTTCGATCCGGTAGCACGACAGATCCACCCAGCGGACGTAGTCGACGATCCCCGGCGGCGGGATCGCGCCGTTCTTCGCCACCGGCACGCACAGTTGTTGGCGTTCACCGAGCTTGACCGTCTCCACCGGCAGGTTCCCGAGTACGGGGTTGAGGTGCTTGAGGGTGAGCTCCGTCGGCGGCGGTTTGTAGCCTTCGGTCCGGTAGCAGGACAGGTCGAGCTGGGAGACGAAGGGCAGCGGCGGCGGTGCGCCCGCCGCGGCGGTGGCCGCGCCGGGCAACACCGCGACGAGCAGGAGCGAAGCCAGGGCGGCGAAGCAACGCAAGGTCGATCTTCGTGACATGGCAAGGCCTTTCCGCGAAAGGGGTTGGCCATTTCACGGTGGACCCCGTCCGGCGCCGGGCGGCACCGCCAAGCGGGCAGCTTAAGGTGCGGCCAGCGTGCCCGAAGCCTCGACGACCTTCGGAGCGGGCTCATCCGGACGCAACCTTCGGCGCAGTCGCACGATCTCCGCGAGCGGCGCTCCGCCGGTGATCTCGATCGCGGCCAGCGAAGGCAGCGTGACACCGGCGTCCAGCAGCCGCCGGACCTGTCCGGCGTCCAGGGTGAGGACACGCAACGAGGACAGTTCGCCGACGCGTTCCAGGTCCGGTACGTCGAGACCGGCCAGCCCCAGCCTGATCAGCCCCGGCAGCCCGGCCAGCGGACCGAAGTCGATCGGATGCCTCACTCCCGCGAGCGAAAGCCTCCAGAGGGTGGGATGCCCGGCGAGCCCGGTGAGATCCACCTCGGCGGCCCCGATCTCCACCGCTTCGAGGAAGGGGAACCCGGACAGGTTCGCGACGACGGAATCGGCCCGGTTGACCCGAAGATGCCGCAACGACGTCAACGGGTTCAGCACCGCCAGATCCACGGAGCCCGGGTCGTTGAGGTAGAGCTCCTGGACGAGTTCCGGATCCTCGACCTCGCCGAGATCCGTCGTCCTGGTCAGTACTTGGTCGTGAGCCCGGCCGGACTCCTCGTGGAAGGAGGCGTCGGCGATGAGATAGGGCGACTCGGGTTCGTCGTTGTCGTACTCTCCGGCTTTCAGCGCACGGATGACTTCTTCCAGCATCTCGGTGATCGAGGCGGCGACGTACCGGATGGGGCCCCAGACGTTCCTTCCGCATTCGAGGATCTGGCCACTGGCACCGTTTTCGGCCGGATCGAGATCGACGACGACGAAATCGCCCGCGTGATCGCTGCCGAAGGTGATCCACCAATCGTTGCGGGACAAGCGTTTCACCCGGCCCGGGGGCGACGTCTCGAAGACCACGCCCTCGTCGGTGACCCGGTCTTCCCACCCGTGGGAGCCGGGGGCGCCCTCGAGGTAACGCTCGACGAGGAGGTGGAGCGGGTCGTGGGCGTACCGGCCGAGCAACCCGGACTCCTTGTCCCAGTCCGTCACGCGGAACAGCGCGCGAAGATCCTCCGGGAGCCGTGCACCGATCCGCGCCTCCGCCTCGGCGAGTTCGGCTTCGGTCCGGCCGGGCTCCCAGGACGGCGCGTGGCCCTTGATCTTCTCGTACAACCCGGCGAATTCCGTGGCGAGGGCCGTGACCCTGGCGAGCACGGCCGGATCGGTCGGGGCACCCGTCGCCCGCGAGTGGCCGGGCAGCGGGATGATGCCCGGCAACGGATGTGCCGGGTAGCGGAAGTCCTCGTCGAACACCAGCCAGGCCGGGGACGTGGTGCCGACGTCCGGTGTGGCGAGGAACGAGTACTCCCCGGTGTGGCTCAGTCGCGCCTCGTAGATCGACGGGGGCAGGGGCAGGAACAAGTCCGCCAGCGCCGTCATGTCGGCATCGAGGTACCGGCCGCTGTCGGTCTCCGCCTGGATGGAGAGCTCGCCGCCGGTGTTGTGGATGCGCAGCACGGCGCTCGTGAACTCGACCGAACGCGTGCTGTCCCGCAGAAGGCGCGCCATCTCGCGGCCGATGTCCCCAGGGTTCATGGTCGTGAACCTAGCGGGAGGGACCGACAAGAAACCGCTAAGCCACCGGCTCCAGCCGCACCACGACCGCCTTCGACACCGGCGTGTTCGACTTGTCCGCCACCGAATCCAGCGGCACCAGCGCGTTCGCCTCGGGGAAGTACGCGGCCGCGCAGCCCTTCGCCGTCGGATACGAGACCACCCGGAACCGCGGTGCCCGGCGGTCGCCGTCCCGCCATTCCGAGACCAGGTCGACCATCGCGCCGTCGGCCAGCCCGAGCGCGGTCAGGTCGTCGGGGTTGACCAGCACCACGCGCCGCGCGTCCTCGATGCCGCGGTAACGGTCGGAAAGGCCGTAGATGGTGGTGTTGTACTGGTCGTGGCTGCGCATCGTCTGCAACAGCAGCCTGCCTTCGGGCACCTGGGGGTATTCGAGTTCGGAGACGGTGAAGTTCGCCTTGCCGTTCGCGGTTCCGTTGAACTGCCGCGAATCGCGCGGTGCGTGCGGGAGGACGAACCCGTCCGGCTCACGCACGCGGGCGTTGTAGTCGTGGCAGCCGGGGACGACCTTGGCGATCCGGTCGCGGATGAGGTCGTAGTCGGCGTGGAAGTCCCGCCACGGCACGGCGTGCCCGGCACCGAGCAGGGCTTCCGCGAGATGGCAGATGATCGCGACCTCGGAGAGCAGATGCTCACTGGCCGGGGTCAGCCTGCCGCGCGAGGTGTGCACCTGCGACATCGAGTCCTCGACGGTGACGAACTGCTCGCCGCCGGCCTGGACGTCGCGTTCGGTGCGGCCGAGGGTGGGCAGGATCAGCGCGGTCTTGCCGGGCACGACGTGCGAGCGGTTGAGCTTCGTCGACACGTGCGCGGTCAGCGAGCACGACTTGAGCGCCTTCTCGGTCAGCTCAGTATCCGGTGTGGCGGAAGCGAAATTGCCGCCGACGGCGAAGAAGACCTTGCCGTGCCCGTCCCGCATCGCGCGGATCGCGGCGACGGTGTCGTGACCGTGGTCTCGCGGCACCTTGATGCCGAACTCGGCGTCGAGGCTGTCCATGAACGACTCCGGCATCTTCTCCCAGATGCCCATCGTCCGGTCGCCCTGGACGTTGGAGTGCCCGCGCACGGGGCACAGGCCCGCGCCCGGCTCGCCGATCATGCCGCGCACCAGCGCCAGGTTCGCGACCTCGGAGATGGTCTGCACCGCGTGCTTGTGCTGGGTCAGCCCCATCGCCCAGCAGTAGATGGTCCGCTTCGACGTCGCGATCATCCGCGCCAGCCGCTCGATCTGCTCACGCGGCAGCCCGGTCGCGGCATCGACCTCGGCCCAGTCGATCTCCCGCAGATGCTTCGCGTAGTCCTCGAAGCCCTCGGACGACGACTCGATGAACGCGTGGTCGACGATCGTGCCGGGGGTTTCCTGCTCCCACTTCAGCAGCAGATGCCCGATCGCCTGGAACAGCGCGAGGTCGCCACCGAGCCGGATCTGCGCGAACTCGTCGGCCAGCGGGGTGCCCTTGCCGATCACACCGCGGACGTTCTGCGGGTTCTTGAACCGCATCAGGCCGGCCTCGGGCAGTGGGTTGACCGCCACGATCTTCGCGCCGTTGCCCTTGGCCTCCTCCAGCGCGGACAGCATGCGCGGGTGGTTCGTGCCCGGGTTCTGGCCGACCACCACGATCAGGTCCGCCTTGTGGATGTCGGCGAGCGACACCGAGCCCTTGCCGATCCCGGTCGTGGCCGCGAGCGCCGCACCGGAGGACTCGTGGCACATGTTGGAGCAGTCCGGCAGATTGTTGGTGCCGTAGGAGCGCACGAGCAGCTGGTAGAGGAACGCGGCCTCGTTGCTGGTGCGGCCGGAGGTGTAGAAGATCGCCTCGTTCGGGTCGCTCAGCGCCCGCAGCTCGTCCGCGACCAGCGTGAACGCGTCGTCCCAGGAGATCGGCTCGTAGTGCGAAGCCCCTTCGCGCAGCACGAACGGCTCGGTGATGCGGCCCTGCTGGCCGAGCCAGTAGTCCGTCTTGTCCGCCAGCTCGTGGATGGAATGCGCGGCGAAGAACTCGCGGCCGACGCGGCGCTTCGTCGCCTCCTCGGCGACGGCCTTCGCCCCGTTCTCACAGAACTCCGCGAGCTTGCGGTGCTCGCCGTCGACCTCGCGAGGCTCCGGCCAGGCGCAACCGGGACAGTCGAAGCCGTCGCGCTGGTTCAGCAGGCGCAGCGTCTTCACGGTGCGCGCGGCGCCCATCTGCTCCATGCCGCGCATCAGGGAGACGGCGACACCGGGGATCCCGGCCGCCCAGCTCTTCGGTTTCCCGACCTCGAGCTGTGTCTCGTCAACGTCGTTCGCGGGTGCTTCGCGGGTCATGACCCCATCGTGCGCCTTGCCGTCTTCGCGCGCGACCGAGGGGTCAGGCGTCGGTGACGATCCTGGTGATCTGCGACTCGTCGAGCGGGAACCAAGGTGTCTCGTTGACGCCGCGTTCCTGCACCGCGTTCACCGTCACCGCGGCCACGACCAGCACGATCAGGCCGACGAGCGCCGCGATACCCGGCCACCGGCTCGTCCCCGGCGCGGAGTAGCCGCCCCCGGAGGCCGCGGCGGCCTTCTGCTGCCTGCGACGCTTCTTCTTGAGTTCCTTCTTCGCACCCAGCCAGGCGTCGCGTTCGGCGTGTTTCTGCCAGTCCGGATTCATCAGATCCGGATGGGTCTCGATCCGCCGGTCCTCTTCGTCCATCTCGGTCCTCTTCCCCAGGATTTCGGCCGACTACCGGCAGGTGTCCCTCGACGGGAGGGGTTTCGTCGGGTCGTAGGTGCTGGTCTCGTCGACGGGAGGTGTGCCGGCGACGGTGCTGTCCTTGCCAGCGTACTGGGGTGCGAGGATCCCGGCCCTGGCCGCGTCGCAGGCCATGTGTGAGCGGTAACCCCTGCCTTCCCCGAAGGAGAGCCCGGCGTCGGCCTTCGCGAACGGCGGCGCCTTGCGGATCACGTAGTCCTGTTCTTCGCGGAGGAAGGGGACGATGTCCGACGGCGACAATGCCTCGCCCGGGCGTGCGTCGAAGGCGTAAGCGGTCGTGTAGCTCGCGTGGATGACCAGCTCGCCTTTGCCGCCGGACTTCACCGTCAGCGCGCCGGTCATCCGCGGGGGAGCCTTCGACAGCGCCTTCTGCCCGATGAGGGTCAGGTACCGGTTCTTCTCGACGGTGGGACCACTGGTGAGCATCTCGTGGATCTGGGCGCGCTCGTTCGGGGCCAGCAGGGCGAGCAGTTCCGAACCGTCGTGGTCCCGCAGCGCCCGGGAGCCGAGCCGCGCGGCCGTGATGGCCTCCGTCACCTTCCGGTACGCGGCGTCGACCTCTTGCGCGGTGAAGCCGCCGACGGCCTGCCCCGGCGGCACGGTGATCCCGGCCAGACCTTCACGCCAGTTCGCGGCGGGCGTGCGGTCGAACGGCCGATCGAGGTCGACGCCGGTGAGCACCGGGGCCGCCTTCGGAGGCTGCGGCGCGGGAACGGAGCTTCCCCGCAGCTGGTGCACGACGACCGCCGCGGCCCCGAGCAATGCCACGGTCCCGATCACGAACAGGACCACGACGACCTTGCGGGTCATCCGGAACCGGCGGCGCGGCCGCTGCTTCCGTCGCCGTTTGAGATCCTTCTTCGCGCCGAGCCGAGCCTCGCGTTCGGCTCGTTTGCGCCACTCCGGATCCATCAGATCCGGATGCGTCTCCAACCGCGCGTCCTCCAAGAACCCGCCCCTCCCCAGTGCGTGACGACATCCCCTCATCGGCTGGGAACGGCGGGCGTTACGGCCGGTGAGGAAGTCGATAGAGGGGGTTCGTAGACTTGTCAACTGTGACCGAGAACGCCCAGCCGCAGCAGACCGACCTTCCGGGTACCTGGAACCCGGCCGACGAAGAAGCCTCGCTCTACCAGCGTTGGGTAGACGCCGGCTACTTCACGGCCGACCCCACGTCGGACAAGCCGCCGTTCACGGTAGTCATCCCGCCCCCGAACGTGACCGGTTCGCTGCACATCGGGCACGCGTTCGAGCACACGCTGATCGACGCCATCACCCGCTACCACCGCATGCTCGGCGACGAGACGCTGTACCTGCCGGGGATGGACCACGCGAGCATCGCGGTCCACGCGCTGGTCGAGAAGCAGCTCCGCGCCGAAGGCACCAGCCGCCGCGAACTCGGCCGCGAGGCCTTCGTGGAGCGCGTCTGGCAGTGGAAGAACGAGCACGGCGGCAAGATCCTCGCCCAGATGAAGCGCCTCGGCGAGGGTGTGGACTGGACCCGTGAGCGGTTCACCATGGACGACGGCCTGTCCAAGGCCGTCAACACTATCTTCAAGAAGCTCTTCGACGACGGCCTGATCTACCGCGCCGAGCGCCTGGTCAACTGGTCGCCGGAGCTGCGGTCGGTGCTGTCCGACGCCGAGGTGAAGCACGAAGAGGTCGAAGGCGAACTCGTCTCGATGCGTTACGGCGACGGCGAGAACGCGATCGTCGTGGCCACCACCCGGATGGAGACGATGCTCGGCGACACCGCCGTCGCGGTCCACCCGGACGACGAGCGCTACACCCACCTCATCGGCACCGAGGTCGAGCTGCCGCTGACCGGGCGCAAGATCCCGATCGTCGCGGACAAGCACGTCGACCCGGAGTTCGGCACCGGCGCGGTCAAGGTGACCCCCGCGCACGACCCGAACGACTTCGAGATCGGCCAGCGGCACGACCTGCCGATGATCACGATCATGGACGAGCAGGGCCGGATCGACGGCACCGGCACCGAGTTCGACGGCATGGACCGCTTCGAGGCCCGTGTCGCGGTGCGCGAGAAGCTGCGCGAGCAGGGCCGCATCGTCGCGGAGAAGCGCCCGTACCTGCACAGCGTCGGGCACTCGGAGCGCTCGAAGGAGCCGATCGAGCCGCGGCTTTCGCTGCAGTGGTTCGTCAAGGTCGGCCCGCTCGCGAAGGCGGCGGGCGACGCGGTGCGCGACGGCCGGGTCGACGTCCACCCGGCGGAGATGGAGAAGCGCTACTTCGACTGGGTCGACAACCTGCACGACTGGTGCATCTCGCGTCAGCTGTGGTGGGGCCACCGCATCCCGGTCTGGTACGGCCCGAACGACGAGGTCGTCTGCGTCGGACCGGACGAGGAGCCGCCCTCGGGCGAGGGCTGGACCCAGGACCCGGACGTCCTCGACACCTGGTTCTCGTCGGGCCTGTGGCCGTTCTCCACCCTCGGCTGGCCGGAGAAGACCCCGGACCTGAACAAGTTCTATCCGACGTCGGTGCTGGTCACCGGCTACGACATCCTGTTCTTCTGGGTCGTGCGGATGATGATGTTCGGCCTCTACGCCACCGGCGAGGCGCCGTTCAAGACCATCGCGCTGCACGGCATGGTCCGTGACCAGTTCGGCAAGAAGATGTCGAAGACCGCGGGCAACGGCGTCGACCCCATCGAGTGGATGGACGCCTACGGCACCGACGCGCTGCGCTTCACCCTCACGCGGGGCGCCAACCCGGGCACCGACGTGCCGATCGGCGAGGAGTGGGTCGCGGGCTCCCGGAACTTCACCACGAAGCTCTGGAACGCCACCAAGTTCGCGATGATGAACGGCGCGGACGCCAACGCCCCGCTGCCGCCGGCCGCCGAACTCACCGAAGCCGACCGCTGGATCCTCGGCAGGCTCGGCAACGTCGTCGACGAGGTCACCGGCTACCTGGCGGACTACCAGTTCGCGAAGGCCACCGACACGCTCTACCAGTTCACCTGGACCGAGCTGTGCGACTGGTACCTGGAGCTGTCGAAGGTCCAGGTCTTCCAGGGTGACGAGGCCCGCGTGACGGCGACGCGCGCGGTGCTGGGGCACGTGTTCGACACCGTGCTGAAGCTGCTGCACCCGTTCATCCCGTTCATCACCGAAAAGCTGTGGACGGCGCTGACCAGCCGCGAGTCGCTGGTGATCGCCCCGTGGCCGGTGGCCGACGCCTCGTACGCCGACGCCGTGGCGGACAAGCGGATCGCGGACGTGCAGAAGCTGGTCACCGAGGTGCGGCGGTTCCGCGCGGACCAGGGCCTCAAGCCCAGCCAGAAGGTGGCCGCACGGCTGTCCGGCGACGGGTTCGCCGAGCTGACCGGGCACGACGAGCCGATCCGCTCGCTCGTCCGGCTGACCCAGCCCGAAGAGGGCTTCGCGCCGAGCGCGTCGCTCGAGGTCGGGCTGTCGGCCGGTGTGGTGACCGTCGAGCTGGACCTGTCCGGCACGATCGACGTCGCCGCGGAGCGCAAGCGTCTGCAGAAGGACCTCGGCGTGGCGGAGAAGGAACTGGCGCAGGCCGAGGTCAAGCTCGGCAACCAGGCCTTCATCGACAAGGCGCCGGAGCCGGTGATCGACAAGATCCGGGCCCGCAAGGAGACCGCGGTCGCGGACATCGAGCGCATCAACGCCCGGCTGGCCGCCCTCCCCGCCTCCTGACGAACGCCAGGAACGGTCCTTTCCTCGCAAATTTTGCGAGGAAAGGACCGTTCCTTGCATTCAGCGGAGGTGACGGAGGACCACCGCGGCCACGCCCGCCATCCCGGTGCGATACGGGTGGTAAGCCGCCGCGGCGAGCAGTTTCGTGTGCTGCCCGTTGATCCACGCGGCCCCGTTCTTCGCGCACGCGTCGTGTCCGGCGGACGGTCCGAAGGTGTCCACGAAGGTCGCCTTGCCGTCGGCCGCGACGGCCTTCTCGATCGCCGAGTTCAGCGCCTTCTCGACGTCGTTGAGCCACGCGTAGTCGCCCTCGGCGAAGGGCAGGATCTTCGGGCAGTACCCGCGTTCCGGCGCGATCCGCGGGTAGCCGATGACGAGCACCTCGGCGCGCGGCGAGCGGGCGTGGATCCCGGCCAGCACCTTCTCGACGTTCTTGCCGGTGTCGGCGATCTTGGCCTTGATGGTGTCGACACCGCCGACGGTGAACCTGTCCTGGCAAGGGTTCCCGGTGGGATCGCTCGCCCGCAGCGACGGGCAGGTGCCGACGAGCGTGCCGAAGACGCCGTAGTCGTTGCCGCCGATACCGACCGTCACCAGGTCGGTGTTCGCGCGCAGGGCGCTGAACTGGGGCGGGTTGCTGCCGAGGGTCACGCTTTGGCGCTGCGTCATGTTGGTGGTGTCGGCGCCACCGCAGCTGATGTCGGTGAAGGAGCGGACTCGCAGCGCGGAGGCGAGCATCGACGGGTAGTTCTGCGTCGACTTGCCGCAGAAGAGCGGATCGAGGCGGGGGAGCGGGATGAGCGGTCCGGAGGTGTAGGAATCACCCAGCGCGACGTAATTCCGGTAGGACCGCGTGGTGGCGGTGGCCGCCGTGGCGGAGGCGATCAGCAGGACGACGGTCGAGACGGCCGCGAACAGGACGCGTCTGTAGCGCATGAGGACCCCGATCTCCGGACTGGATGGCCTCTCAAAAATGAACCGGATCCGCCCCCGTCGGCGCCGCCGATCGGGTGGTCGAGCGCCGGTTTCACCCGCTTGGGGTGTCACATCGGGTGATCGTCTTCGGGCCGCCGGTAGACGAGCAGATAACGGAAGAAGAGCAGGTTCCGGACCTTGCTGCCGGGCAGCAGGCGGGCCGCGTCGCGCCGGACGCGGTTCATCGGCGGGAAGGTCTCCACGATCGGCGCCGTCGGCAGGGGGTCGGCGCCGCCGTTCAGCCGGTCGGCCGCGTACACGACCACCCTGGCCAGCGCGTTCACCGGTGAGGCCACGAGAGCGCGCGCGTAGTCGGCGACGGTGCTGGGCCTGCCGAGGCCGAGCACGGCGAGCACCCCGCCGGGGACCAGCGCGTCACGCAGCTTGGTGACCGTGTCGAACGGCACGTGGTGGAGCATCGCGAGGCAGGAGATGAAGTCGTACGCCTCGTCCGGCAGCTTCTCGGCGACCACGTCGGCCTGCCGGTACGAGATCGTGCCGGGGCCCGGCGAGCCGGCGGCGCGGGCGAGGTCGATCATCGGACCGGACCGGTCGATCGCCTCGACGTGCATCCCGGTCGCCGCGAGCCGCCGCGCGAACCGCCCGCTGCCGCAGCCCACGTCCAGCGCCACGCCGGGCCCGGGAGGCAACTGGTCGAGCAGCAGCGGGTGATAGTGGTCGTTGTGGTTGAACCCCATGCGTCGAGAGTGCCAGGAAAAGCCGCACGTAGACTCGGCGTGACAGGCAGCAAGGCTAAGAGGAGAGTTCGTGCCGCGAGGTGACGGCCGGGATTCCGAAGATTTCAGGGAATCCCCGGACCTGGCAGATCTGGACAGTTTCGCCGGTGTCGACGAATTGGGGGCCCGCGCCCACGATCCGTCCGACGACACCGACCCGGATCTGGACGCACCCGACGCCGCGTACCAGGCGGGCGGCGGTGCGCGGGGCGGCATCGGCGGGATCGGGCAGCTGGGGGACAACCTCGCGCTCGGGCCCGTGCCGGACCTCGTCGCCGCGGAGGACGTGGAACTGCACGAACTGGACGACCAGGGCGACGAGTTCGCCCCGTCCGACCCCAACGGGCAGCAGGCGCGCCGCGAACTGCTCGCCGTCGAGGCCGAGCTGAACCAGCGCTGGCCCGAGACCAAGATCGAGCCGTCCCTCGCCCGGATCGCGGCCCTGGTCAACCTCATGGGTGAACCGCACCGCGGCTACCCGGTGCTGCACGTCGCCGGGACCAACGGCAAGGGCTCGACCACCCGGATGATCGACGCGCTGCTGACCCGCATGGGCCTGCGCGTCGGCCGGTACACGAGCCCGCATCTGCAACTGGTCACCGAGCGGATCGCGCTCGACGGCGCCCCCATCTCCGCCGCCGCGTACGTCGACCTGTACCGCGACGTCGCGCCGTACGTGACCATGGTGGACAACGCCGGCGGCCCGGACGCGGTGCCGATGAGCAAGTTCGAAGTGCTCACCGGGATGGCGTTCGCGGCCTTCGCCGACGCGCCCGTCGAAGCCGCGGTCATCGAGACCGGGCTCGGCGGCTCCTGGGACGCCACCAACGTCGTGGACGGTGACGTCGCCGTCATCACGCCGATCGGCGTCGACCACGTCGAGTACTTCGGCGGCTCCCCGGTCAAGGCCGCGGTGGAGAAGGCCGGGATCATCAAGCCGGGCAGTGTCGCGGTCATCGCGGAGCAGGACCCCGAAGTGCAGAAAGTCCTGCTGGAACGCGCCATCGAGGTCGACGCGAGCGTCGCCCGTGCGGGCAGCGAGTTCGGCGTGCTGGAGCGCGAGGTCGCCGTCGGCGGGCAGATGCTGAAGCTGCAGGGCCTCGGCGGTGTCTACGACGAGATCTTCCTGCCGCTGCACGGCGCGCACCAGGCCGCCAACGCCGCTCTGGCGCTGGCCGCCGTCGAGGCGTTCTTCGGCGCGGGCAAGGACAAGCAGTTGGTCATCGAGGCCGTTCGCGAGGCCTTCGCCGAGGTCGAGACCCCCGGCAGGCTGGAGCGCGTCCGCGCCGCCCCGACCGTGCTGCTCGACGCCGCCCACAACCCGCACGGCGCGAAGGCACTCGCGACCACTGTCGCCGAGGAGTTCGCCTTCCGCCGTCTCGCGGCCGTGGTCGGCGTGATGGCGGAGAAGGACGCGCGCGGCATCCTGGACGCCCTCGAACCGGTGGTGACCGAGATCGTCGTCACCAGGAACTCGTCCCCGCGCGCGATGCCGCTCGACGAACTCAACGACATCGCCATCTCGATCTTCGGCGAAGACCGGGTCGTGGCCGAGCCCAGCCTGGACGCCGCGATCGAGACCGCCATCGGCCTCGTCGAGCAGAGCGACGACCCCGAGGAACCGCTGGCGGGCGGCGGCGTGCTGGTCACCGGCTCCGTCGTCACCGCGGGCGAGGCCAGGACCCTGTTCGGTAAGGAGCCGGCGTGACCGACGAGACCCCGAAGCCGCCCGCCAAGGACCCGATGAAGTCCTTCCGCGGGGTGATGGCCGGTTCGCTGATCATGGAGGGCATCACCGTGGCGCTCGCGCTGCCGGTGGTGGCGAAACTCGGCGGCGGGGTCGGCTCGTTCACCGGCTGGTCGGTGATCGTGATCGCGGTCGCGCTGATCGTGCTGTGCGGTTTCCTGAAGAAGCCCTGGGCGGTGCCCGCGGTGCTGGTGCTGCAGGTCGCGCTGATCGCGTTCTTCGTCGCGCTGCCCGCCGTGGCGATCCTCGGGGTGATCTTCCTCGGGATCTGGCTGTGGCTGCTGTGGCTGCGGCGGGACGTGGCGCGGCGGATGGCGGCGGGGACGCTGCCGAGTCAGCAGCAGCAACCGCAGTAGCGCCTCGTGAGTGGTGAAGACGGTTAGAACCGTCCGTGTCTTGGCTACCTAAAGCCGATCACGCGTGTCGTCCAGTCAGTCACGTGACATCGCCACTCACGAGTTCGTTCATCACCGCGCAAACCGCCGTTGGCCCACCGGCCGTGGCCGCGGGATAGAACCGCGCCATGACCGCAACCCACCACAACCGCCGCACGCTGCTCAAAGCCGGTCTCACCGGCGCCGGAGCGGTCGCGGGCGGCCTGCTCCTCCCCGGAACCGCGACCGCGAACCCGGTCCCGCTGCTCCGCCGCGACCGCCCGGTGCTCACCCACGGTGTCCAGTCCGGCGACGTCACCACCGGTTCCGGCATCGTCTGGTCGCGCGCCGACCGGCCGTCGCGGCTGATCGTGGAGGTCTCCCGGGACCCGTCGTTCCGGCACGCGCGCCGCGTGCGCGGCCCGGTGATGAGCCCGGAGACCGGCGGTACGGGCAAGGTCCGCGTCGCGGGGCTCATGCCGGGGACCGAAGTCCACTACCGCGTGACCGCGGAGGACCTCGACGGCCGCACCCGCAGCGAGGCCGTCACCGGCCGTTTCACGACCGCCCCCGTCGGCCGCTCCGACGTCCGGCTGCTGTGGTCCGGTGACGTCGCCGGGCAGAACTGGGGCATCAACCCCGAACTCGGCGGGATGACGATCTACCGCGCGATGGCCGACCGCCGTCCGGACCTGTTCCTCCACTGTGGAGACACGGTCTACGCCGACGGCCCGCTCACCGAGACCGTCGCGCTGCCCGGCGGGCGGGTGTGGCGCAACATCGTCACCCCGGAGAAGTCGAAGGTCGCCGAGACGCTCGACGAGTACCGCGGACAGTTCGCCTACAACCTCCTCGACGAGAACCTCAAGCGCTTCACCGCGAACGTGCCCGCCTATGTCCAGTGGGACGACCACGAAGTCGTGAACAACTGGTACCCCGGGGAGGTCCTCGACGACCGTCCCGAATACACCGAGAAGCGCGTCGACGTCCTCGCCGCCCGCGCGTTCCAGGCGTTCCACGAATGGCACCCGATCGACCGGCGCCAGGCCGTCGACGGCCGCGTCTACCGCAACTTCCGGCACGGTTCCCGCGCCGAGGTCTTCGTACTGGACATGCGGACCTACAAGGACGCCAACACCTCGGACCAGACCAAGCCTGGCCGCATCCTCGGCGATCACCAGGCCCGCTGGCTCGTCGACGCGCTCGACCGCAGCACCGCGACCTGGAAGATCATCCAGGCCGATCTCCCGGTCGGGCTCACCGTCCCGGACGGCAAGGCCATCGAGGGCGTCGCCAACGGTCTTCCCGGCGCGCCCGGCGGTCGCGAGACCGAACTCGCCTGGGTGCTGCGGGAGATCTCGCGGCGCCGGGTGCGCAACGTCGTCTGGCTGACCGCCGACGTGCACTACACCGCGGCGCACCACTACTCGCCGGATCGCGCTTCCTTCACCGAGTTCGACCCGTTCTGGGAGTTCGTCTCCGGCCCGCTCAACGCCGGCGCGTTCGGCCCGAACAAACTCGACCCGACCTTCGGGCCGGAAGCGGTGTTCGTGCACGCCCCGCCCGCCGCGAACGCCTCGCCCGCCGACGGCTTCCAGCACTTCGGCGAGGTGAACATCGACGGGCGGAGCGGCGCGCTCACGGTCGACCTGAGGGACGCTACGGGCGCTTCGCTGTGGTCGAAGACCCTGTGGCCCCAACGCTGAGCAGTTCGGTCAGGACCGAGATGCTGCGATCGCCGTACCCGGCCTCGACGGCCCGCCGCACGAGGTCGTGCATCGGCAGCTGCCACGCGACGTCGACGCCTTCCTCGGCCAGCCCGAGGTCGGCGGCGGCGCCGGCGTGGAAGATGTCCACCGAGGACGCGGGATCCGAGTAGTCGCCGCTGTCGATTTCCTTGGTGAGCGTCGGAAGCACCGAGATGATCATCTCGAACCACTTGGTGGCGTACGGCAGGAGCGTCGAGGCTTCGAGCCCGCGCGACCGCAGCGCGGCGGCACCCTGGAAGAACCCGACCAGCGCGGGCAACAGGGTGCCGCCGACGGCCGTTTCGTACAGCGCCGCGAGATCGGTGTCCTCGCCGAGGTGGACGGTGTCGCCGCCCAGCACCCGCAACGTTTCCCGGTGCTCGTCGAAGACGGTCTTGTCGCCGCCGTAGTACAGCAGCGTGTCCGGCGCTCCCACGGCCGACGGCACGTTCTTGATCGCGCCGTCGAGGTAGCGCGCGCCGCGATCCTTTGCCCAGTCGGCCATCCGGCGTGCTTCGGCCGGGGAGCCGCTGTTCAAGGTGACCAAAGCACGTCCGGTCAGTGAGGCCGCTTCCAAGGCCGCGCGTGTGTCTTCGTAAGTCGTCAGGCAGGCGATGATCAACGGGCTCGCCCGCACCGCGTCGTCGGCCGTCGCGGCCAGGATCGCCCCGCGTGCGACGAGAGGATCGGCCTTCGAGGCCGTCCTGTTCCACACGGTGGTCGGATGCCCGGCCGCGAGGAAAGCGCCCGCGAGGGCCGAGCCCATCGAGCCGAGGCCCACGACGGTCACCGGTGTCTTCGGCATTTTTCGCTCCAGTCAAAGGAAATCTTCGGGATGACTCCATGCTGGGCGGTCGCGTACATTCGATCAAGTACCTACTATTTTGCCGGGTACCGACAAAAAGGTAAGTGACCGATGACCAAGAACCGCACGTTCACCTGCGGCCTCGACGCCGCGATAGCCGTCGTGGGCGGCAAATGGAAAGGGCTCATCCTGTTCGCACTCCAGGACGGGCCGCTGCGTTTCGGGGAGCTGCGGCGCGCGGTACCCGGCATCAGCGAGCGGGTGCTGATCCTGCAGTTGCGCGAGATGGAGACCACCGGGCTGCTGCATCGCGAGGTGTACCACCAGGTTCCGCCGAAGGTGGAGTATTCGCTGACGGAGTTCGGGGATTCCCTCAACACCGCGATGGCCGCGCTCGGGGAGTGGGGCGAGGAGCACCTCGGGCGCATCGAGGCCATTCCCTGGTCCGACGTGAAGTGAGCCGCGAAGCACCCAGTAGGCTCCGGGCGAATAGCACGAATCCCACCCAAGGAGAAATACCGCCGTGACTGAACGCACGCTGGTCCTCGTCAAGCCCGATGGCGTCGCGCGCGGCCTCGTCGGCGAGGTCATCGCTCGCATCGAGCGCAAGGGCCTGAAGCTCGCCGCCCTCGAACTGCGCACCGTCGAGCGCTCGGTCGCCGAGGAGCACTACGCCGAGCACAAGGAGCGCCCGTTCTTCGGCGACCTCCTCGAGTTCATCACCTCGGGCCCGCTGGTCGCGATCGCCGTCGAGGGCCCGCGCGCCATCGCCGCCTTCCGTCAGCTCGCCGGCGGCACCGACCCGGTCGAGAAGGCCACCCCCGGCACCCTGCGCGGCGACTTCGCGCTGGAGACCCAGTACAACCTGGTGCACGGTTCGGACTCCCCGGAGTCGGCCGAGCGCGAGCTCAAGCTCTGGTTCCCCGAGGTCTGACACACTCGTGGACGGCGCGGGGAAGCCGCGCCGTCCACGAACCCGGGGGAGCCGCGATGACACCGGACGAGTACCTGGAGCGCCTGCGGGAGCTCACCACCGGTTTCGCGCGGGTGGCGAGCACCGGGGACCACGCCGCGCCCGTGCCGTGCTGCGGTGATTGGCGCCTGCGTGACCTGGTCGTCCACCTCGGCAACGTCCACCGCTGGGCGGCCGGGATCGTGCGTACCGGTGAGCTCGCCCCGCAGAGCTTCGAGGACGAACCCGGTGCGGACCTCGCCGCCTGGTACCGCGAAAGCGCCGAAGACCTCATCGGGGCGCTGCGCGGGTCCTCCCCGGAAGACGGCGCCTGGAACTTCACCGCGGCCGCCAAGACCAAAGCCTTCTGGTTCCGCCGCCAGGTCCACGAGACCGCGGTGCACCTGCTCGACGCGCACCGCGCGGCAGGGACCGGATACACCCTGGACCCGAACCTCGCCGCCGACGGCGTGGACGAGGTCCTCCTCGGCATGCTGCCGAAGGTGAAGCGCTGGCACACCCCGCCGACGGTCACCGTTCCGTTGCTGCTGAAGACATCCGACACCGGACACGCCTGGTTGATCACACCGCCGGGCGAAACCGACGTCCCCGGCTCGCGGCAGGCAGACCCCGCCGAAGCAGCGGGCGCCGTCGTCGCGGGGAGCGCGGAAGCGCTGGACTTGCTGCTGTGGCAACGGATCGAGCTCGACGGGGCGGGGCTCGAAATCACCGGTGACGCCGCGGCGGCGAAAGCCTTCCTCGCCGGGCCGGTCACGCCCTGACCTTCGCGCCCTACGCCGTTCGGTTCACGTTCACCTCGGGGCCTTCTCCTGGCGGCTCGCGTCCGCTGTGCTGAGCGATGCTGCCTATCACTCGATCGTGGGGTAATTCGTGAGAAATTCACGCCTATTGCTGCTCGCTGCCCTGCTGCCCGGATTGTTCGTCGCCGCACCGGCGCACGCCGATCCCTTGGCCGCTCCGCTCGGCCCGGCGCCCGTCGAAGCCGCCCCAGCGGCCTCTTCGGCGAAGGAGGGCCCGTCCGCGTACGCCGTGGCCGCGCCCGACGACGGGCTCGTCACCACCAGCGCGACTTCGCGCGTGGCGCCGGGGCTGAGCCTCACCGAGTTCGACCGCTACGACCCGGCGGGCTGGATCCGCGGCGACACCCTCGCCGTCGATCTCACCAGCAAGACCCTCAAACCGACCTACCTCAGCCCCGGCACGGTTTCCGCGCGGACGCCGCTTTCGCAGCAGGTCGCCAGGGCCGGCGCGGTCGCCGGGGTCAACGGGGACTTCTTCGACATCAACGCCTCCGGCGCGCCCATCGGCGTCGGCGTCGACGCCGGGAAACTCCAGACGGCCCCGGCGCGCGGCCACAACCTGACCGCGTCGATCACCGAAGAAGGCAAGGCACGGCTCGCGGAGGTGTTCCTCGAAGCGTCGGTGACCCTGCCCGACGGCAAGGTCGTGCCCGCCTCGAACTTCAACAGCCCCGTGCTGAGCGGCGACGCGATCGGCGTCTACACGCCGTTGTGGGGCGCGTCGTCGCGGCGGACCTCGGTCGCGGGCGCCCAACGTGTCGTCGAGGTCGAGGTTTCCGACGGCGTCGTCACGCAGGTGCGGCCACAGCCCGCCGACGGCCCGATCGCCGCGGGAGCGACGATCCTGCTCGCACGTGACGGCGGCGTGGACTCGTTGTCCGGCTTGACGCCCGGCGACAAGGTGGGCGTCGCGTACGCGCCGAAGAGTGACGCGGGCAAGCTGTCCGTCTCTGTCGGCGGGAACAAGGTCCTGCTGCGTGACGGCGCGGTCCAGCCGGTCGACAACGTCGCCATGCACCCCCGGACCGCGGTCGGGTTCTCCGCCGACGGCACGAAGATGTGGCTGGCCACGGTCGACGGCCGCCAGGCGGACAGCCGCGGCATGACCGAACTCGAACTCGCCCGGCACATGAAGTCGCTCGGCGCGGACGACGCCCTCAACCTCGACGGCGGCGGCTCCTCGACGATGCTCGCCCGCGAGCAGGGCGAGCAGTCGCCGCTGGTGCGCAATTCGCCGTCGGACGGCGGGGAACGCCTGGTGCCCAACGGGATCGGCGTCGCCACCGTGCCGGGAAGCGGGCGCCTGACCGGATTCGCGCCCGCCCCCGCACAGGACACCGCCGACGCGACCCGTGTGCTCTCCGGGCTGACGCGGAAGCTCGTCGCCGGTGGCCACGACGAGACCGGCGCCGCCGTCGACGCCCACGTCCAGTGGCTCAGCACGAATCCCTTCCGCGGCACCGTGACCGACGGCGTGTTCACCGCGCACGCCGACCGGCTCCGGCCCGACGCGCCCGCGAACGTCGACGTCCTGGCGAAACGTGGCGGCGTCATGGGCAAGACCACACTGAACGTCCTCGGCTCACCGGTCCGGCTGGGCACGAGCACCGAGCAGGTCGCGTTGTCCGGCGAAGGCGCGAAGAGCACGTTCAAGGTGTTCGGCTACGACGCCGACGGTTACGGCACATGGATCGAGCCCGACGACGTCAAACTCGACTACGACCCCGCCGTGGTGAAGATCGAACCGTCCGGTGACGGGTTCGCGGTCACCGCGCTCAAGGCGTCGGGCGCTTCGGCGATCACCGCCACCGCGGGCGGGAAGGTGACGCATCTGGCGGCCTCCGTCGGCACGGAATCCCGTGTCGCGGCACCGCTGGACGGCCCGGCGGGCTGGACCGCCAGCGTCTTCCCGGCCGTCGTCGGCGCCGCGCTCTCCGAGGCACCCGGCCGCGACGGCGGTCGCGGTCTCGCGCTGGACTACCGGCTGAACGGGACCAACGCCACGCGCGCGGCGTACGTCAACTCGGCGCCGCCGCTCGCGTTGCCGCCCGGCACCCAGCGCGTCGGCCTGTGGGTCAACGGCGACGCGAAGGGTGCTTGGCTGCGAGCGGAACTCCGTGACGCCGCCAACGTCCCGTCCGTCGTGGACCTGTCGCTGAGCGTCGACTGGACGGGCTGGCGCTACGTCCGCGCTGCCATCCCCGCCGGGCTCCCCGACGGGCAGCGGCTGACGAAGTTCTATGCCGTCGAGAACGTTCCCGTCCAGCAGTACGAAGGGCGGCTGGTCTTCGACGACCTCACCTTCGAGGTCGCGCCCGCGGCCGCCGTCCCCGCCGACCCGGCGCCGCGTGACCCGGCGCTGATCACCGACGGCGCCGCGACCGGCGGCCTGCGGATCGCCGTGGTCAGCGACGCGCAGTTCACCGCCGACCAGCCGGACGGCCCGCTGGTCGCCCAGGCCCGGCGCGCGCTGCGCGAGGCAGTGGCGGCGAAACCGGATCTCGTGCTGATCAACGGCGACTTCGTCGACAGGGGGACGGCCGCCGATTTCGTGCTGGCGAAGTCGGTCATCGATGAAGAGCTCGTCGGCAAGGCGCCCTGGTACTACGTTCCGGGCAACCACGAGGCCGACGGCGGGCACGGGCTCGCGGAGTTCCAGGCGGCGTTCGGGGAGACCCATCGCGTCGCCGACATCGCCGGGATCCGGCTGGTGCTGATGGATTCCTCGCGCGGATCGCTGCGCGCGGGCGGGTTCGATCAGATCCGGATGCTGCGCGAGGCGCTCGACGGGGCGAAGACGGACCGGCGGATCCGCGGTGTCGTCGTCGCGATGCACCATCCGGTGAAGGACCCGAGTCCCACCGGGAATTCGCAGCTGGCCGACCGCAAGGAAGCGGCCATGCTGACCGGCTGGCTGACCGCCTTCGAGCGTGAGTCGGGCAAGCAGGCGGCCGCGATCGCCTCGCACGCGGGCGTTTTCAACCTCTCGCGCGTCGACGGCGTGCCGTATCTGGTGAACGGCAACTCCGGGAAATCGCCCGCGGCGGCTCCGGGTGACGGCGGGTTCGTCGGCTGGACGATGGTCCGGTTCGAGCCGGGGGACAAGGCGCAGCCGGTGCGGTTCGAGACGCGGCCGAACGTCGACGCGCTGACGCTGTCCGGGCCCGCCTCGCTGGCGCGCGGCGAGAAGGCGGACATCCGGGCGGTGGTGACGCAGGGAGCGCGTCAGGTGCCGGTTTCGTACCCGGTCAGCGCGGACTGGAAGGGCGGCTGGGGTACGCACGTCGCCGGCGGATTCCTGCCCGCGATGCCGTGGGACGTCGCGTCGTACGACCCGGCGAGCGGGGTGCTGACCGCGTTGCGGCCGGGGACGGCGAACCTCTCGGTGACCGTCAATGGGGTGACGAAGAGCCTCTCGGTCACCGTCCGCTGATGCAATGAACGGTCCTTTCCTTGCAAATTTCGCAAGGAAAGGACCGTTCCTAGCACGCGTCAGGCGGCTTCGTGCGCCTCTTCGACCGTACCCGGCAGCGCCGGACCCCGCGGCGGGATCGCGTCGGCGGCGGCCGGGTCCACGCTCCGCACCGAACCGTCGGCCGCGGCCCGCGCGATCGCGAGCATCGAGGCCTTGGCGTCCTGGATCTGCTGCTGTTCCCGCTCCGGGATGAGGCTCAGTTCGATCAGCACGCTGCCGTTGCCGAGCAGCCCGTACCCGTTGCGCGCGATGCCCTGGTACGAACCGCCCGGATACTGCGAGACGTAGCCGCCGTTACCGTCGATCGACCGCTGCACCACGACCGCGATCTGCTTCGCGAAGTCCACATCGGACGGTTTCACGCCCGGATGTGTCGGCCACATCGTCGAAGCGGTGATCTCCTTTCCGTTCGCGTCCTGGTACCGGCCCTGCATGTGGTAGTCGACCATGATGTCCGGCTTGAACTCCGCGTTCCGCCGCTGGATCAGGCCCGCTTCGGTGGCCGGATTGTCCTTGGGCGCGACGGCCGGGTCGTGGTAGCGGTTGATGTCGTACCCTTTGCCCTTCTCACCGTATTCGGGAGTGGCGTCCGGGTCGTAGTTGTAGCGCCAGTCGCGCTCGTGCCCGTCGGGGTTGGCGCGCACGACGATGTCGACGGTCACCTTCGCCAGCAGCTTCCGCGCCCACGCGCTGTTCCCGACGCCGACCTCGCGCAGGAATCCGAGCGCGGCGGGCGTGCCGAGCGGCTCGTCGCCATGCTGCTGGGTGACGTACTGGATCCGGGTCTTGCCGTGGCCGACCCTGGCCGCCCACACCGGACGGCCCTCGTTGCTGCGGCCGATCTTGTCCACGCGGATCTTCCCGTGGCTGAGCGCCGCCAGCTTGTGCAGTTCGAAGGCCAGCTTGGCGGTGGACGGCCGCGGGTCCACAGTGGCCGCACGGGTCTCGGCCGCCTGCGCGGCGGGCGCGATCAGGAGCCCGGCGCTGACAAAAACGGACAACAGGGCGATTTTGGGCTTGAGACTCATGGTCGGTGAGTATCGACGAGCGGGCAACGGCCGACAAGGGCACGGATAAACCGGTCGAATTTTGTCGGTGGCAGGTCCTAGGGTGCCTACCGTGGGTGACTCGGAGCACGAACCGGCGATGGTGCAGGCGAAGGCGTTGGTCAAGCGTTTCGGCGATTTCGAGGCCGTACGCGGGATCGACGTCGAGGTCCGCCCGGGGGAGGCCTTCGGCTTCCTCGGGCCCAACGGCGCGGGCAAGTCCTCCACCATGCGGATGATCGCGAGCGTCTCCCCGCGCACCGACGGCGACCTGCGGGTCCTCGGTATGGATCCGGACGTCGAAGGGCCGAAGATCCGCGCCCGGCTCGGCGTGGTGCCGCAGCAGGACAACCTCGACACCGAGCTCACCGTCCGGCAGAACCTGCAGATCTACGGCCGCTACTTCGGCCTTTCGCGGTCGCACGTGCGGAGCAAGGCCGAGGAGCTGATGGAGTTCGCCCAGCTCACCGACCGGGCGAACGCGGAGGTCGATTCGCTCTCCGGCGGGATGAAGCGGCGGCTGACCATCGCGCGGTCGCTGGTCAACGACCCGGAGCTGCTCCTGCTCGACGAGCCGACCACGGGGCTGGATCCGCAGGCCCGGCACCTGTTGTGGGACAGGCTGTTCCGGCTCAAGGCCGGCGGGACCACGCTGATCATCACCACGCACTACATGGACGAAGCCGAGCAGCTCTGCGACAGGCTGGTCGTGATGGACAACGGCCGGATCGCCGCCGAAGGCTCGCCCGCGGAACTGATCAGCCGGTACTCCACCCGCGAGGTCGTGGAGCTGCGCTTCCCGAACGGCGAGCAGGAGGCGGCCGCGAAGCGGATCGAGGGCCTCGCCGAACGCGTCGAGGTGCTGCCGGACCGCGTCCTGCTCTACACGATGACCGGCGAGGCCACCCTCGAACAGGCGCACGCGCGCGGGCTGCGTCCGCTGTCGAGCCTGGTCCGCCGCAGTTCGCTGGAGGACGTCTTCCTCCGCCTCACCGGCCGGACGCTGGTGGACTGATGACCACAGCGCAGACGAAGGCGTCGACGGGCCGCGTGGTCTCACGCTGGGCGGGAGCCTGGCTGCGGGTCGAGGGCCACTGGATGTGGTACCGCCGCTACTGGGTGTCCACTTTGTACTCGACGGGCCTGCAACCGGTGCTCTTCCTGGCCGCGATGGGGCTCGGCTTCGGCTCGCAGGTGCAGGCGGGCGCGGCGACGGGCGGGTTCTCGTACCTGGAGTACGTCGCCCCGGCACTGCTCGTGGCGGGCGCCGCGCAGCTGGCGGTGGGGGAGTCGAGCTACCCGGTGCTGTCGGGATTCAAGTGGCAGCAGGACTACATCGCCGTCACCGCCACCCCGATCACGCCGGGGCAGGTGCTCGGCAGCCAGATCATGTGGGTGAGCCTGCGGCTGACCCTGGCGGGCACGATCTACGCCGTCATCGCGGCACTCTTCGGTTCCTGGACGAGTTTCGGCGTGCTCGCCGTCATCCTGATCGGCACGCTCACCGGCATCGCCTGCGGCACCCCGGTGATGGCGCTGGCCGCGACCACCTACGACGAGGGCACCCGGTTCGGCCTGGTCTTCCGGTTCATCCTGATCCCGATGACCTTGTTCTCCGGCACGTTCTTCCCGATCAGCGAACTGCCCGCCCCGCTGATGTGGATCGCCTGGATCTCCCCGCTGTGGCACGGCAACGAGGCCGCCAGGGCGGTCAGCCTCGGCACCGTCGGCCCGCTCGCCACGCTGGGCCACCTCGCCTTCCTGGTCGTCCTGGCCGGGGTGGGCTGGGCGCTGGCGCACAAGTACTTCTACCGACGGCTGGTGGTCTGAAATGGCGGTGCTCACCGAGGCCCCGCGCCGCGGGGTGCTGCTGCGCATCCTGCCGTCCGCGCTGTACAGCGGCCGGTCGACGGCGGTGCTGGAGCGCACTTTCCTGACGTACTCGCACGCCTGGATGCTGTTCGTGTCCGGCGTTTTCGAGCCGCTGTTCTACCTGATGGCCTTCCAGCTCGGCTTCGGCAAGCTCGTCGGCGAGGTCGTCGGGCCCGGCGGCCAGGCGATGAGTTACGTCGCGTTCGTCGCGCCCGGCCTGCTCGCGGCGTCGGCGATGAACGGCGCGATCCTCGACTCGACGTACAACCTGTTCTTCAAGCTGAAGTACGCCAAGCTGTACGACGCCATGCTCGCCACCCCGATCGGGCCGCTGGACATCGCGCTCGGCGAGGTCGGCTGGTCGGTGCTGCGCGGCGGGATCTACTCGGCGACCTTCCTCGGCGTGATGACCGTGATGGGGCTGCCCGGATCGTGGTGGGCCCTGCTGATGATCCCGGCGGCACTGCTGATCGCGATGGCGTTCTCGGCCATCGGCATCGTGCTGGTGACCTTCCTGCGGTCGGTGTCGCAGTTCGACTACATCAACCTCGTGCTGATGCCGCTGTTCCTGTTCTCCACCACGTTCTACCCGCTTTCGGTGTACCCGGCGGGGATCCAGTGGATCGTGCAGATCTTCCCGCTGTACCACGGCATCGAGCTGATGCGCGGGCTCTCGGCAGGCGTCCTGTCGTGGGGCATGGCCGGCAACGTGGCGTACCTGGTGGCGCTGGCGGCGGTCGGGATCTACGCGTCCTCGAAGCGGTTCGGCAAGCTCCTGCTGCGCTGACCCGTCACCGGGCCGGGTTCGCGCCCGTCCGCCGGGGCGCCACCGCGGCCAGCGCGTCGACCATGCCGTGCCCGTAGAAGCCGTTGAACCCCGCGTACCCGGTGCAGTACGCGTCCTGCGAGCCGTCACCGGTCAGGTCGTAGTCGGCGGGACACGCGATCGGGGTGGCCTGGGCGTCCAGCGTCCGCCGCAGCTGGCGGGCGCTGTAGCCGGGATGCTTCGAAGCGAGCAACGCCGCGACACCGGCGACGTGCGGCGCCGCCATCGACGTCCCGCACAGCGGCGCGTACCCGCCGGGAACGGTCGAAAGCACGCACTGCCCGGCCTCGCCACCCGGAGCGGTCACGTCGATCACGCCGAGCCCGTACGAGCTGTAACCGGCCTTGACCCGCTCTTCGCTCACGGACGACACCGCGACGACGTCCCGCAGACCGGCGGGCAGCGCCTGACAGCCTTCGGCCTGGCGCCGGGCACCCGAGCGCGGTGACGGCACCAGCTCGGCGGCTTCGTTGGTCGCCGCCGCGACGTTGAGGGTGCCCGCCGAGGTCGCGTACTCGACGGCGCGGGCCATGACCTCGTTCACCACGCCCCGCTCGTCGGCGTGGGCGCACGAGAGCGACCACGGATCGACAAAGTAGCTGCTGTTCGTCACCGCCATGCCCTGTGAAACGGCCCACATCAGCCCGCAGACGGCGGCTTCGGGGTCGGCGTACCCGCGATCGTCGATCACCTTCACCGAGGCGATCCGCACGCCGGGCGCCACCCCGGTGACCCCTTTGCCGTCGTCGGCGGCGGCGATGACGCCCGCGACGTGCGTGCCGTGCACCGAGGTCGTCGCGGCCCAGTTCCGGTCGGGCGCGCCGGTCAGGCAGCCCGCGGACTTGCCCGGATCGAGGGCGTTCGCCAGGTCGGGGTGAGTGGGGTCGATGCCGGAGTCGAGGACGCCGACGACGACGTCCGGGCTGCCCGGTTCGATCGCGTGGGCCTTGTCGGCACCGATCGCGCGCATGTCCCACTGCTCGCCGGTGCGATCGGCGGAAGGCACCTTCGCCGGATCCGTCGGTTCGAGCCCGGCGCGGGCGGGCGCGGACCTGGCGGGCGACGTGCCGTTGGCCCGCTGCACGGCCAGCCGTTCGGCCTGCGCGCTGAACGCGGCGGCGGGCCGGACCAGTCCGGCGAAGTCCGGGTCGGCCGAGGTCGCCACGGCCACGGCGACCTGCGGGTAGTAGACGGTCGTGCTGCCGCAGCCGTCGGCGACGGCCGCCCTGGCCTCGGCTTCGGAAGTGCCCTTGTCGAAGGCGACGACGTAACGGAGGGCCCGTCCCTGGGGATGACACGAGGGCTCGGCCTCGGCCGTCGCGACAGCGGCGACCGAACCGCAGAGCACCACGAAGGCGCATACGGCCGCTCGCAGGGACCGCCCCAGCAGGGACACCGGACCTCCCACCGGAGAACATCGGACAACGAGGGCACCGCGGCCTACGCTTCGGTACCCCCGAGCGGCACGCTAGCCACCCTCGGCCGGGTCGACAAGCTCTCCCGCGAAGTTCGCTCGGCCGGTGGCCGCGGCGCGCCCGGGAGCCAGGTCTGTGGCACCGAGTACACCGGAGTGGGGCCGGGGTGTGGGATACTCGCGGTGGCCGCTGGCCGACGGGCACACGTGAGAGGTGGCGCTCGCGGTCTCGTGGCCCGGTGGTGTGCTGCACATCCTCCACACGCGTCGCCGCTGTATGCGGCTCGACGACGTGGCGGGCGGCCCGATGTCGCGAACGTGGCCAGCGCTCCGCCGAGCAGACCTTCAGCCGTACGCGGCGCCCGGACAACCCCGGCGCCGTCGCGGTCCGGGCAAGGATTCCCGCTGCTGGTGACCACCACGGCGGAACGAACAGAAAGGGGCCCCTGCGCGGCCGCGTCGAGCCGGTGTGAGCCAGCCGACGCGCCCGGGGGCGGAGGAGATATATGTCGAACGCGGACACACCCGCCGTCACCGGCGGGAATACCGCCACACCCATCGCAGGTCAGCTGGCCGAACTGCCGCCCCGGATCCGGGTGCACGCCTTGGCGAAGCTGCTCGGATCGAACAGCCGTGAACTGATGGCCAAGCTCGGTGAGCTCGGCGAGACCGTACGCAGCGCGCAGTCCAGCGTCACCCGCGAAGTGGCACTCAAGCTCGCCGAAGCCCTCGCCGGCGGAGACGAGCCCGAAGCCGCCGAGGAGCCGGTCGCCGAGACCCCCGCGGCTCCCGAGGCCGAAGCCAAGCCTGAGGTCAAGGCCGAGCCGGAGCCCGCCGCTCCGCAGGTGGAGGCCCCTTCGCGGCGTGTTCCGCCCGCGCTGGCCGCCCCGGTGACCCCGGAGCCGCCGCAGCCGACGACCAGGCCCGCGAAGGCCGCCGTGCACGTCCCGGTGTTCGCCGCGCCGTCGCCGGTGTTCCTGCCGCCGGAGCCCGTCACGGCGAAGCCCGCCCGCAAGCCGGAGCCCGCCTTCGCGCCGACCGAGGAGCCCGCTTCCGACGAGGACGAGACGCAGCCGGAGCAGGCCGAAGGCCAGGGCACCGACGAGGACGGTGACGACGCCAACGGCCGTCGCCGCCGTCGTCGCGGACGTCGTGGCCGTGGCCGCGGCAAGGGTGGCGACGAGGGCTCGGCCGAGGCCGAGAACGAGGACGAGCAGCCTTCCGAGGCCCCGCGCGGTCGTCAGCAGCGCGCGAAGGACAAGGACGCCGAGGCCGAAGAGGCCGGCGCCGAGAGCACCGAAGAGGCGTCCGCCGAGGCCGAGCCGGACAACGACGGCGAATCGGACAGCGGCAGCAAGCGCCGCCGTCGCCGCCGCCGTCGCAAGGGCGGTGACGACGACACCGCCGAGGCCACCAGCGACGACCCGCCCAACACGGTCGTCCACGTGCGCCAGGCCAAGGCCGCCGAGACCGAGCGCCCCGCGCGGGACGAGGTCCGCAGCGTGCGCGGCTCGACCCGGCTCGAAGCCAAGCGCCAGCGCCGCCGGGACGGCCGCGAGGCGGGCCGCCGTCGTGCGCCGATCCTGTCCGAGGCCGAGTTCCTCGCCCGCCGCGAGTCGGTCGAGCGCACCATGGTCGTCGCCGAGAAGGGCGAGTCCACGCAGATCGGCGTGCTCGAGGACGGCGTCCTGTGCGAGCACTTCGTGACGTCGTCGGGCACCGGCTCGATCGTCGGCAACGTGTACCTCGGCCGCGTGCAGAACGTGCTGCCGTCGATGGAGGCCGCCTTCATCGACATCGGCCGCGGCCGCAACGCCGTGCTCTACGCCGGCGAGGTCGACTGGGACGCCGCCGGTCTCGAGGGCAAGGCCCGCAAGATCGAGCAGGCGCTCTCCACCGGCGATTCCGTGCTGGTCCAGGTCACCAAGGACCCGGTCGGGCACAAGGGCGCCCGGCTGACCACGCAGATCTCGCTGCCGGGCCGCTTCCTGGTCTACGTGCCCGCGGGCGGCGCCACCGGTATCTCCCGGAAGCTCCCGGAGAACGAGCGCCGCCGCCTGAAGGACATCCTCAAGCGCATCGTCCCCGAGGACGCCGGTGTGATCATCCGCACCGCGTCCGAGGGCATCAGCGAGGAGGAGCTGGACCGGGACGTCCGCCGCCTCAAGGCGCAGTGGGACGTCATCAAGGAGAAGGCCGAAGCCGGCAACGGCGGCAAGAAGAACAGTGCCCCGGTCATGCTCTACGAAGAGCCGGACCTGCTGGTCAAGGTCGTCCGCGACCTGTTCACCGAGGACTTCGCGAAGCTGGAGATCCAGGGCGACAAGGCCTGGGACACCATCTACAACTACGTGCAGCACGTGGCGCCGGACCTGGCGGATCGCGTCAAGCGGTACACCGGAACCGGTTCGGCGTTCGCCGACCACCGCATCGACGAGCAGATCACCAAGGCGCTGGACCGCAAGGTCTGGCTGCCCTCGGGCGGGTACCTGGTCATCGACCGCACCGAAGCGATGACGGTCATCGACGTCAACACCGGCAAGTTCACCGGATCGGGTGGCAACCTCGAAGAGACGGTGACCAGGAACAACCTGGAGTCGGCGGAGGAGATCGTCCGCCAGCTCCGGCTCCGGGACATCGGCGGCATCATCGTCATCGACTTCATCGACATGGTGCTCGAGTCCAACCGCGAGCTCGTGCTGCGGCGGCTGACCGAATGCCTCGGCCGCGACCGCACGCGTCACCAGGTCGCCGAGGTCACCTCGCTGGGTCTGGTGCAGATGACCCGCAAGAAGATCGGCACCGGGCTGCTCGAGGCGTTCTCGACGCCGTGCGAGCACTGCAAGGGTCGCGGTGTGGTCGTCTCGACCGAGCCGCAGCGCACCGGTGGCGGCGGCAACGGGCACAACCACGGCGGTGGCGGTGGCGGCGGCACCAAGGAGCAGGGCTCCCGCCGGTCCCGTGGCCGGGGCAAGGGCGAGGACCAGGGGCAGAACGAGCCCGCCGCGGCCAAGGCCGAAACGCCTCCGCCCGCCCAGCGCGAATCGGTGGTTTCGGCGGTCCAGGCCGTGGCCAACGCCACGAAGGCGGCCAAGGGCGAGCACCCGCACGAGGCCACCGAGAACGTCGAGGGCGCCGCGCTGAACGGGCACGCCCCGCAGTCGGCCGAGCCGGTTTCGGAGCCCGTCGCCGAAGCGACCGTCGAACAGGCGGCCGAGGCGGCCGCTGAGCCGGTCTCCGAGCCGGTCGCCGAGGCACCCGCGACGGAACTCGCCGGTGAACCGGTGACGACTCCGGACGACGAGGCTCCGGCCGTGCGCGAGGAAGAGATCGCCGTCGTCGCGGAATCGGGCCCGGAGCCCGAAGCGCCCGAGGTGCCGGTGACTCCTGAGGCTGTCGTGACGGAAGAGGTTTCCGAGGCTCCTTCTTCGGTTCAGGAGGAGACCGAGCCCGAGGTGGACGTCCCGGCCCCGGCCGTGCGTTCCACCACCCGCCGTCGTCCGCGACGGGCGGCCTCACGGCCGGCCGGTCCGCCGGTCAAGGCGTCGGAAAAGAGCTAGTGAACACCTAGGGGCACCCCGGTGTGATCGCACCGGGGAGCCCCACGTAACCTGTAGAACGGCCCGCCACCTAGAGCGGGCACCTTGCGCAGCATCCGGACCACCGAAACTTGGGTGGGCCGATCACGCAAGCCCCCACCCGTTGTCGAGTAAGCAGGAGACTTCCGTGTCGGCGTACGCGATCGTCAAGACTGGCGGCAAGCAGTACAAGGTGGCCGTCGGCGACGTCGTCGAGGTCGAGAAGCTCGAAGGCGAGCCGGGTACCGAGCACACCTTCCCCGCAGTCCTTTTTGTGGACGGTGGCGACGTCACCACGGACGCCGACGCGCTGGCGAAGGTCTCGGTCACCGGCAAGGTCGTCGAGCAGACCAAGGGTCCGAAGATCCGGATCCACAAGTTCAAGAACAAGACCGGCTACCACAAGCGCCAGGGTCACCGGCAGAAGCTGACCCGCGTCGAGGTCACCGGCATCTCCAAGTAGGACTTTCTCCGGATCTTCGTCAGAAAGAGGATTGAGCCATGGCTCACAAGAAGGGTGCGTCCAGCTCCCGCAACGGTCGCGATTCGAACGCGCAGCGGCTGGGCGTCAAGCGCTACGGCGGCCAGGAAGTCAACGCGGGCGAGATCCTGATCCGCCAGCGTGGCACCAAGTTCCACCCCGGCGTGAACGTCGGCCGTGGCGGCGACGACACGCTGTTCGCGCTGGCCGCCGGTGCGGTCCAGTTCGGCGAGAAGCGTGGCCGCAAGACGGTCAACATCGTGCCGACCGAAGCCTGAGTTCCGGCTTCGAGTTAGAACCTCGGACGAGGGGTGGGGCCGGAATATCCGGGCCCACCCCTCGTTTGTTTTGTGTATCCCCTTTTCTTTCGCGAGTGAATAGAGGCAAGTCATGGCGTCCCGGTTCGTGGACCGAGCGGTGATCCATCTGGCCGCCGGCGACGGTGGGAACGGCTGCGCCTCGGTGCACCGCGAGAAGTTCAAGCCCCTCGGCGGCCCGGACGGCGGCAACGGCGGCAACGGCGGCGACGTGCTGCTGGTCGTCGACCCGAACGTCCACACCCTGCTCGACTTCCACTTCCGCCCGCACGCCCGCGCCGGCAACGGCAAGCTGGGCCAGGGCGGCAACCGCGCCGGTGCGGCGGGGGAGACGCTGGAGATGCGCGTCCCGTCCGGCACCGTCGTGATGACCGAGGACGGCGAGATCCTGGCCGACCTGGTCGGGCCGGGCACCACCTTCGTCGCCGCCCAGGGCGGCCGTGGCGGCCTCGGCAACGCGGCGCTGGCCTCCAAGGCCCGCCGGGCGCCCGGGTTCGCGCTGCTGGGCGAGCCGGGGGAGACCCGCGACCTCGTCCTGGAGCTGCGTTCGGTCGCCGACGTCGGGCTGCTGGGCTTCCCGTCCGCGGGCAAGTCGTCGCTGATCTCGGTGCTGTCGGCGGCCAAGCCGAAGATCGCCGACTACCCGTTCACCACCCTGGTGCCGAACCTGGGCGTGATCACCGCCGGATCGACCGTGTTCACCATGGCCGACGTGCCGGGGCTGATCCCCGGCGCGAGCGAGGGCAAGGGCCTCGGCCTCGATTTCCTGCGCCACATCGAACGTTGCGCCGTGCTGGTGCACGTCGTCGACTGCGCCACCTTCGAGCCCGGTCGTGACCCGCTGTCCGACATCGACGCCCTCGAAGAGGAGCTGGCCCGCTACACCCCGAGCCTCGGCGGCGACCTCGCCGACCGGCCGCGGGTGGTGGTGCTGAACAAGATCGACATCCCGGACGCCGCCGAACTCGCCGAGTTCGTGCGCCCGGAACTGGAAGCCCGCGGGCTCAGCGTGTTCGAGATCTCGACCGCGTCGCGGCAGGGCCTGAAGGAACTGACCTACGCGCTCGCCGCCGTCGTCGAGAAGTACCGTGCCGAACAGCCCGCCCCCGAGCCGGCGAAGGTCGTGCTCCGGCCGATGGCCGTCGACGACGCGGGCTTCACCGTCGAACTCGACCCGGAGGAGGAAGGCGCGTTCATCATCCGCGGCTCCCGTCCGGAGCGGTGGATCCGGCAGACCAACTTCGGCAACGACGAAGCCGTGGGTTACCTCGCGGACCGGCTCAACCGGCTGGGTGTCGAGGAAGTACTGGCACGCAAGGGCGCCGTACCCGGCAGCCCCGTCACCATCGGCGACGTCCAGTTCGAATGGGAGCCGTCGACCCCGGCCGGGGTCGCGGTGCACCTGTCGGGCCGGGGCACGGACGTGCGGCTGGAGAACACCAGCCGCGTCGGTGCCGCCGAGCGCAAGGAAGCCCGCCGGATCCGTCGTGACGGTCCGGACGGTGTCGAAGACGAAGACGAGATGGACGACGAGTGAGCTCAACCCGGGTGGCGATCGCCGACGCGAAGCGTGTGGTCGTCAAGGTCGGTTCCTCCGCACTGACCACCGCCGGCGACGGCCTCGACGTGACCAGGCTGGACGCGCTGGTGGACGCGATCGCCGACCGGGTCTCCCGCGGCACGCAGATCGTGCTGGTGTCCTCGGGCGCGATCGGCGCGGGGCTCGCGCCGCTCTCGCTCGGCAAACGACCGCGTGACCTCGCCACCCAGCAGGCCGCCGCCAGTGTCGGGCAGCTCGCGCTGGCCCACGCCTACGCCGAGTCGTTCGGCCGGTTTTCGTTGACAGTGGGCCAGGTTCTGCTGACCTCGGACGACGTCGTGCGCCGTGCGCACTACCGCAACGCGCAGAACACGTTCACCCGGCTGCTGGCCCTCGGCGCCGTTCCCGTGGTCAACGAGAACGACACCGTGGCCACCGAAGAGATCCGCTTCGGCGACAACGACCGGCTGGCCGCGCTGGTGGCGCACCTGATCGGCGCCGACGCGCTCGTCCTCCTGTCCGATGTGGACGGTCTGTACGACGGGGATCCCCGTGACGGCGCGACCCGCAAGATCGCCGAGGTCGCCGGGGAGTCCGATGTGGACGGGATCACCGTCGGCATGTCGAGCTCCGGGCTCGGCACCGGCGGCATGGTGTCGAAGCTCGCCGCCGCCCGCACCGCCGCCGGCGCCGGGATCCCGGTCCTGCTCGCCGCCGCTTCCGAGGCCGCGCGCGCCCTGACCACCGCCGAGGTCGGCACGGCGTTCGCCGCCGCGGACTCCCGGCTGTCGGCCCGCCGGTTCTGGCTGGGCTACGCCGCGGGCGCGTCCGGGAAACTGCATCTCGACGACGGCGCGGTCGCGGCCGTCGTCCGCCGCCGTCGCTCCCTGCTGGCCGCCGGGATCACCGGCGTCGACGGCGATTTCCAGGCGGGCGACGTCGTCGATCTCGTCGATCTCCGGCAGCGGACCGTGGCACGCGGTGTCGTGGCCTTCGACGCGGGCGAACTGCCCGACCTCATCGGCCGCTCCAGTCACGACCTCCCCGCGGAACAGCGTCGTGAGGTCGTCCACGCGGACGATCTCGTTCCCCTGCGCCGCTAGGGCACCAGCCCCGGGGTCAGGGCGATTTCACGGACCTGGGCCTCGGTCAAGGGAGGCAGTTCACGCTGAGCCGGTGGATACGGCCGTGCGTCAGTGCCCGTTTCGGTGCTGTTGGTGGAAGTGATGACGACGATGGCCTGCGCGGTCCGGTAGGCGGCTTGGTAGGCGACGAAACCCGGGCTGTCGGGCTTTTCGATCGTCGTCTCCACGAGGGTTCCGCCGCGAACCAGGCTCGCCGAGCAAGTGGTCGGAGCCGGGACCTGCACTTTGCAGGCGGTTCCCGCCGAAAGCAGCGTGCCGTCGTTGGTCATCAGTTCCACGAAGACCGATCCCGTCCGGTCGCCCACGTCCGCCGACATGAGGTAGAACGTTTTATCCGGCCCCGGATAGGTCTCCAGGGCGAGCGGGTCCGCCGGGGTGACGTACGTGCGGATCGCTCGTTCGAGCAGGCAATCCAACCGCGCCGTCACCGCTTCACGGCTTTCGCCGGGCGACTTCTCACCGCAGGGTGAGGTCGCGGCCGGTTCGTTCCGGTCCGGAAGCACGATGAGAGCGGTTCCCACCGGGAATCCCGCCGCGGCCAGCGCGATGGCCGTGACCATTGTCGTCAGACGACGGCGCCGTGAGCGGCGACCGGCACCGAGCACGCCCTCCTCGGTGAGCCCGATCGGCGGCTCCGTCTCGGCCACGTACTGCTTCAGCGCGGAGCGGACATCCTGGTCTTCCATGACTACTCCTTGCTCGTCGGGGCGGCCAGTACGGCGCGCAGTGCCTCGACCCCGCGGGCGGTCTGGCTCTTGACGGTGCCTTCGGCGACGCCGAGCAGCGAAGCGACTTCGGCGACCGAGAGGTCTTCGAGGAAGCGAAGTACGACCATCGCGCGTTGACGCGGCGTCAGGTCGCTGAGCACCCGCTCGAGATCGATCCGATCGTGGCTGTCGTGGCCCGCCGGTGCGGCCCGGTCCGGCGGCGCCGAGGTCACCAGTTCCCCGCGGTGTTTGCGTTTCCCGCTGAGGAAGAGGTTGAGCAGGATCCGGCGCGCGTAGGCGTCGACGGTGTCCGGCCGGACGCGCCGCCAGCGCCGGTACAACTGGACGAACGTGGCCTGCACCAGGTCCTCGGCGCCGTGCCAGTCGCCGCACATACCGAACGCCAGTCGCCGGAACCGGTGTACACGGGCCGCGAAGTACTCGCTGAAGTCGTTGTCTCTCGCTTGTCCCATCGGCCACCCCCCTCTTCGTCTGCCCTCTCTAGTCCGGAGGAGGCCCGAAAGGTTCAAGCGACAGCAGGGGACCTTTGCTACCGCTTCCCCGGATCGGCGAGGTGGCCGACCAGGCGTGCCAGTTGTTCGCCGTAGGCCTCGGCGAACCCGGCCGATTGAGGGTCCTGGCCCGAGACGGCCCGGACGATCCGAGGCAGCGCCAACGCGGCACTGGACGCGGCCATGAAGATCACCAGCAGGAACGCCGGGTCGAGGTCGGCGGGGAAATCGCCCGCGGCCTGACGGGCCCGCACGTACTCCACCTGCCGCTGGAGGAATTCGCGCTGCCCCTCGACACCGATCGCGTCGGGGGCGCCATCGGTCAGGTTCTCCCAGAGGAACAGTTTGGCGAGGTCGTGGTCGCGGACTCCCGACTGGGCGAAGAACCGGACGACCTCCGCGAACGGCTTCTCGTGGTCGGCGACCGCGACGTAGTCGTCGTACATCGTCGCGGTCAGCGCGTTGTACAGCCCTTCCTTGCCGCCGAAGTAGTACGAGATCAGCTGCTTGTTCACGCCCGCCTTCGCGGCGATCTCGCTGACGCGTGCCGCGGCGTAGCCCTTCGCGCCGAACTCCGCCTTCGCCGCCTCCAGGAGCTGAGCCTTCGTGCGCTCGGGATCGCGCTGGCGTTCGACGGGGGCACGGCGAGGGCTGCGTGGGGCGGCTTCGGACATGCGGTTCAGCTTAGCCGCTGACTCCTTCAAACGTATGGTTGACACTATCATCCACATGGTTGATAGTTGTCGGCGGAGAGAGGAGAACCCCATGACCACGAGAATCGCGATCATCGGCGGCGGAACGGGCGGTCTCTGCTTGGCGCAAGGGCTAAGCAAGGCGGGAATCGACGTATCCGTTCACGAACGCAGCCGCACCCGGACCGAACGCCTGCAGGGCTATCGCGTGCACATCAACCCGCACGGCTCCGCCGCCCTGCACGAATGCCTGCCCGCCGAGCTCTGGCAGCGGTTCCTGGACACCACCGGCACCACGAACGGCCCGTTCTCCTTCGTGACCGAGCGACTGCGGGACCTGATGGTGATCGACACCGAGCTCACGTCGAGCCCCGATCCCGCGTCGGACCATCATTCGGTCAGCCGGATCAGCCTGCACCAGGTGCTGTCCGACGGGCTCGAAGGAGTTCTGCACCACGGCAAGGAGTTCGTCGGCTACCGCCGTGAAGGCGAGGTGGTCGTTTGCGAGTTCGCCGACGGCAGCACCGTCGAAGCCGACCTGGTCATCGGCGCCGACGGGGCCAATTCCCGCGTGCGCAAACAGTTTCTTCCCGACGCCGAACGGGTGGACACGGGGATCATCGCGATCGCGGGCAAGCATCCGCTGACCGAAGAGACCCGCAAGCGGTTGCCCGCCCGGCTCACCGACGGTCCGAGCATGGTGATGCCGCGTACCGGGGCGGGCTTGTTCACCGCGCCGCACGAATTGGCCGGCGTCCCGTCGGTGAACGACGAGACCGCGGACTACGACCCCGTCCTGTTCGACAACACCTCGAGTTACGTCATGTGGGCGTACGCGGCGGACGACCGGCGTTACCCGGACAACCTGTCCTCATTGGACGGTGCGGAGCTGCGGGCCCTTGTGCTGGACCTGATCGACGGATGGGATCCCGCTTTCAAGGAGTTGGTCGCCGGTTCGCCCGAGGAGGCGGTGTCCCGGCTGCCGATCTTCACCTCGAAGCCCGTGGAGCCATGGCCGACGAGCAACGTCACGTTACTCGGCGACGCGATCCACAGCATGACCCCGTTTCGCGGGATCGGTGCGAACACCGCGCTCCGGGACGCGCGACTGTTGTGCCGCAACCTCGTCGAAGCACGGAAGACCGGCGCGGTGCGCTCCGCGGTCGCCGACTACGAGCACCGGATGCGTGACTACGGCTTCGCGGCGGTGCGCGACTCGGAACGCAGTGCCCGCCAGTTCGTGTCGGAGAACAGGGCGGGCCGCACGATGGCACGGGGGATGTTCCGCTTCTTCCAGGCGGTCCCTCCGCTGAAGCGCAAGGTCTTCAGCGACCACGGCGACTCATAGCCGGGCGGGAGTGGAGATGCCCAGCAGAGACAGGCCCAGCGTCAGTGTCTTCGACGTGAGTTCGGCCAGCAGCAGTCGCGAGTCGCGGACGCCGGGGCCTTCCGCTTCCAGTACCGGGCACTGTTCGTAGAACCGCGAGAAGACGACCGCGGTCTCGTACAGATAGGTGCACAGCTTGTGGGGGAGATGTCCGGCGGTCGCCGCGCCGATCGCCTCGGGAAAGCGAGCCAGCGCGAGTGCCAACGCGCGCTCCGCGGGGTGGCCGAGCAGGACCCGCGCGCCCGTGAGGTCCTGATCCGCTCTCGCCAGCACGGAACGGATCCGCGCGTTGGCGTACTGCAGATAGACCGACGTGTTCCCGCTCTTGGCGAGCATCCGGCCCCAGGAGAAGACGTAGTCACGTTCGCGATCGCCGGAGAGGTCGGCGTACTTGATCGCACCGATCCCGATCGCCCTGGCGACCTCTTCCCTGATTTCGGGGGAGAGGTCGGCCCGGTCGTCGATCACTTCGGCGGCGTGGGAGATCGCCTCGGTGAGCAGGTCGGAAAGCCGGACCGACTCACCCGCCCTGGTCTTCATGGCGCGGCCGTCCCCGCCGAGCACCGAGCCGAACCCGACGTGCTCGGCTCGATGCTCCTCACGAAGCCAGCCGGCCGCCCGGCACACGGCGAACACCATCGCGAAATGCTGCGCTTGCGGCGTGCCGACGACGTAGAGCAGATCGGTGACCCCGCGTTGTTCCGTCCAGTACCGCAGGGTCGCGAGATCGGTGGCCGCGTAGCCGTAGCCGCCGTCCCGCTTCCGCACGATGAGCGGCAGTGGATCGCCGTCCCGGTTGCGGAAACCGTCGGGAAAGACACAGACCGCGCCGTCGCTGATCTCGGTCAGCCCGGCGGTGCCCAGGTCGTCCACGACCGCGGCGAGAAACTGGTTGTAGAAGCTCTCGCCGTAGACGTCCTCGCTCGTCAGGCCGATCCCGAGCAGTGCGTAGACCTGGGTGAAATGCCGTGTCGACTCGTCGACCAGACGCCGCCACAGCGACAGTGTCTCTTCGTCGCCGCTTTGCAGGAGCACCACCCGCTCGCGCGAGCGGGTCGCGAAGCCTTCGTCCGTGTCGAACTTCGACCGGGCGGCCCGGTAGAAGCCGTTGAGGTCCTCGATCGCGTACGGTCCGGACGGGCGCTCGTCGAGCAGATGCTCGATCAGCATGCCGAACGGAGTCCCCCAATCGCCGAGATGGTTGTGCGGGACGACCTCGTGGCCGGCGAACCGTGAAAGCCGGACGATCGCGTCGCCGATGACGGTCGACCGCAAGTGCCCGACGTGCATTTCCTTCGCCACGTTCGGACTGCTGTAGTCGACGGCGATCCGCCGGGGCCGCGGCGCCGCCGCGACACCCAGCCGCGGGTCACCGTTGAGCGCGGTCGTCCGCTCCGCGAGCCAGGACGAGCGCAGCGTGAAGTTGAGGAAGCCTGGCCCCGCGACCTCCGGTGGTTCGGCGATATCGGCGACGTCGAGCCGGGCCGCGATTTCGGCGGCGATCTGCCTCGGCGGCTTGCCGAGCCGTTTACCCAAGCTCATCGCGAGATCGCACTGGTAATCGACACCGCTCTGCGCGGAAACCCGCACCAGGGCGGACGGCGGTTCGAAGTCGGTGACGTGGCGAAGGGCCTGCACCACGCGTCGCGCCAATTCCTCGCTTACATCGCCGAACAACACGGTGTCCCTCCTTCGCGCTCGTCGTAGGAGCGCGAGAGTAGCCACCTACCCACGTCGTCGGCGACGGAGTTTCAGCGCAGGTCGCTGCCCTTGGTCTCCGGCAGGGTCCGGATGACGAAGAAGGCGATCACCGCGCCGGCGGCCACGTACCAGAAGAACAGCGTCGAAAGCCCGGCGTCGGACAGCGCCGTGAGCACCAGCGGAGCGGTCCCGCCGAACAACGCGACCGTCAGGTTGTACCAGGCGCCGATGCCCAAGCCGCGCAGTTCGGTGGGGAACAGCTCGCTCATGATCGCGGGCGCGATCGACGTCATCGCCGTGTACAGGCAGAGGCCGACGCAGAACACGACCAGCAGACCAGGCAGCCCCGGACGGACCAAAGTGGACAGCGGGACGATGAGGATCGCGGTCGCCGCCGCCCAGACGAGCAGCTGTGGCTTGCGGCCGAAGCGATCCGACAGGACACCCATCGGGTACTGAAGTGCGACGAACAACGCCGTCGCGATCGACAACGCGAGGAACACGTCGACGTCGTCGGCCTTGCGGGTCTTGACCGCGAACGAGGTCAGCGCGCTGAAGAACGTGTAGTAGCAAAGGGTCGACAGCATCGAGAAGCCCACGAGCTGCACGACGGCCCGCGGGTGCTCGCGGAGGGTGGTGCGCAGCGGCCGCTCGACCCGGCGCGCCGTCGACTTCTTCTCCTCGAAGATCTCGGTCTCGGCGAGACTGCGCCGCAGCCACAGACCGATGATGCCGAGAACACCGCCGAGCAGGAACGGGATCCGCCAGCCGTATGCCGTCAGATCCGCCTTGGACATGGTCCGCGCGAGCACGAATCCGAGGATCGAGGCGATCAGGACGGCGGAACCGGTCGAGATGTAGAAGAAGGCGGAGTACCGCCCGCGGCGGGCGGGCGGCGCGATCTCGCCGAGGTACGCCGAAGCGTTGGAGACCTCGCCGCCGAGCGACAGTCCTTGCGCCACCCTCGCCAGCAGCAACAGGATCGGGGCCAGCCAGCCGACCTGGTCGAATGTCGGCAGGAGGCCGATGGCCACCGAACCGCCCGCCATGAGCACGATGGTCAGGATCATCGCGGGCTTCCGGCCCTTGATGTCGGCGAAGCGCCCGAGCAACATCCCGCCGAGCGGCCGGAAGAAGAACGCCAGCGCGTACGTCGCGAAGGTGTTGATCAACGCGAGGGCTTCGTTGCCCTTCGGGAAGAACTCACTGGCGAAGTAGATGCTGAAGGTCGCGTAGATGGTCCAGTCGAACCATTCCAGCGCGTTCCCGACACTGGCGGCGAACAACTTCTTCACCGGGAGCCGATGCTTCAGCCGCTCCGTCGTTGCGTCCGCCATCGGCACCTCCGTACTCGCGCGTGGACGGAACCTTGCCAGAAAGTTCCCGCGCGGGAAAGAACCTGTCGAATGTCGGGATCGGGATCCCCCGGCTACGAGGTGCTCGCAAGAGCGAACGGCAGTACGGCGCGAGCCCCGGCCTGGCGGAGCAAGCGCGCGGACAGGGTCATCGTCCATCCGGTGTCGATCAGGTCGTCGACCAACAGGATCGGGCCCGCTGCCGAGGCGACTTCGGCAGCGAGCTCATCGGAAAGGCTTAGGCGATTCCACAGGTCGGCCAGCCGCTGCGCGCTGTTCGCCTGACGCGGGGGCGGCCCCGTCGAAGTCATGGCGCCCAGGTAGTCCAGCCGTCCGATGGACGCCAGCTTCGTCGCCAGACTGTGGACCAGACGCGGGCGGGAGGCGGACGGCACCTCCACGACCGCGACCGGACGCTCCGCCCACTGCCAGCCCTTGAGCACCTCGATACAGGCTTGGAAGACCGGATCGGGGAGTTCGGTGTCCGCCGCGGACGGACCGACGAGCTCGCGCAGCCGCGTGCCCCAGCCGACGTCGGTCACCCGCCCGACGACCTGACCGGTTTCGGCCTGCTCGCCCGCCGGCAGCCGTCCGGAGAGCGGGACCTCCAGCCCGGCCATCCCGGTCGGCCACATCTTCCTCGGCGCGACCTCGACCCCCGGACGGCGCAGCCGCTGCCGGGTGGCGTCGGCGACGTCGTCGGAGATCGTGGTGTCCCAATGCTTCCCGGTGCAGTTGTCGCACCGCCCGCAGGGCGTCGCCTCGGGATCGTCCAGTTGCTTCCGCAGGTACTCCATCCGGCAGCCGGTGGTTTCGAGGTAGGCCAGCATGGCGTTCTGCTCGTTCGTCCGCGCCGCGCTCACCCGCGCGTAGCGTTCCTTGTCGTAGCGCCACTCCTCGCCGGTGCCTTCCCAGCCGCCCTTCACCCGGCGGACGGCGCCGTCGACGTCCAGCACCTTGAGGACCATCTCCAGCCGGGAACGGGACAGCTCGACGAACGGTTCGAGCGCGGGTGTCGACAGTGGACGGTCCGCGTACGCCAGCGCGTTGAGCACCTGGGTCACCCGCAGTTCGTCCGGGAACGCGAGCGAGCCGAAGTACGCCCAGATGTCCTTGTCCTCGTGGCCCGGCAACAGGATCACTTCGGCGCGATCGACGCCACGCCCGGCACGGCCGACCTGCTGGTAGTACGCGATAGGGGAGGACGGAGCGCCGAGATGGACGACAAAGCCCAGATCGGGCTTGTCGAACCCCATGCCCAGCGCCGAAGTGGCCACCAGCGCCTTGACGTTGTTGTTCAACAGATCGTCTTCGGCCGCCTGGCGGTCCGCGGGGTCGGTCTTCCCGGTGTAGGCGGCGACCGGATAACCGCGCTCGGTCAGCAGGCCCGCCACGTCGTGGGCGGCGGCGACGGTGAGCGTGTAGATGATCCCGGAACCCGGCAGCTCCTCCAGATGCTCGGCCAGCCAGGCGAGCCGGGCCTGCGACGTCGGCAGCTTGGCCACCGACAGGTGGAGGCTTTCGCGGTCCAGGCTGCCACGCAGGACGAGGGTGTCGCCCCCGTTGCCGATGCCGAGCTGTTCGGCGACGTCGGTCGCCACGCGGTCGTTCGCGGTCGCGGTGGTGGCGAGCACCGGGACGCCGTCGGGCAGGTCCTTCAGCAGCGTCCGCAGCCGCCGGTAGTCCGGCCGGAAGTCGTGCCCCCAGTCCGAGATGCAGTGCGCCTCGTCGACCACGAGCAGACCGGCGCTCGCGGTCAGCTTCGGCAGGACGGTGTCCCGGAAGTCCGGGTTGTTGAGCCGTTCCGGGCTGACCAGGAGGACATCGACCTCGCCGGCCGCGATCGCGGCCTGGACCTGATCCCATTCCTGCGGGTTCGCGGAGTTCATCGTCGCCGCGTGGATGCCCGCCCTCGCCGCCGCGGAGATCTGGTTGCGCATCAGCGCGAGCAGCGGCGAGATGATCACGGTCGGGCCGTTGCCCCGCTCTCGCAGCAACGCGGTGGCCAGGAAGTACACGGCCGACTTCCCCCAGCCGGTGCGCTGCACGACGAGCGCGCGACGGCGGTGCGCGACCAGCGCCTCGATGGCCGTCCACTGGTCGTCGCGCAGCCGGGCGCCCTCGCCCGCCAGCGACTGGAGGAGGGTCTCGGCGCGATCCCGGAGAGTCGATGTGTCCACGTTCCCACCTCTACCCCATGCCACCGACGAAGTCGCGATCGGCACGTCGTGAACGGACCGTTCATCCATGGAACCGACTGTAATGTGATCCAGAGCACGCCTGGTCGGTGGGTCCGGCGACCCGAGCGTGAAGCCTCGCGCGCTGTATAGGCTCACGACCCATGTCACCACGCAGGATCGGGGTCATGGGCGGCACGTTCGACCCCATTCACCACGGGCACCTCGTCGCGGCCAGTGAGGTCCAGTCGCGATTCGCGCTCGACGAGGTCATCTTCGTGCCCACCGGTCAGCCGTGGCAGAAGTCCGACAGGGTGGTCACCCGCGCCGAGGACCGCTATCTGATGACGGTGATCGCGACGGCGTCCAACCCCGTCTTCTCGGTCAGCCGCGTCGACATCGACCGCGTCGGGCAGACCTACACCGTCGACACCCTGCGCGACCTGCGCGCGGAGTATCCGGACGACCAGTTGTTCTTCATCACCGGCGCGGACGCGCTCGAACAGATCCTCACCTGGCGCAACGCCGACGAGCTGTTCGACCTCGCGCATTTCATCGGCGTCACCAGGCCGGGTTACCGTCTCAACTCGCAGCATCTGCCGAGCGGGAAGGTGAGCTTGGTCGAGGTGACCGCGATGGCGATCTCGTCCACCGCGTGCCGCGAGCGGGTCGAAGGCGGGGAGCCCGTCTGGTACCTCGTTCCCGACGGTGTGGTGCGCTACATCGCCAAAAAGGACCTCTATCGCAAAGACCGGGGTTCGCCACCGGGTACCCTCGTCGGGCGCACCCGCGAGTAAAGCCATCTGTTTGAGGAGAACTGTGACAGCCACGTCCGAGGCACGAGAGCTGGCCGTAGCGGCCGCCCATGCGGCGGCGGACAAGAAGGCGAGCGACGTGGTCGTGCTGGACGTGTCCGACCAGCTGGTCATCACCGACGCCTTCGTCATCGCGTCCGCGCCCAACGAGCGCCAGGTCGGCGCCATCGTCGACAACGTCGAGGAGCAGCTGCGGCTCGGCGGGCACAAGCCCGTCCGCCGCGAAGGCGCCCGTGAAGGCCGTTGGGTCCTGCTGGACTACGTTGACGTCGTCATCCACGTCCAGCACCAGGAGGAACGCTCCTTCTACGGTCTCGAGCGGCTCTGGAAGGACTGCCCGCGGATCGAGGTCGCCGGTCTGGAGACACCCGCCGAGGAGGACCCCGCCGACGCGCAAGGCGCCTCGTGAGCCCGCGGCGGCTGGTGCTCTGGCGCCACGGCGAGACCGATTACAACGCGGCGGGCCGGATGCAGGGGCATCTGGACTCCGCGCTGACCCAGGTCGGCTGGAACCAGGCCAGGTTCGCCGTTCCCGCGCTCGCCCGGTTCTCCCCGGATCTGGTGATCGCTTCTGATCTGCGCCGCGCGACCGACACGGCCACGGTGCTCACCGAGGCCATCGGCGTCCCGCTGCGCATCGACAAGCGCCTTCGGGAAACCCATCTGGGCGAATGGCAGGGCTTCACCGGTCAGCAGGTCGACGAGGCGTACCCCGGCGAACGTGCCCGCTGGCGAGTCGACGCGACCTGGGCGCCACCCGGCGGCGAGTCGCGGGTCGACGTCGCCGAACGCGCGCTGGAGGTCGTCGCGGACCTGGATCAGGCCAATTCCGACGCCGGCGACGCCGTGCTGCTGGCGACGCACGGCGGTCTGATCATCGCGCTGACCGCGAAACTGCTCGGCCTGCCGGTCGCGTCGTGGCCGTCGCTGGGCGGGATCGCGAACTGCCATTGGGTCGAGCTGACCAGGCGTGACGGCAACTGGCGCCTGGCCGCCTACAACGCGGGAATCACCGGCTGATCCATGGCCCCGCGCCTGCTGGTGTTCGGCGATTCCCTCAGCTTCCACGGCCCGGACGGCCCGCACGCCGCCGACGACGCGCGCCTGTGGCCCAACGTCGCCGCCGAGGCGCTCGGCGGTGGGGGCGTGGACCTCGTCGCCGGGTTCGGCTGGACCGCCCGTGACGCCTGGTGGTCGCTGATCGGCGACCCGCGGGTCTGGGCGGATCTCCATCACGCCGACGCCGTCGTGCTGGCCGTCGGGAGCATGGACACGCTGCCCTCGCCGCTGCCCACCTACCTGCGCACCGGCCTGCGGTACCTGCGGCCCGATCCGCTGCGGCGAGTGGCGCGCAAGGCCTATCTGGCCGCCCAGCCGCGGCTCGCGATCGCTCTCCGAGGACGTCCGGTTGTCCTGCCGTCGAAGCTCACGGTCGAGTACCTCGACACCGCTGTCGGCGCTTTGCGCACGCTGCGACCGGAGCTGCCGATCTTCGGCATGCTGCCCTCCGTGCATCGATCCGACTCGTACGGCCGCGTCCACACCGCCCGCGCCGGTGCCGCCGCGGCCCTCGCCGCCTGGGGGCGGCGCGCGGACGTCCCGCTGCTGGATCTCGAAGCCGTCGTCGGCGACCACGTGCTGAGCGGACGGGGCAATCCGGACGGGATGCACTGGGGCTGGGAAGGACATGCCGCCGTCGGCGCGGAAATGGCCCGCCTGATGGCCCCGGTGCTCCGCCCCTCGGCAACGTAGGCTGGCTGCCGTGTCGGTCGCCGTAGTCACGGATTCCACCGCCCACCTGCCGGAAGGCTTCGCCGAACGGAACGGGATCCGGGTGGTCCCGTTGCATGTCCTCGTCGATGGCGTCGTGTTCCTCGACGGCGTCGAGATGGGGCCCGGGGCCCTGGCCGAGGCGCTCGGCAAACGCAGCCTGGTGACGACCTCCCGGCCGACGCCCGCCGAGTTCGTCAAGGAGTTCCGGGCTGCGCTGGCCGAGGGCGCGGACGCCATCGTGTCGGTCCACCTGTCGCGGGAGCTGTCGGGAACCTGGGAGGCGGCGGTGCTCGCGGCCCAGGAGGTCGGGCCGGACAAGGTGCGCGTGGTCGATTCGCGCAGCACCGCCATGGGGCTCGGGTTCGCCGCCCTGCGCGCGGCGGGCGCCGCCGCGGCCGGAGCGGAACCGGCCGAGGTGGAGGCGGCCGCGGTCGACGCGGTCAACCGTTCGGAGACCCTGTTCGCCGTCGAGACCCTCGAATACCTGCGCCGCGGCGGACGGATCGGCCCGGCGGCGGCCCTGCTCGGTACGGCGCTCGCGGTGAAACCGGTGCTCCACATGTCCGAAGGCCGGATCCAGCCACTGGAGAAGGTGCGGACGATGAATCGCGCGGTGGCGCGGCTGGTCGAACTCGCCGTGAAGGCGGCCGAAGGCGGGCTCGCCGACATCGCCGTCCACCACTTGGCCTCGCCCGAGCGCGCCGTCGAACTGGCCAACCGGCTCGAGGAGTCCATCGATTGCCCGGAAGGGTGCGTGGTCTCGGAAATCGGCGCGGTCATCGGGGCCCACACCGGACCCGGTGTGCTCGGTGTCGTGATCCAGCGAACGGGCTAGGGAAACCCGCCAGCGTCCCATACGACTCCGACGGGAAACGGTGATCCGGCCCCGGTCTCGGCCGAGTTGTCCACAACACCCCACTTGTCCACAACCTCGGCATTCGCCACTCCCGCCCGCCACCTCCGCTCCGTAGCGTCGTTCACGTGTTCGACCAAACCGCCCGGTCACCGGGTCCCTCCGTCAACGCCAGGCTGGCGTGGCTGGCCGCCCAGCTGTCGCCGCCCACCCAGGGCCCGCCCGCGGGCAGGCTCGTACGCCGCTGGGTGCCCGCCCGGTTCACGGCGGACGGGATCCCGGTGAACCGGCGGTGGTTCGCCGTGGTGGCCGTGCTGATCGCGGTGGCCGTGATCGTGGCCGGAGCGATCGCCTTGTTCGGACACCGGCCGGGGGCGGAGACCGTGCCGCCCCTGCCGTCGGCGAAGGCCGCCGGAGACGTCCCCGCCGCGGCGGGCAAGGCGCCTCTGGTGGTCAGCGTCGTCGGCCGGGTGCACAGACCCGGCCTGGTCACGATCCCTCCGGGCGCACGGGTCGCCGATGCCCTCACGGCGGCCGGTGGGGCACAGCCCGGAACGGATCTGACCGGAGTGAATCTGGCCCGACGGCTCACCGACGGTGAGCAGGTGGCCGTCGGTGTCCCCGTCCCGGCCGCGGCCGGAACGGCGGCACCGGCGGGAAAGCTCGACCTGAACACGGCCACGGCCGAGCAACTCGACACGCTGCCCGGGGTCGGCGAGGTGATGGCGAAACGCATCGTCGACTGGCGGTCCGGGCACGGCGGGTTCACCACCGTCGAGCAACTCCGTGACGTAGAAGGGATCGGCGAATCTAAATATCGAAAGCTCCGGGAACTGGTGTCCGTCGGATGAACCCGTCCGCCGATCCGTCCGAAGTGGACACCGCGTCGTGGCGGGGTCAAGACCTGCGGCTGTTACCGGCCGCGGCGACGGCCTGGCTCGGCACACTTTCCGGGCTTCTCGCCGGCTGGTGGATCACGATGCTCTGCGGTGCGGCCGCCGTGGTGCTCGCGATCATCGCCGGTGTCCGTGCCCGCCGGACGGCGTCCCGGTGGGTGGCGGGCTTGGGTGCCCTGGCGGTCGTCGGCGTGCTCACCGCCGGTCCGGTGGCGCTGCGGATCCGGGCCGCCGAGCACGACGATCTCCGTGCCGCCGCCGCACGGGGGAGCGATGCCACCACGACGGTGGTGGTCACCGAGCGGCCACGTCCGGTCCGCGGTGCCGGATACGCCGATCGCCGGGCGGGTACCCGCCTGGTGGTCATCGCCGCGACGGTGGGCACCGCGGTGGCGGGTGAGCGGGTGGTGGATTCGGCAGGCCGGATCCTCCTGCTCGCTCCCGCCGAGGGGTGGACGGACCTGCTGCCCGGGCAGCAGGTCACCGCCTCCGGGCGGCTCGCACCGGCGAAGGGGGCCGAACTGACGGTCGCGGTCCTCTCGGTGCGAGGCCCGCCGTCGGCCGTCGGGCCGGCGCCTTGGTGGCAGCAAGCCGCGGAATCGCTGCGCACCGGGCTCCGGGATCTGTGCACCGTCCTCCCGGAGGAGGAAGCCGGTCTCGTGCCCGGACTGGTCGTGGGGGACACGAGCACCCTCTCCCCGAGGGTGGAACACGAGTTCACCGACTCCGGCATGTCCCACCTGATGGCCGTGAGCGGTGGGAACGTGGCGATCGTCTGCGGCTCGATCCTGCTCCTGCTGCGAGTGCTCCGGGTCGGGCCGCGGACTTCCGCCGCCGCGGCCGCCGTGGGGCTCGCCGGGTTCGTGGTCCTCGCCGGGCCCGCGCCCAGCGTGCTCCGCGCCGGGGTGATGGGGGCGGTCGGGCTGCTGGCGCTGGCACTGGGGCGCCGGGGTTCGGCGCTGCCCGCGCTGGCGTTCGCGGTGGCCGGGCTGGTGGTGGCCGATCCCGCGATGGCCGCCGACTTCGGGTTTGCGCTTTCGGTGCTCGCCACGGCCGGGCTCGTCCTGCTGGCGCCGAGGTGGGCGGACTGGCTGGTCGGACGAGGCGTTCCGGCCGGCTATGCCGAGGGACTGGCCATCCCGCTGGCCGCGTTCGTGATGACGGCGCCGGTCATCGCGGGTATGGCGGGATCGGTCAGTCTCGTCTCGGTGCTGACCAACGTGCTCGCCGCGCCGGTGGTCGCCCCGGCCACCGTGTTCGGCGTGCTCGCCACCGCCGTCGGGCCATGGTGGCCGTCGGCGGGCAGACTGCTCGTCCGCCTGACCGAACCCGAGGCCGGCTGGCTCATCACCGTGGCCCGTCACGGCGCCCGGGCGCCGGGAGCGGTCGTGGACTGGCCGGATGGCTGGTGGGGTGGGCTTTTGGCGGCCGGGCTACTCGCCGTTCTGCTCGTGGTCGTCCGGTTGCGGCACGGCAGGATCCTGCTGGCGATCGCGTTGGCCACCGGGCTGGTCGTCTTCGTGCCGGTGCGAGTGCTGGCGCCGGCATGGCCGCCGTCGGCGTGGAATGCCGTCGCCTGCGACGTCGGGCAGGGCGATGCCGTCGTCCTCGCCACGGGTGAGCCGGGGAGGGCGGTCCTGGTCGACACCGGGCCGGAACCGGGACCGGTGGACGAATGCCTGAGCAGGCTCGCCGTGGACCGCGTGCCGCTGATCGTGCTGAGTCATCTCCACGCAGACCACATCGGCGGTCTCGGATCCGTCTTCGAGGGCCGGTCGGTCGGAGCGGTCGCCGTCGGCCCGGGCAGGGCTCCGGACTGGGCGTGGCAACAGGTCGCGGACGAGACGGCGCGCCGCGGGATTCCCTTGCTGGAGCTGGAGATCGGCCAACGCCTGGAGTGGCAGGCGTTGTCACTCGACGTACTGGGGCCGCGCTATGTCACCCGGCGCTCTGTTCGTGAACAGGACGGGACGGTGATCAACAACGGTTCGGTGGTCCTGCGCGCAGGGACCCCGGCGGGCCGGCTGCTGCTGACCGGCGACATCGAGCTCGCCGCACAGGCCGACCTGATGGCCGAGGGAGCAGACCTGCGTGCCGACATCCTGAAGGTCCCGCACCACGGAAGCCGTTACACGGCACCGGATTTCCTCAACGCCGTCGCGCCACGGGCCGCTTTGGTGAGTGTCGGTGCCGGAAACACCTACGGCCATCCGAACAAGTCCACTTTGGACAACCTGGTGGCGGTCGGCGCGTCGATCGCCCGCACGGACACGGACGGCGACACCGCGGTGGTCGCCGACGGGAGAGGCCTCGCCCTGGTGCGCCGGGGTGAGCCCCGTGGCCCGCCTCGTTCCTGAGGCGGGCCGGCGGGAACTCAGATACCCAGAGCTTCGCGGACCGCGTCGGCCGAGGCGCTGACGGTGGCCTTCGGGCCGATCTTGTCCTCGACGGCGTCGAGGGTCTTGAGGCCGTCACCGGTTATCAGCAGGACGATCTCCTCGTCCGGGTTGAGCTTGCCGGTCTCGATGAGCTTCTTGGCCGTCGCGACGGTGACGCCGCCCGCGGTCTCGGTGAAGATGCCTTCGGTGCGGGCGAGCAGCCGGATGCCCTCGACGACCTCTTCGTCGGTGACGTCTTCGATCGCACCGCCGGTGCGGTTGACCACGTCGAGCACGTAGGGGCCGTCGGCCGGGTTCCCGATCGCCAGCGACCGGGCGATCGTGTCCGGCTTGACCGGCTGGACGACGTCGTGGCCGGCGCGGAAGGCCGCCGAGACGGGGGAGCAGCCCGTGGCCTGCGCGCCGAACACCTTGTACGGCGTCTCGTCGACGAGGCCGAGCTGGCCGAACTCGCGGAAACCCTTGTCCACCTTGGTGAGCTGGGAACCGGAGGCGATCGGCACCACGATCTGGGAGGGGAGCCGCCAGCCGAGCTGTTCGGCGACCTCGAAGGCCAGCGTCTTGGAGCCTTCCGAGTAGTAGGGCCGGACGTTCACGTTCACGAACGCCCAGCTCTCCTGCTCGGCGGCGAGCTGGGTGGCGAGCCGGTTCACGTCGTCGTAGTTGCCGTCGACCGCGATCAGGTCTCCGTCGTACACGGCGGTGGTGAGGATCTTGGCGCGCTCAAGGGTCTTCGGGATCAGGACGACCGACCGCCAGCCGGCACGCGCCGCCGCGGCGGCGACGGCGTTGGCCAGGTTGCCGGTCGACGGACAGGCCAGCACGTCGAACCCGAATTCGCGGGCGGCGGCCAGCGCGACGGCGACCACACGGTCCTTGAACGAGTGCGTGGGGTTCCCGGTGTCGTCCTTGACCCAGACCTTCTTGACGCCCAAGGCTTTCGCGAGCCTGTCGGCCTGGATGAGCCGGGTGGCGCCGGGTTCGGTGTTGGGGATTTCTTCGACGTTCGATGGAACGGGAAGGAGCTTCTTGTAGCGCCAGATGTTCTTCGGCCCGGCTTCGATGTCCTCGCGGCGCACACGGCCGAAGTCGTAGGCGACCTCGAGCGGCGAGAAGTCCTCGGCGGAAACGAATTCGGGGGCGAGCGGCTGCCGGTGTCCCTCTTCCTTCGACACCAGTTCGACGGCCGGTCCGAGATCCGGGGTCTTGGTGGTGGAGGTCGTGCCGAGGGTTGCGGTCATCGCGAGGTTCCTTTCCTCATCTGCCCCGCCGTGGCGGGCCGGAATTGGCACCGTGTTCGTCAGCTACCCCGCGATCGCGGGATGACAGGCTGACGCCGGTTGCCGGGGCTTCATCGGGCCGTTCCCTCTGCCCCTCTGGATGAGCGGTATTCGATTGTCGGCACGCGTGTCATCGCGTCGCCTCGCCAACACCGTACGACATGAGGCTCCGGTGGGGCCACCGTGCCCGGAACACATCACCGGACAAAGCACACGAGAGGAGGAGTGGCAGGATCGTCACCGTGACGACGCAAGCTTCCGCCCCATCGCCGCTGGTCCTGGTTCTCGGTGAGGAAGAGCTGCTGATCGAACGAGCGGTCCGCAGCGCTTCGGACGCGGCCAAAGCGGCCGATCCGACGGCGGATCTCACCCGGATCCGGGTGTCGGACCTCACAGTCCCGGCGCTCGCGGAAATGGTCAGCCCCTCGCTGTTCGCCGAAGGCAGGGTGATCGTCCTCGAATCCGCGCACGACATCTCGCAGGAGCTCGCCGACGGGGTGATGGCCTACGTCAAGGCGCCCGCCGACGGCATCGTGCTCGTCGTCGTGCACAGCGGAGGCGGCCGGAGCAAGGCCGCGAAAGGGCTTCCAGCCGCCTTGAAGAAGGCGGGCGCGGAGGTCGTCGAGTGCCCGAAGCTGACCAAGGCCGCCGAGCGGGAATCCTTTGTCCGCAACGAGGTCCGGCGGGTCGGTGGGAAGATCGACGGTGCGGCCGTGCTCGCGTTGATCGACGCCGTCGGCTCCGATCTGCGCGAGCTGTCGTCGGCGGCGACGCAGCTCGTCGCGGACGCCGGCGGGGCGGTCGACGAGCAGGCCGTCCGGCGCTACCACCGTGGCCGCGCGGACGTGAACGGTTTCGCCGTCGCCGAGAAGGCCGTCGCCGGTGACAAGGCGGCGGCGCTGGAGTCGCTGCGCTGGGCGATGCAGCTGGGCGTACCGCACGTCCTGGTCGCGGACGCGCTCGCCGACGCCGTCCGGACGATCGCGCGGGTGTCCGGCGCCGGTCGCGGGAACCCGAACCAGATGGCGGGCGAGCTGGGGATGCCGCCCTGGAAGGTGCGCAAGGCGCAGGGGCAGGCCCGCGGCTGGGGGCAGGACGGTCTGGCCACCGCGATGCGGGTGGTCGCCCGGCTCAACGCCGAGGTCAAGGGAGTCGCGGCCAACCCGGAGTACGCCTTGGAGCGTGCCGTGCTGGAGGTCGTCGACGCTCACGGCACAAGCCGCTGAGAACGGCGAAGGGCCCCGGCGACCGAGTCGCCGGGGCCCTTCGAAAGCCGATCAGAGAGAGTTCGCGCGCTTCGCGAGCGCGGACTTCTTGTTGGCGGCCTGGTTGGCGTGGATGACGCCCTTGGTCACGGCCTTGTCCAGCTTCTTGGCCGCGTCCTTCTGCAGCTCCAGGGCCTTGGCCTTGTCGCCGGCGTCGGCGGCCTCGCGGAACTTGCGGATCGCGGTCTTCACCGAGGACCGGATCGCCTGGTTGCGCTGACGCGCCTTCTCGTTGGTGGTGATGCGCTTGATCTGCGACTTGATGTTGGCCACGGGGGCGCTCCTCTTGAATCTCTCGGTGGTTTCACCGCCGCGCTGTGACCGGCCCTGCGTGCTCGTGGAGCGGCGCGGGTTTCCTCCATGACGGAATGCCACACGACAGTGAAAGGCAAGCTTAACAGCCGTCCCGGCGCGGCTCGCGGCAGCCTCGGGAGGGGTGCTTGCGGTACGGTGAAGATCGTAGTGCCTAGGGTTCCGCCGCCTGCCCGGCCAGCGAAAACACACAATCAGGGCAGACGGGACAGGTCCGAGCGGCACCATCGGCGGAGCCGGAAGCACCGCCGTTCATCTGACGGGACAAAAGCCTGGAGGACCCGGTTTTCCGCATGCGCGGAAAACGTGAAAGGTCCGCTGTGAACGCCACCGCTCTGTCCTTCGTCGTCATCGCCGCAGTCATCCATGCGGGCTGGAACCTCGCCGCCAAACGGATCCGCCGTGGCGGAGCCCGGTTCGTCTGGGCTTACTACAGCCTTTCCGCGATCCTGCTCGTCCCCGTCATGGCGGTCTCGCTGGCCGTGGAGCCACAACGTCCACAGTGGACCTGGCTGTTCGCCGCCGTGGTCACCGCGGTGTTCCACGTCACCTACGGCGTCGTCCTCCAGCGGGGGTACGCCGTCGGCGACCTGTCCGTCGTCTACCCCGTCGCCCGCGGGACCGGGCCGCTGATCTCGGTGCTCGCCGCAGTGGTGCTGCTCGGCGAGCGGCCGGGGATCCTCGGCCTGGTGGGCGCCTTCCTCGTGATCGCCGGGGTGCTGGTGATCGGGACCGGGCGAGCACCGGCCCACGTCGGCGCCGCCGAGCGTGTCGCCCGCCGCAAAGGTCTGGTCTACGGCCTGCTGACCGGCCTCACGATCGCCGCCTACACCCTGTGGGACGCGCATTCGGTCACCGGTCTCGGTGTCCCGCCGATCGTGTACTTCGGAACCGGCGCGATCGTCCAGAGCCTGCTCATGGCGCCGTACGCGCTGAAGGACCGCGAGGAGGTCGCGTGGCTCTGGCGCGAGCACAAGCGTGAGGTCGTCATCGTCGGCGTGTTCTCCCCGGTCGCCTACCTGCTGGTGCTCTACGCCCTCCAGATCGCTCCGGTGAGCCTCGTCGCGCCCGCGAGGGAGCTGAGCATCGTCTTGGGCGGCATCGCCGCCTGGCTGGTCCTCGGGGAGGCGAACGCCGTCCGGCGGCTGGCCGGGTCGGTGGTGGTGCTGGCGGGTATCGCCGCGATTGCGATGGCCTGAACCCATCCGGTAGGGATTGAGCCATGGACGTGCTGAGCAGCAGGGTGCTGATCCACCCGAAGGACCTCGACGTGTCGACGGCGTTCTATCGGGACACCCTGGGCCTGGCCATCGACAAGGAGTTCCCCGGCGGGACGGTGTTCTTCGCCGGGAACGGGTCGATCGAGATCGTCGGTACCGGAGAGACCGGCCCGACCCCTGACGTCGCCTTGTGGCTCCAGGTCCGGGACCTGCCCGCGGCGCTCGAGGAGCTCGCGGGGAAGGGCTTGGAGCCGGTTCGCGGGGCGCGGCGTGAGCCCTGGGGGCTGGACGAAGCGTGGATCGCCGACCCGGACGGCACCAGGATCGTGCTGGTCGAAGTGCCGCGTGAGCACCCGCTGCGCACCGATCCGCGCTAGTCCAGGGGCTTGATCGCGCGCAGCTGAGCGGCGAGGGACGCGCCGAAGCCCGGCGGGTCCCAGGTCCAGGTCTGCAGGTCGACGAAGTCGGCGGCGGCCGCCTCGTCGGCCAGCTCGTGGCGGGACACCGGCAACCATTTCTCGTGCGAGGAAAGCAACAGCCTGCCACCGGGACGCAAGACCCGGAACAGTTCGGCGAATCCGGCCGCCCGGTCGTCCCACAGCTGCACGTTGTTGACGCTCAGGACCACGTCGACGCTGTCGTCGGGCTCGCCGGTGGAGTCCGCGGTGCCCTGCCGCAGCTCCACCTTGTCACCGCAACGGCGGCGAGAGCGGGAAAGCATCTCCTGGGAGGGGTCGACCCCGATCGTCCGGCCCGCGCGTTCGGCCGTGGCCTGCAGGCCGACGCCCGGGCCGGGGCCCACGACCAGGGCGGTCTCGCCGGACTCGATCGACGCCAGCTCGACGACGCGAAGCTCGGTGGCGGCATTGCCGTGCGCCATCGCCCGCCCGCCGAACCGGCCGAGCAGTCCCCGGGGATGACCGAACGTCCGGTCGAGCATTTGGGACAGTGAAGTACTCATACTTCGAGGGCACCACAGCTCATCACGGGCCGCATCGGGGATGACCCCCACTCGCACCCGGAGCGGCATGGGACCATAGAGCTGGCACACCCCGACCTTCGCGAGGAAACCCGTTGACGACGTTCGCCGACACGACCTTCACGCCCCCGGAGCTCATCCGGAACTTCTGCATCATCGCGCACATCGACCACGGCAAGTCGACCCTGGCCGACCGGATGCTGCAGCTCACCGGCGTGGTCGAGGAGCGGGCCATGCGCGCTCAGTACCTCGACCGCATGGACATCGAACGGGAACGCGGGATCACCATCAAGGCGCAGAACGTGCGCCTGCCCTGGAAGGTCGACGGCCAGGACCACGTCCTGCACCTGATCGACACCCCCGGCCACGTGGACTTCACCTACGAGGTCTCCCGGGCCTTGGAGGCCTGTGAAGGGGCGATTCTGCTGGTCGACGCCGCACAGGGGATCGAGGCGCAGACGCTGGCGAACCTCTACCTGGCGCTCGAGAAGAACCTGCACATCATCCCGGTGCTGAACAAGATCGACCTGCCGTCGGCCGACCCGGACAAGTACGCGGCCGAGCTGGCGCACATCATCGGGTGCGAGCCCTCCGACGTGCTCCGCGTGTCGGCGAAGACCGGCATGGGCGTGACGGATCTGCTGGACGAGTGCGTGCGGCAGGTCCCGCCGCCGGTCGGCGACCCGGACGCGCCTGCCCGCGCGATGATCTTCGACTCGGTCTACGACACCTACCGGGGCGTCGTGACCTACATCAGGGTCGTCGACGGCAAGATCACGCCGCGTGAGCGCATCAAGATGATGTCCACCGGCGCCACCCACGAACTCCTCGAGGTCGGGATCATCTCGCCGGAGCCCAAGGCCAGCAAGGGGCTCGGGGTCGGCGAGGTGGGGTACCTCATCACCGGGGTGAAGGACGTCCGCCAGTCGAAGGTGGGTGACACCGTCACCTCCGAGCGCAAGGGCGCGTCGGAGCCGCTCGCGGGCTACCGCGAGCCGAAGCCGATGGTCTACTCCGGCCTCTACCCGGTGGACGGTTCGGACTACCCCGAACTGCGTGAGGCATTGGACAAGCTCCAGCTCAACGACGCCGCGCTCGCCTACGAGCCGGAAACCTCGGTGGCGCTCGGGTTCGGGTTCCGCTGTGGTTTCCTCGGGCTGCTGCACCTGGAGATCACGCGTGACCGGCTCGAGCGCGAATTCGGCCTGGACCTGATCTCCACCGCGCCGAACGTCATCTACAACGTCGTGCTCGAGGACAAGAGCGAGGTCGTGGTGACGAACCCCTCGGACTGGCCGTCCGGGATGAAGATCTCCGAGGTCCACGAGCCGGTTTCCAAGGTGAGCATCCTGGCGCCGTCGGAGTTCGTCGGCACGATCATGGAGCTGTGCCAGGCCAAGCGCGGCACGCTGCTGGGGATGGACTACCTCTCCGAGGACCGCGTCGAGCTGCGCTACAACATCCCGCTCGCGGAGATCATCTTCGACTTCTTCGACACGCTGAAGTCGCGTACGCGCGGTTACGCGTCGCTCGACTACGAAGAGGGCGGCGACCAGATCGCCGATCTGGTCAAGGTCGACATCCTGCTGCAGGGGGAGACCGTCGACGCCTTCTCGGCGATCGTGCACAAGGACGCCGCGTACGGCTACGGAAACCGGATGGCGACACGGCTGCGCGAGCTGATCCCGCGGCAGCAGTTCGAGGTGCCGATCCAGGCGGCCGTCGGGTCGCGGATCATCGCTCGCGAGACCATCCGCGCGATCCGCAAGGACGTGCTCGCGAAGTGTTACGGCGGTGACATCTCGCGTAAGCGCAAGCTGCTGGAAAAGCAGAAGGAAGGCAAGAAGCGGATGAAGACCGTCGGCCGGGTCGAGGTCCCGCAGGAGGCCTTCGTCGCCGCTCTGTCCACTGAGGACGCCGGCAGCAAGAAGAAGTAACCGGTACTCGCGAAGGCCGCCCGGATCACCGTCCGGGCGGCCTTTTCGTGTCAGCGGTTCCCGGAGATCCGGTTCGCGGTGACGAAGACGGCGACACGGCGTTCGGCGGCCATCACACGGTCGTACTCGGCCCAGTCGTCGTGGGTCCCCGTCGCCGCGATGAACACCTCACGCAGCAGCTTGGGGAGACCGGTGGGATCGAAATCCGGGTCCGGGTCGTCCGGGCCGATGAGGTGGGTGCTGCCTTGGACCGCCGCCCACTCCCAGCCGCGCCGGAAGGTGATCGTGGCGTGGCCCGCCCGGCGGAACAGGTCGAGTTTCTTCACCCCGCCCATCGCCACGAAAGCGACCCCCGGTGCCTTGGTGACCGGGTCTTCGTAGACACCGGCGTTGACCACCGAAGAGTGGACGGTGCCGTCCGCGCGGACCGTCGAGACGGTCGCGAGTCCGTTTTCGCGCAAGGAAAGGGAGCGGACGAGTTCGAGGTCTGCGGCCATGGATCCACCGTAACCCGCTCGGCCCGGTGAAAGGGCCGAGCGGGCTACGGGACGGTCAGCAGGTGCCGTTGTCGCGCCAGACACCCCATTGGCCGGTCGTTCCGGGCTCTTCACCTTGCGTCCACCACTGGGCCGTCCACTTGTGCCCGTTGTGGGAGACGGTCGCTCCGCCGGTGTAGACCGAAGCACGGTCCCACGCGGGGAGCGTGCAGGTGCCCGGGTTGCCGGAGCCGGTCTCCCAGGGCACCTGGCCCGACTTGTAGTAGTCGATGCCCTGCGCCTGCCAGCGCGGGGCTTGAGCGCCGAGGCGGACGCGGAAGGTGTTCCAGTCGTGCGTCGACCACGGTGACCAGCCGAGTTCGGCGTGCGCCGGGAGCCGGGGGAAGGCGAGGTAGTCGATGTTCGCCGGGGTCACCACGGTTTCGGTCCACAGCGGGGATTCGACGCCGCGCACGGCGGATTCGGGGACCCCGGAGAGGTAGGCGCCCGGGTTCCAGTTGTAGGCGTCCTGGACCTCGATGTAGCCCGCCCACGAAAGCCCGATCGGCGTGCTGGAGTTGTACTTCATGTCCAGATACGCCTTGTTCGCCGGCGACAGGATCACCTTGCTGCCGCGGGCGACGGCGTTCGAGACCTCCGTGCTGGACGTCGTCGTGCCCCAGAACTGCGGGGTCGCCGTGGCGGGCAGGGTGGCCGTGCCGATCTCGTGCCAGCCGACGACCTGCTTGCCCGCGGCGGCCACCATCGGCAGGACCCGGTTCATGAACGTGCGGTAGTCCGCGTCGCTGGTGGCCTGGGCCTCGTCGCCGCCGAGGTGGAAGTACGGTCCGGGCGTCAGAGCGGAGACCTCACGGATGACGTCGTTGACGAAGGTGTAGGTGATCTCCTTCGAGATGCAGAGCGAGCTGTAGCCGACGGCGGTGTCGGTGCGCAGCGGAGGAGCGGTGTTGTTGCAGTTCAGCTCGGCATACGACGCCAAGGCGGCGTTGGTGTGCCCCGGCATGTCGATCTCCGGGATGACCGTGATGAACCGCGAGGCCGCGTAGTTCACGATCTCCGAGTACTGCGCCTTGGTGTAGTAGCCGCCGGGGCCGCCGCCGACCTGGGTGCTGCCGCCGTAGGTGGTCAGCCGCGGCCAGCTGTCGATCTGGATGCGCCAGCCCTGGTCGTCGGCGAGGTGCAGGTGCAGGTTGTTGATCTTGTACTGCGCCAGCTGGTCGATGTACCGCTTGACCGTGGCGACCGGGTGGAAGTGCCGGGCGACGTCGAGCATCGCGCCTCGGTAGCCGAAGCGCGGGTAGTCCAGGATGTTCGCGCCCGGAATCGTCCAAGGACCTTGCTGGACCGTGGGGCTTTCGATCTTGCCGGGCAGCAGCTGGCGCAACGTCTGGACGCCGCCGAAGAGGCCTTGCGCCGTCGTCGCGCGCAGGATGACGGAAGCGGACGTCGAGTTCAGCTGGTAGCCCTGGTCGCCGACACGGGAGTCGGCGCCGGACAGGAGGAGCGAGATGCCGTCGGCCGGTGTGCCCGACGGCGCGTCGGCGACGGGCAGGGGGAAGCCGGTGGACGTCCGGAAGATCCCGGCGAGGTATTCGCCGACGGCCTTGGCCTGCGCCGACCCGGCCTGGGTGTAGATCTTGGTGTTCGCGGTCAGGGTGTGGTCGGAGCCGGTGACCGCCTGGGCCGAGACCGGGACCGGGACGATCGCCTGCAGCGGCGGGGTGGCCGCGTCGGCGACGGGGGCGGCTGCGGTGGTGACGCCGGCGAGCAGCGCCACCCCGACGAAGGCGCGACCCAGCCGCGCTCTCAAGGTCTTCACCGGGGCCTCCAAGGGGGACGGGGGCCGTGACGTGCGTCACGACCGTCCGATCGTCGCATTTTCGTCGTTAAAGGTCTAGACCACCAGGAGGGAACCTTGGAGTGACTCGAACGTCACAATGCGTGCCACCACGAGGGGACTATCGTCGGAAACGTGTTCGAAGACTTGCGTTTTCCCGTGATCGCGGCCCCGATGGCGGGCGGGCCGACCACTCCCGAGCTCGTCGCCGCGGTGACCACGGCGGGCGGATTCGGCTTTCTGGCCGGGGGCTATCTCAGCGCCGACGCCCTTTCGGACCGGATCGCCAAGACGGCCGAGCTGACCGGTGAGCCGTTCGGCGTGAACCTTTTCGTGCCGGGTGGCTCCGCCGCCGAAGCGGATCTCGGTGTGCACATCGAGCGCTGGCGCGCGGAAGCCCAGCGTCTCGGCGTCGAGCCCGGTGAACCGCGCTGGGACGACGACGCCTATGCCGCGAAGCTCGAGGTCGTTCTGGAACGGAAGGTGCCGGTCGTTTCCTTCACCTTCGGCGCTCCTTCGGCCGAGGACGTCGAACGCTTGCACGCCAACGGGAGCAAGGTGGCCGTGACGGTCACCAGCCCGGCGGAAGCCGATCGGGCCGTGGCCGTCGGCGCGGACGCGCTCGTGGTCCAGGGATTCGAGGCGGGAGCGCATCGAGGGCTTTTCGCCGATGAGCCCGAGGCCGAAGGCGGGGGTGCGCAATATGGCGTCTTGAGCCTGCTCCGGCTGGTCTCGGCACGGACCGACCTGCCGCTCGTCGCGACCGGTGGACTCGTGCACGGCACCGACATCGCGGCGGTGCTGGCGGCCGGGGCCGTCGCGGCTCAGCTGGGCACCGCGTTCCTGCGGGCGGACGAGGCAGGGACCCAGCCCGCACACCGGCAGGCGCTGGCGGACGGGGGAAGGCCGACGGCGTTCACCCGGGCGTTCAGCGGACGTCCCGCCCGGTCGCTGGTCAATCGCGCGGTCGCGGACTTCTCGGCCACCGCGCCGTCGGCGTATCCGGAGGTCAACAACCTGACGAAGCCGATCCGCGCGGCGGCGGGGAAGGCGGGCGACCCCGAGATCATGTCCCTCTACGCGGGGCAGACCTACGAACTCGCGGGCTCCGGCCCGGCGGCGTCGATCGTCGAACGCCTCCAAGCCGAAGCCCGCGAAGCCGCTACGCGTTTGAGTCGTCTCCGCTGACCTGCTTCGCGTCGCCGTTGTTGGCGTTCATCACCGAGTGACGGCGGCTGTAGGCGAAGTAGATGATCAGGCCGACGCCGAACCAGGCCGCGAACCGCAGCCAGGTCTCCGGGTTCAGGAACGTGATCAGCCAGATCGAGAAGACGATCCCGATGATCGGCACGATCGGCATGCCGGGGGTCTTGAAGGACCGGGGCAGGTCCGGCTGCTTGTAGCGCAGCACGATCACCGCGACACAGACCACGACGAACGCGAGCAGGATGCCGATGTTCGTCAGTTCCGCGGCCTCGCCGATGGGCAGCAGGCCGGCGATGACCGCCGACGCGACGCCGAGCACCCAGGTCATCCGGCTCGGCACCTTGCGCACCGGATGGGTCTTGCTGAACCACTTGGGCAGCAGGCCGTCACGGCTCATCGAGTAGCCGACGCGGCTCGCGCCCATGAGGAAGGTGAACAGCACCGTGGTGATACCGATGATCGCGCCGACGGCGATGATCAGGCCGAGCCACTTCATCCCGAGGCCGGCGAAGGCGCTGGAGAAGGCGGCTTCGCTGTCGATGTCCTTGTAGTTGACCATCCCGGTCAGGACCAGGCAGGCCAGCACGTAGAGCACCATCGAGATCGCGAGCGAGTAGATGATCGCCTTCGGCATGTGCTTCTGGGAGTCGGTCGATTCCTCGGCCGCGGTGGACATGGCGTCGTACCCGAAGACCGCGAAGAACACCGTCGCCGCTCCGGTGAACGCGCCGCTGAGGCCGAACGGGAAGAAGTTCGAGTAGTTGTCGGTGTTGATGTGGAAGACACCGACGACGATCACCAGCAGGACCAGGCCGACCTTCAGGTAGACCAGCAGCGTTTCGAACCGGGCCGCGTTCTTCATGCCCTGGTTGAGAATGAAGGCGATCAGCAGGCACAGCAGCACGGCGAACAGGTTGATCTTGTAGGACCCCGGTGCGACATCGCCCGTTTCGGTGCCCGGAGCGCCCAGCATCCATGTCGGGAGCTTGATGTCGAGATAGCCCAGCAACTCGTTGAAGTAGCCGGAGATGCCGATCGCGACCACCGCCACGATCGCGGTGTACTCCAGCAGCAGGTCCCAGCCGATGAACCAGCCGACGATCTCGCCCAGCACGGTGTAGCCGTAGGTGTAGGCCGACCCGGCGCGGGGGATCAGCCCGGCGAACTCGGCGTAGGAGAACGCGGCGGCGGCGCTGGCGATACCCGCGATGAGGAACGAGATGAGCACGGCGGGGCCGGCCGTCTTGTTCGCGACCGCGCCGGCCAGGGAGAAGATCCCCGCGCCGATGATGCCGCCGACGCCGATCGCGGTCAGCTGCCGCAGGCCCAGCGTGCGTTGGAGCCCTCCGCCTCCACTGAGTTCTTGGATCTGATCGATCGGTTTACGGCGGAAAATCCCGGATCCCGAGCCCAGGCTGCGCGGTGCGGACATCGTCGTCTCCCAACAGGTTGTGCCCTTCGGACTGGGTCACAGTCCGAAGGGCACCGTACTGGCAGACGGGCGATCGCACCTATCCGGCGACGGTGTCCTCGCTCACTTCGGCGGCGACACGGGCGGCGATCTTCGACGGCCTGGACGCGCCGGCGGAGAAGTAGGTGAGCAGCTCCGAGATCTCGACGGGGTCGTCCAGCTGCGGGCAGTGGCCCCAGTCTTCGCGCACCATCAGCCTGCTGTGCGGGACCAGTGCGTGCAGCTGCCGTCCGGAGGCGGCGCTGACCAGCTTGTCCTTGCCGCAGACGACCACCAAGAGCGGGACGCGGACCTCTTCGAGCCGGTACGCGTTCGCCAGCTCTTCGACGAGTTGCCTCGCCTGTTCGAGCCTGGTGGTGGTGGAGCGGTAGTCGGGGAACAGCGAGGTGAACCGGCGCACCTGGGCCGCGTCCGCGGCGGCTGAGTCGGCGTACAGGAGCCGGGGGACGACCTGCTCGGCGACGGCGCGCACGAGGAAGCCGGGGATCGGCAGCGGCAGGGCCGAGTACATCCGCAGCGGCAGCGGGTACCTGGCCACGGTGCGGATGAGCCAGCTGTCCACGAAACCGGGCGCGGCGATCGACACCACGCCGGCGACCGGCAGCCGCTGGTTCTCCGCGGCACGCAGGCTCATCGTGCCGCCGAGCGAGTTGCCGGCGAGGACCACCGTGCCGAGTACGGCCTGTTCCTTGACCACGGCCGCGGTGAACGCGTCCAGCTGCGGCAGCATCGGTCCCGGGCGCAGTGGCTGAGCGTCACCGAATCCGGGCAGATCGACCGCGACCGCCGGAACACCGGCGGCCGCGAGCAGCTCCAGAACGGGGCGCCAGGTGTCGGCGCTGTCGCAGTAGCCGTGCAGCAGCACCAGCCTCGGCGCGGTCGGCTTGACCTGCCCGCGTGCCGTGGCCCGCTTCCCGAGTATCCGCCGAGGGGTGCGGTCGGTGGATTCCACCGGCTGCGGCCCGACTTCGAGCACTCTGGTGCGGACACCGGCGTAGCGCCGGAACGAGACGCGGATCGGGTCGGTGTCGGTGGTGGTCCGGCCCCCCGGGTCCGCCGGTTCGGGCCGCTGCGATGCGGTCATGGTTCCAGGCTAACCGCGAGAGGTCGGATTTTGGTCGAACTTTGGTCGTAAGAAGCTCGCCAAGTCATAACGTTCTTGACACTTGACAAGACCGCGAAATGGCTGCTTGACCTGCGCGGAACGCGCGGACGTGCGCTTGTGTGCGCGCTTGATCCGAGTGAGGGGGCGAACTCACCCCTCCGATCAATGCGTGAAGACCACCTTGCCGGAAGTTTCCCCGTCGAGCATGTTCTTAAACCCGGTTTCGGCTTCGGCGAACGGCAGTTCGGCGCCGATCTGCGGCCGGACCCCGGTGAGTTCCAGGTACGCGAGGAGATCGTTCAGTTCGTCCCTGGTCCCCATGGTCGAACCGGCGATGCGCAGTTGCAGAAAGAACACGCGCTGCAACTCCGCGTGAGCGTCCGGGCCGCTGGTCGAACCCGAGACGACGATGATGCCGCCCGGCTTCAGCGACTTCACCGAGTGGGACCAGGTCGCCTTGCCGACGGTTTCGAAGACCGCGTCGACCCGCTCGGGCAGCCGTGCGCCGGACTCAAAGGTCTGATGTGCGCCCAGATTCTCGGCGAGCGCACGCTTCTCTTCACTACGTCCGGTGACCCAGACCCGGAAACCGCCCGCACGCCCGAGCTGGATCAGCGCGGTCGAGACACCGCCGGAGGCGCCTTGGACGAGCATCGTCTGTCCGGGCCGCAGCCCGGACTTCACGAACAGCATCCGGTACGCGGTCAGCCACGCCGTGCCCATGGTCGCGGCTTCCGCGAAGCTCAGGCCCGACGGCTTCGGAACGACATTGCGTGCCGGGACCACGACCTGCTCGGCGAAGGTGCCCTGGTGCTTCTCGGTGAGCAGGGTCCGCTTCGGGTCGAGGGTGTCGTCGCCCTGCCAGCCCGGGGCGTTGATCACCGAATGGACGACGACCTCGGTGCCGTCGTCGAGGGTGCCCGCGCCGTCACAGCCCAGGATCATCGGGAACTGCTCGGGTTTGATGCCCACGCCGCGCAAAGTCCACAGGTCGTGCATGTTGAGGCTGGCGGCCTTGATGTTGACCCGCACCCAGCCTTCGGGGACCTCGGGTTCGGGTCGCTCGCCGATCACCAGCGAGTCCAGCGGCTTTTCGGCGTTGGGTTCGGAAGCGTAAACGGCGAACATGTCAGCAACCTACATGGCCTGACCGGTGGCGGCACCGGGTGCGCGCGTAGGCTCACAGTGTGTTCAACGGGCTTGCAGACTGGTGGGACGGCGTGGAGCTGTGGCTCGCGCAGGCCCCGTTCCCCGTGCAGTTCGTGCTGGTCATGGCGGTCGTGGTGCCGCTGTGCCTGGTCGCGGCCTGGGTGCTCGACACGGTCTTCGGCAAGGTCGCCCGGCGCTTCGGCGCCGCCCGCGATGCGAACGACCCCGACCGGCCGTCCTAAGCTGGCACACCATGTTCAACCGTAGGCGGATCACCGCCGCCCTGATCGGCCTGATCGTGCTGGTGCTCGCAGGCTGGTTCGTCAAGGACGGCATCAGCGGTGACGACACGAAGAGCGCTCCGGCGAGTTCGTCCGCTTCGGCCGCGCCGTCGGGCGACGCCGCGGCGAGCGGGGCGAAGGGCAAGGTCGCGGGCGAGGAATCCGGTCTCCCGGTCAAGCCGCTGACGAAGCTTCCTTCCCAGGCGTCCGACACCTGGAAGCTCATCCAGGCGGGCGGGCCGTACCCGTATCCGCGCAATGACGACGTCACGTTCCAGAACCGGGAGAAGGTCTTGCCCGCCAAGGGTTCCGGCTACTACCGGGAGTACACCGTGAAGACGCCGGGCAGCCCGGATCGCGGGGCGAGGCGGCTGGTGACCGGGGGCGGCAAGGAGCTGTACTACACCGAGGACCACTACAAGTCCTTCGTCGTCGTGGATCCCAGCCGATGAGCGCGGGCAAGGAAGCGGCGGACAAGGCGTTCGCTCGCGGCGCGTATCCGCACCTGCTCGACGGTGCGCGGACGGTCGACAAGGACTCGACGCTCGACGCGATCGCGGAGGCGCTGTCGTTCCCGGACTACTTCGGGAAGAACCTCGACGCGCTCTACGACTGCCTCACCGACCTGTCCTGGCTCCCGCCCGGCGAGCACGTCCTGATCTGGGCCGGTTCTTCGGGGCTTCGGGAGCGTGACCCCAAGGCGTATTTGGCCGTCCGCAGCGTGCTTTCCGACGCGCAGCGGGCGCTGGGCCCGTCCGGGGACCGGACGGACTCCCGGCGCCTCACCGTCGTCTTGCCCGACTAGGCCTCCGGGACCCAGTTCGGCTTGCGCTTCTGTGCGAAGGCAGTGATGCCCTCCTGGCCTTCTTCGCTCGCGAAGAACCCGGCGGACAGCTTGTTCATGGCCTCGAAGCCTTCGGCGGGTGTCGCCGGGCGCGGCTTGCTGAGCAGTTCCTTCGTCGCCGCGAGGGCCTTCGGGCCGCCGAGCGCGAGCGCCTTGACGTAGCGGGCGACCTCGTCGTCGAGCTCGTCGGCGGGGACGGCCGAGTTCAGCAGGCCGATCTCGACGGCACGCTTCGCGTCGAAGGTGTCACCGGTCAGGAACAGCTCGTGCGCGGCGCGGGCGTTGAGCCGCGGCAGCACGGTGAGCGAGATGACGGCGGGTACGACGCCGATCCGCACCTCGGAGAAGGCGAAGGTCGCTTCGGGTACGGCGACGGCGATGTCGGTCGCGGCCACCATGCCGATCCCGCCGGCCCGCGCGGGGCCCGTGAGCCTCGCCACGACGGGCTTGGGGCTGGTCCACAGCTGCTCGAGGATCTTCGGGAACTCGTTCACGCCCTGGGCGCCCGCACCGGCGCCGCGGGCCTCCTTGAGATCCATGCCCGCGCAGAACACCGGACCGGTGTGGGTGAGCACGATGACCCGCACCGCGTCGTCCGCCTGTGCCTTGTCCAGCGATTCGCTCAGTTCACGCCGCAGCTGGGCGGAGAGCGCGTTGCGGTTGTGCGGGGAGTCCAAGGTGATCGTGGCGGTGCCGCCCACCACGTCGTAGTGCACCAGTTCGTCAGCCATGCCCCACCTTCGCACGGGCGAAGTCGGGCCGGGCAGTGGCCTGCGCCACCATCGCAGGCGACGGTGGCGCAGGCACGGGTCAGCCGATCGTCGTCGTGGTGAACGTGGGGCTCGGGTTCGGGAAGCACGCCGTCGGGGCGGAGACGTCGAAACCGGCGCTGACCACGGCGGTGAACGTCAGGCCCGGGTCGCTGTAGCTGGAACCGCCCAGTTTCGTCTCGATGCTGCCGGACGAGCCCGCGGTGAGGTGCGCGGTCACGGTCGGCAGTTCGAACGTCGAGCCGCCCGCGATCGGACCGGGGAAGCTCAGCGTCGCGACGCTGCCGGACACGGTGATCTTCGGCGGGGTCGAGCCGATGCCGGAGCCGCCGGCGAGGTCGGCGCCCACCCAGGTCGAGTTCGCCGGGATCGGGATCTTCAGGGAGAAGTCCTTGATGTTCTTCACCTGGTAGCCGCTGACCTCGGCCGGGACGGTGTTGGGCGCCGGGTCGATGACGACGTCGAGCGCGGCACCGGGGGCGACCGTCGCCGGGGCGGTGACGTCCGCGTCCTGGTTCAGCTTGAGGTACTTGTTGCCGACGAGCGGCGGCTTGGCCTCGCAGTCGAAGACGACGGTGGTCGCCGCCGAAGCCGGCGCGGCCAGAGCGGCGATCGGGACGAGTACGGCCGAAGCGCAGACGAGGGCACGGATGGCAGCCTTCATGTTCCACCTACCTGGGGGTTCGATGGGGAGAGAGGGAGCTGCGCAGCGATTAGAGAGTTACCGGCAAGTTAAGTAACTCGTCAAGAAATCTCCGTTCCCATACGCGGGGTGTCACGGAACTGGGAACGGAACCCACCGAAAATCGGTATCAAGCGCCCGTACGGGACGGGTCGTGCTACTCAGGCGGCGAGCCGGGCGGCGGCGACGTCGTAGCGGTCCAGGACGAGCCCGGCGATCCGCGGATCCGGCCCCAGCGGCCCGGCGACGATCACCGACGGGTCGGCTTCGCGGGCCAGGCGCGCGATCCGGTCCGGCAGCAGGCCCGGTGCGAGGAACCAGCCCGCGACCGCGAGCCGCCCGGCGCCGTTGAGCCGCAACCGCGCGATGGCGGCCGGCACGTCCGGCTGCGCGGCACTGGCGAAGGCGGGTGTCGCGAGCAGCCCGCGACGCAGCTGCCAGCGAGTGGTGATTCCGGCGACGGCGTCGTTCGCCGCCACGTTCGACGAGCCGACGCCGGCCAGCAGGACACCGAGCCCCGGGTCGTCGAGATCGGCGCCCGCCTCGGTGAGCCGGTCCAGCGCGACCGTCTCGATGAGCGGGTCGATGCCCAGCACTGCGGAAACCCGCACGTCGAGGCCCGGGCAGTCCGCGGTCACCTCGGCGACGAGCGCGGGCAGGTCGACCCGGGCGTGGTAGGCCACGCCGAGCAGCAGGGGCACCACGACGACCTCGCGGTGTCCCTCGGCGTACAGTCCGCGGAGGGCGTCCGTGAGCAACGGCTCCGAAAGATCCAAAAAGGACTCGCGGATGTCGAGTTCCGGTGCCAGCCCTCGAGAGACGTCGAGCAGGGCGCGGATGGTTGCGGCGGACCGCGGATCGCGGCTGCCGTGGGCGACGGCGACCAGTGGCGGAGTGCGGGGTGGGGTCATGCGAACCTTTCGCCGACGAGTCCGGCCGCCAGTGTATCGCCGTCCTTCGGATCGATGACCAGGAAAGCGCCCGTCCGCGGGCTGACGCCGTAGTCGTCCACGCCGATCTCCTCGGCCAGTCGGAGCGTGACCCGGCCGATGTCGTTGAGCTCCAGTGTGGCCGGATCGTCCACACTGGACAACGTCTGCTCGTCGAAGCGGGCGTGGAGTTCGCCGACCAGTGCCTGCACCGTCCGCGTTCCGTGCTTCACCAGCACCCGCGCGCCCGGTTTCAGCGGTTTCGCCGAGAGCCAGCACAGGGTCGCGGTGATCTCGTCGGTCACCGTCGGCTGCCGGTCGGCGGCGGCGATCAGGTCACCGCGCGAGATGTCGACGTCGTCGGTGAGCAGCAGGGTCACCGAGGTACCCGCGCCGGCTTCGGCGAGCGGCCCGTCGGCGGTGTCGATGGCCTCCACGCGGCTGCGGATTCCTTGCGGGAGCACGACGATCTCGTCACCAGGCCGGACGGTGCCGGCCGCGATCTGTCCGGCGTATCCGCGGTAGTCGGGATGGTCGGCCGTGCGCGGCCGGATCACGTACTGCACCGGGAAACGGAACGCCGAATCGTGCGGATCCGGTGCCACCGGCACGGTTTCCAGGTGCTCCAGCAGCGTCGGGCCCGAGTACCACGGGGTCTTGCCCGACTTCTCCGCCACGTTGTCGCCCACCAGTGCCGAAACCGGCACCGCGAGCACGGAACCCCGTTCGTAGCCCAGGGACGCGGCGTGTTCGGCGAACTCCTCGGCGATCACGGTGAACGTCGCTTCGTCGTAGCCGACGAGGTCGATCTTGTTCACCGCCAGCACCAGGTTCGGGACGCCGAGGAGCGCGAGCACCGCGGCGTGGCGGCGGGTCTGCTCGATGACACCCTTGCGCGCGTCGACCAGCAGCACGGCCAGCTGCGCGGTGGACGCCCCGGTCACCGTGTTCCGCGTGTACTGCACGTGACCCGGCGTGTCCGCGAGCACGAAACTGCGCTTCGGCGTCGCGAAGTACCGGTACGCCACGTCGATCGTGATGCCCTGCTCGCGTTCCGAGCGCAGGCCGTCCACGAGCAGCGAGAGGTCCGGAGTGGACAGTCCTTTGTCGACACTGGCGCGGGTGACCGCGTCCAGCTGGTCGGCGAGGACGGATTTGGTGTCGTACAGGAGCCGCCCGACCAGGGTCGACTTCCCGTCGTCCACACTGCCCGCGGTCGCGAGCCTGAGGAGGCTGGACATCAGAAGTACCCTTCCCGCTTGCGGTCTTCCATCGCCGCCTCCGACATCCGGTCGTCGGCGCGGGTGGCGCCGCGTTCGGTGAGCCGGGAGGCCGAGACCTCGGCGATGACCTCGTCCACCGTGGCGGCGGTCGATTCGATGGCGCCCGTGCACGAACCGTCGCCGACGGTCCGGTACCGCACGGTCAGTTCCCGGACGACCTCGTCCGGGCGCGGGCCGCCCCACGGGCCTTCGGCCAGCCACATGCCGTCGCGCTGGTAGACCTCGCGCCGGTGCGCGTAGTAGATCGACGGCAGCTCGACCTTCTCCCGCGCGATGTAGTTCCAGACGTCCGCCTCGGTCCAGTTGGACAGCGGGAACACGCGGACCTGCTCGCCGGGGCGGTGCCGCCCGTTGTAGAGGTTCCACAGTTCCGGACGCTGCCGTCGCGGCTCCCACTGGCCGAAAGCGTTGCGCAGGCTGAAGATCCGCTCCTTGGCGCGGGCGCGTTCCTCGTCGCGGCGCCCGCCGCCGAAGACCGCGTCGAACTTGTTCTCGGCGATCGTGTCGAGCAGCGGCGTGGTCTGCAGCGGGTTGCGCATCCCGTCGGCGCGCTCTTCGAGCCTGCCGTCGTCGATCCAGTCCTGGACCTTCGCCACGACCAGCCGTAGCCCGTGCTGCTCGACGACGCGGTCACGGAAGTCGATGACCTCGTCGAAGTTGTGCCCGGTGTCCACGTGCAGCAACGGGAACGGCACCGGGGCGGGCCAGAAGGCCTTGATCGCCAGGTGCAGCAGGAGCGTGGAGTCCTTGCCGCCGGAGAAGAGGATCACCGGCCGGTCGAACTCACCCGCCACCTCGCGGAAGATGTGGATGGCCTCGGATTCCAGCGCGGCGAGGTTGTCCTGCGCCGCATCTGTGGCCGGTTCGAGCGTGGTCATTTCGTCCCTTCTCACCCGTGCAGGCCGCATTCGGTCTTGCCCTGCCCGGCCCAGCGGCCGCTGCGCGGGTCCTGGCCCGGAGCGACCTTCGCGGTGCACGGCGCGCAGCCGATCGACAGATAACCGATGGACACCAACGGGTTCTCGAGGATCCCGTGTTCGCTGATGTAGCCGTTGAACTCGTCGTCGGACCACGGCGCGATCGGGTTGATCTTCACCAGCCCGTTGCGGTCGTCCCAGGTGACGATGGGGGTGTTCGCGCGGGTCGGCGCGTCGACGCGGCGGACGCCGGTCACCCACGCCGAGTACTTCGCGAGTGTGTTCCGCAGCGGTACCACCTTGCGCAGGTGGCAGCACTGGTTCGGGTCGCGCTCGTGCAGTTTCGGGCCGTACTCCGCGTCCTGTTCGGCGACGCTCTGCTCGGCTTCGGCGTTGACGATCCGTACGCCCGGGTACACCGCCTGCACCGCGTCACGGGTGCCGATGGTCTCCGGGAAGTGGTAGCCGGTCTGCAGGAACAGCACGTCGACGTCGGGTTTGACCTGGGTGGCCAGATCGATCAGGACGGCGTCCTGCATGTTCGACGCGACGATGAAGTCGTCGCCGAAGGTCTCCGCGGTCCAGCGCAGGGCTTCGGTCGCGGTCGCCTCCGCGAGCTCCTTCGAGGCCCGTTCGGCGAGCGTCTTGTAGTCGGCAGTGGCGGTCATCCTTGCGACACCTCCGGAAAGGACAGTCCGAGGAACTTCACGGTGAAGACCCGGCGGCAGCCCGCGCACAGCCACGAGCCGCCTTCCTCCGGCCGGAGGTCTTCATCGCCACAGAAAGGGCAGTAGTACGGGGTCGCGCGTTCGGTCATTGCAAGACGCCTTCGTCGGCCCGCAGGACCCACTGGGCGAACCGTTCGCCGGGTTCGCGGCCGGCGAGGTACGCCCGCACGACCCGCTCGACGTACGCGGTCAGCTCCGCCGCGGTCACCTTGTGCCCGCGCAGTTTCCGGCCGAATCCGGCGTCCAGGCCGAGCCCGCCGCCGAGGTGCACCTGGAAACCTTCGACCTGCTTGCCGTCCTCGTCGGTGACGATCTGGCCCTTGAGCCCGATGTCGGCGGTCTGCACCCGGGCGCAGGAGTTGGGGCAGCCGTTGAGGTGCACGGTCACCGGGTTCTCGATCTCGGCCTGGATGTCGGCGAGGCGCTTCTCCAGGTCGGTGACCAGTTCGATCGCGCGGGCCTTCGTTTCGACGATCGCGAGCTTGCAGAACTCCAGCCCGGTGCAGGCCATGATGCCGCGCCGCCACGGCGAGGGCTCGGTCTGCAGGCCGAGGTCGGCCAGCTCGGTCTTCAGCCCGTTCACCTCGGCCTCGGGGACGTCGAGGACCACGAGCTTCTGGTGTGGGGTGAGCCGGACGCGGTTCGACCCGGCCCGCTCGGCGGCCTTGGCGACCGCCAGCAGGGTGGCGCCGGAGACGCGGCCCGCGACCGGCGCGGCGCCGACGTAGAACCGGCCGTCGATCTGCGGGTGCACGCCGACGTGGTCGATCTGGGCGGCGGGCACCTCGGGCGCCGGGCCGTCGGTCAGCTTGCGCTTGAGGTACTCGTCTTCCAGCACCTGACGGAACTTCGCGGCGCCCCAGTCCTTCACCAGGAACTTGATCCGCGCACGGGCGCGGAGCCGCCGGTAGCCGTAGTCGCGGAAGACACTGATCACGCCTTCCCAGACGTCCGGGACCTCGTCGAGCGAGACCCAGGCGCCGAGGCGTTGCCCGATCATCGGGTTGGTGGACAGGCCGCCGCCGACCCAGACGTCGAAGCCGGGGCCGTGTTCCGGGTGGTTCACGCCGACGAAGGCGACGTCGTTGATCTCGTGCGCGACGTCCTGCTGCCCGGAGACCGCGGTCTTGAACTTGCGCGGCAGGTTCGAGTAGCGCGGGTCGCCGATGTAGCGGCGTTTGATCTCGTCGATCGCGGGGGTGCCGTCGATGATCTCGTCGGCGGCGATACCGGCGACGGGGGAGCCGAGGATGACACGCGGGCTGTCGCCGCACGCCTCCATCGTGGTCATCCCGGCCTTCTCGAGCTTCGCCCAGATCGTCGGCACGTCCTCGATCTGGATCCAGTGGTACTGGATGTTCTGCCGGTCGGTGATGTCGGCGGTGTCGCGTGCGTGGGTCTGCGAGATCTCGGCGAGCACGGCCAGCTGCTCGGTCGTCAGCGCGCCGCCGTCGAGCCGCACCCGCAGCATGAAGTAGCGGTCGTCGAGCTCTTCGGGCTCCAGCGTCGCGGTGCGGCCGCCGTCGATCCCCGGCTTGCGCTGGGTGTAGAGACCGAACCAGCGGAACCGGCCGCGCAGGTCACCCGGGTCGATCGAATCGAAGCCGCCGCGGGCGTAGATGTTCTCGATCCGTGCCCGGACGTTGAGCGGGTTGTCGTCCTTCTTGGACCGTTCGTTGGGGTTCAACGGCTCGCGATACCCCAGTGCCCACTGTCCCTCGCCCCGTTTCTGTTTGACCCGGGGCGTGCGGGCAGGGGTCTCGCGCGTGGGCGACGACATGGGAGTCCTCCGGCTGATCGTGGTGGTGGCGGGGAGTCAGCGGTTCGTCGCACAGAGCGCGCTCGCCACACGACGGAGGTCCACGTGGCGGCGTGCCACGAGGCTGATTCCGGCGCGGGTCATTCATTCAGCGTGCCACGCGCCCACTATGTGGTCTAGGCCGGTCCGAATACTGGGAACAGCGTCCGAACTCCCCGGTTTTCGCTGGTCAAGGGCATGCTTTGCGGGTCAAGCCCGGGTTCGTGGCCGGGCATTGTGACGCAGAACGCGCACGACTCAAGAGGGCAGGACGCGGTCCACGATGATCCGGATGACCTCCTCGTCGGTGACGTCCGCGAGCACCTCCGGGAGGGTGAGCCGTTCGACGGTGAGCCCGGTCAGCGCGAGGTACATCAGCAGGACTTCGGCGCGCCCGCCCGGCATGCCCGCCGCGACGTGCCAGTCGACGCTCATGTCGATGCCTTCGCGGACGGTCTTGGACAACTCGGCCGCGAGATCCGGGCGGCGGGTGGCTTCGAGGCGGAGTTCGAGCAAGGCGAGATAAGGCTCCCGGTGGCCGGTCAGCCGCCCCATGAGCTCGCCGAGCAGGACGCCGACCCGGTCGTGGGACGGCGACTCGGCCTGCGGGTTCGCCATCACCTCGGCCGGCGCAGACAGTCGCTCCTGCACGCGGACGCCGACCTCGCCGAGCAACTGGTCCCGGTTGCGGAAGTAGTTGGACGTCGTTCCCGGCGGCACATCCGCCTCGACGTCCACGGCGCGGTACGTGAGCCCGCGTGCGCCCTCGCGGGCGAGGACGGTGATGGCGGCGTCGGTGAGCGCGGTCCGGCGCTCCGGGTTCTGTCGCATCGGGACATTCTCCTTGCCTCGGTCAAACCACTATGTCTATAGTACTACGCATCAAGTGGTTCAACCTGGGAGGAACACCGGATGCAACTCAACGGTTTCGGCGCCTGCGTGGTCGTCGAGGACATCGCCGAGACCACCGCCTGGTGGAAGCGGCACCTGCAGCTGACGGTGACGATCGAGCTGGACTGGTTCTCCAGCCTCAACGTCGGAGTGCCGGGCTATGAGATGAGCTTCGTGAAGCGCGGGCACAAGTCCACGCCGTCGCCTTGGCGGGCGCAGGAGCCCGCCGGGTCGATGGTCGGCCTCATGGTCGCCGACGCCGCGGCCGAGTACGAAAGGCTGCGCGAGGAGGGGGTCAAGATCGTGACGGAGCTCGTGGACGAGGGGTTCGGCCAGCGGCACTTCTACATCGAGGACCTGAACGGCTTCCTGATCGACATCATCGAGGCCATCCCGCCGTCCCCGGAGTGGTTGGCCGCTAACGGGTTGGCGTAATACCGCATCGGGTGAGTGAGGCCGCGCGGGGCCGCCGTCGCCGCTAGCTTCGGTCTCCGATCCACAGAGGACGGAGGAGTTGCGCATGCGCCGATGGGTGGTCGCCGCGATGGTGCTGGCGTCCCTGCTGATCCCGGGTACCGCTTCCGGGGCTCAGCAGGGCTGCAGACTGGTCTCGCCCGAGGAGGGGGCGGTACTGCACAAGGGCGACTCGTACCGGTTCGAGGCGGTCGGCTGTGCGCCGGGCGTCCGGGGACATCTGGCCCATACCGTGCTGGTCGAGGTCGCCATGAGCCGCGACGCCGTCGTGGACGAGCAGGGCGACTGGTCGGTCGACCACGTGGTCAACGACTACTCGCTGAACATGGAGATCCTCGTCTGGGTGCGGTTCGACGACGGCTCCCGTTCGACCTCGGTCAAGGTGCGCATCGCCGACCGATGACGCGTTCCGTGAAGGCCTCTTTCCCCCGGGAAGGAGGCCTTCATGGCGTGGGGGACACTGGGGTGTGCCCGCGTTGCTGCCCGAAACCACCACGCCCGTCGAATCCGCGCTCCCCGAGAGCGCGCTGGAAGGGCTCGGCACGCGACCGTTCGGCGTCTACGTGCACGTCCCGTTCTGCGCGACCCGGTGTGGCTACTGCGACTTCAACACCTACACCGCCGGAGAGCTGGACAGCGGTTCGTCGCCGCAGTCGTGGCTCGAAGGCCTCAAACGCGAGTTCGACCTGGCCGCGCGCGTGCTGAAGGCGCCGCCCGCGGTCGACACCGTCTTCGTCGGCGGCGGCACCCCGTCCCTGCTCGGCGCCGACGGGCTCCGAAGCGTTCTCGACGCCGTTCGCGACACCTTCGGGCTCGCGCCGGACGCGGAGGTGACGACCGAGTCCAATCCGGAGTCCACGTCGCCCGAGTTCTTCGCGGGCATCCGTGACGCCGGATACAACCGGATCTCGCTCGGGATGCAGTCGGCCGCGCAGCACGTGCTGAAGATCCTCGACCGGGTGCACACCGCGGGCCGTCCGATCGCGGCCGCCGAGGAGGCGCGCGCCGCCGGATTCGACCACGTCAACCTCGACGTCATCTACGGCACGCCGGGGGAGCGGACCGAAGATCTCCAGGCTTCGCTGGACGCGGTGCTGGCCGCCGGCGTCGACCACGTCTCGGCGTACGCGCTGATCGTCGAGGAGGGCACCGCGCTCGCCCGCCGCATCCGCCGCGGCGAACTGCCCGCGCCGGACGACGACGTACTGGCCGCCGACTACGAGATGATCGACCGCGTCCTCGCCTCGGCGGGCTTGCGCTGGTACGAGGTGTCCAACTGGGCGAGCTCGGAGGAGGCCCGCTGCCGGCACAACATCGGCTACTGGCGCGGCGGGGACTGGTGGGGTGCCGGGCCGGGCGCGCACAGCCACGTCGGCGGTGTGCGCTGGTGGAACGTCAAGCATCCGGCCCGCTACGCCGCGTCCCTCGCGGCCGGGGAGTCGCCTGCCGCCGGCCGCGAACTGCTGACCGACGAGGACCGGCATCTCGAACGCGTGATGCTGGAACTCCGGCTGTCCGAAGGACTTCCGCTCGACGCGCTCGACGACGACGGCCGGGCCGAAGCCCGCGCCGCCGCCGCCGAGGGATTGCTGGAACAGTCCGCTTTGGACGGTCAGGGCCGGGCGGTGCTGACCGATCGGGGCCGGTTGCTGGCCGACGGCCTGGTGCGCCGGCTCACCTGAGCCGCAGCGCGCGGTCGACCCACCGGCCCACCGGCAGCGCCACCACGACCGCCGCCAGCGCCAGGTGCACCAGCATGAACAGCACCGCGACCGGTACGCTCGGCGGCCCGCCGAGGAACACGATCATATGCGACGCCCACTTCAGCTCGGTCGGTTTCGTCCCGGCGGCCCAGACGTCGTTGAGCGCCCAGAACGTCAGGTCGTTCGCGCCCGAGATCACCACGAGGATCGCCGCGACCCCGGTCTTGAGCACGTTCGCCGTCCGGCCGCCGCCCAGCCGGTACGCCATCAGGCCGAACAGGACGATGAACGTCACGATGAACAGCTCGAACTGGTACACCGGCTGGAAGGCGTCGTCGTCGGTGGCGGCGTTCCTGGCGAACGCCTGGATCCGCATGATCAGCTCGGTGTCCAAATAGGACATGTAGACGAACACGGCGAGCACGATCAGCGCCGGACCCCCTTTGGTGCGGGGGAACAGCGCCACCGTGGCGACCGCGAAGACGAACGGGCACAGCTTGAACGCCCAGTCCGCGACGTTGTCCAGCGTCTGGTCCGGCGGCAGGATCACCATGATCAGCAGCGTGGTCACCACCGCCGGGACGGCGGCCACCAGCCACAGCCATTTGCGCCGCCGGTAGAGCGCGGGGATCCAGCCGTCCGTTTCGGGCAGGGTGGCGGTCACAGGTCGTCCTTCTCTGCCCAGAACGGCCCGAGGGCGAGGGCGTCGACGTCGGTCTTCAGATAGCAGGCCACCGCGTCGGCCGGGCTGGCGACGATCGGTTCGTTGTTGTCGTTGAACGAGGTGTTGACCACCATCGGCACGCCGGTGAGCTTCTCGAACTCGCTGATCATCCGGTAGTACAGCGGGTTGTCCGTTTCGGTCACTGTCTGCACGCGGGCGGTCCCGTCGACGTGGGTGATGGCCGGGACCACGTCGCGTTTGTCCGGCAGGACGTCGAACACCAGCAGCATGACCGGCGACGGGTAGTCGCTGACGAACCAGTCGCCCGCGCGTTCCGCCAGGCACGACGGCGCGAACGGCCGGAACGCCTCACGGTGCTTGACCTTCTCGTTCATCCGCGTCTTCGAGTCGGGGTCGCGCGGGTCGGCCACCAGCGAGCGGTTGCCGAGCGCGCGCGGCCCGCATTCCATCCGGCCCTGCACCCAGCCGATGATCTTGCCCTCGGAGATCTTCTTCGCCGTGTGCGCGGCGATGTCGTCGACCTTGGTGTAGCGGACCCCGGCGTCCTGCAGGGCGAGTTCCATCTCCGCCTCGGTGTAGTCGGGACCGGTGTAGGTGTAGCCGTCGCGAGGCCGCGGCTTGCCGTACTTGCCGACCGACACCTCCAGCGCCGAACCGAGCGCGCAGCCGTCGTCGGCGGCCGCGGGCTGGGCGAAGAAGTCCTCGAACGGGGTCTCCAGCAGGATCCGGCCGTTCATCACGCTGTTCAGCGCGACCCCGCCCGCGACGGACAGCCGCCGCGATCCGGTCTCGCGCTGCAGCCAGCGCGCGAGGTGCAGCCCGGCCTCCTCGAGGGTGACCTGCAGGGCGTAGGCGATGTCGCAGTAGTGCTGCGGCACCGGGTTCTCCGCGGTCACCCGGGTCTTGGGCCGCGCCGGGCCGAACAGGTCGGTGAACTTCTTCGACATCACGTGCTTGCCGGTGCGGTGGTGGCCGAAGAAGCTCAGTTCGAGCTCGTACCCGCCGTCGTCGTCCAGGTGGATCAGCTGCTTGAACGCGTCGACGTAGGTGTCGTCGCCGAGCGGCGCCAGCCCCATGATCTTGCCCTCGTCACGGGTGGGGTAGAAGCCCAGATAGCCGGTGACGCCCGCGTACATCGCGCCGAGCGAGTGCGGGAACTTGATCCGCCGGATGTCGATGATCCGGTTTCCCTTGCCGTGGCCCAGATAGGTCGCGGTGCCGTCGCTGCCGATGCCGTCGAAGGTGAGCACCGCCGACTCTTCCCACGGCGAGATGAAGTACCCGCTGGCGGCGTGCGCCTTGTGGTGGTCGACCAGATGCGTCTTGAACTTCGTCGGACCGGTCCAGCCCACGGCCTCCTTCACGTCGCGTTCGAGGGTGAAGGACCGCTTGATGTGCGCGAGCACCGCGCCGCCGACGTGGTAGTCGTCGACCCCTTTGCCGCCACCGGTCTTGAACGTCTCCACCATGCCCGCCGACGAGCCGCCCTCGTCGCCGTTCTGGTTGCGGAACACCTCCAGCGTTCCCGGGAAGTACTTCGCGAACACCTTCGCCGCGTGAATGCCTTCGCGCCAGCGCTGCCAGTAGTAGGCGACGTGGTCGACGTCGGCGAGGGTGATCCCGCCGCGTTCCAGGCAGAACTTGATCGCCTCGGCGGGGAAGTCCCCGTCGTGCTTCTTGCGGGTGAAGCGTTCTTCTTCGGCGAACGCGATGATCTCGCCGTCGCGCACCAGCGCGGCCGCCGAGTCGTGGACCCTGCTGATTCCCAGTACGTACATGTTCCTTCTCCAGTGCGGACGTTCAGAGTTCGGGGTGATGGCGGCGCAGCAGCCGCCGGAGGACGGTGGCCCGGACGCCGATGCCGACGACGAGTGCGGCGAACCCGCCGACCGGACCCATCGCCGGGACGAGCGCGGCGGCGGCCAGCGGGGTGGCGATCAGCCCGGCGATCGACGCCGACGCGGTGAGCGTGAGGACCTTGCTGTTGGTGTTCTCGATCAGGAAACCCGCGTAGAGCTGGACGGCGAACAACACCGTTTCGGCCAGGACGAAGACGCCGAGGACGACGTACGCGCCGGCGGTGTCGTCGGCGGTCAGCACCGCGCGGGCCGCCGGGATCGCGAGGGTGATCCCCACCAGGACGAGGAACGTGAGCGCGCCCCGTTCGACCAGTTTCAGCAGGTCGACCGCGCGGGCCCGGCCCGCCGCCGCCCCGCTCCCGCGCAACCGCGCCGAAATCGCCGGCTGGTGCACCCGCAGCTGATAGAACAGCAGCGAGCAGAACGCGCTGCTGGCCAGCAAAGCGACGTAGAACGGTCCACTGTCGACGGTCCGCCCGGCCAGCGCCAGCACACCGAACACCGTCGACGTCGCGAGGACGTCCAGCACCTCGGTCATCCCGAGCAGCACGGTGGTCCGGCCGAACGCGGGCAGAATCCGGTGCCCGTCGATCCTTTCCACCCGCAGCCACTTCCTCGGCAGCAGCGCCGCGGAGAAGCCGAGGATGAGCAGGATCCCGCCGAGCAACAGGCCGAGATGCGTCAACGGCGACCAGCGGACGAACCAGGTGCCCACCGTCACCGCACCGACCACCAGCGCGCCCGCGGTGAACGCCAGCGCGTCCAGAGTGGACTTACCGGTGAAGCGGTGCAGGCCAGAGACGGTCATCAGCAGGCCGCCGGAGATCGACCAGCCCGCGGCCGTCAGGTACAGCGCGGCGTCCGAGTCCGGCGCGACGAGCAGCGCGACCGCCATCGCCGCCAGTACCACCAGCACCGGGACGACGGCGACGCGGACGGCCAGCGCCGCGACCGCGTCCCGCGTCATCCTCAGGCGCGGCAAGCACTTCAACGCGGATTTCTCCGCCGCCGACGGCACGAAGTTGAGCCACGTCATCAGCCCGAGCGCGGTGGCGAACCGGCCGTAGTCGTGCGCGCCCCAAGCGGTGACCAGCACCAGGCCCATCGCCTGGATCGCCAGCCGGAACACGCCACGGCCGACGAGCAGCCGGAGCACCATCGACGGCTTCGGCGCCGCGATGGAGGCGGTGCCGGTGAGCGAAGTGCCGGTCAAGGGAGCGGTACCGCCGCACCCTGCTCGTCGAGCAGGAACTTCAGCGTGCCGCGCAATTCGTCCTCCGCCGCGAGCACGTCGGGCACGGTCGGCGCCGAAAGCACGGCGTAGCCCATCTTGTAGCCGGCCTGCTCGTACGGTTTGACGTAGGAGTCCTCTTCCGCGAACAGTTCCAGGTTGTGCACCGCGGGCATGGCGCGGACCTCGTCGACGCCCTCGATGCGCACGATCCGGCCGCCGCGGTCGGAGGCGAGGATGTGGATGAGCGTGGGCCTTGGGTCGCGCGGGGAGAGCACGACCTCGTCGCCGGTCGCGGCGGCGATCCCGGCGGCGATCAGGTCGACGCCGGTGCTGTGCTCGATCGCTTCGGCGAGGCCGTTCCCGCCCATCCGGGCGCCCATCTCGATCAGGTAGAACTTCCCGTCCCGGCCGAGGACGGCGTCGAGGGTGAGCGGCCCGGTGCGGTAGCCGAGTTCGGCGCACAACGCGGCCAGCATCACCGGCAGCGCGCGGTCGACCACCGGCGGCAGCCCGGCGGGCAGCAGATGCGACGCCGTCACGAAGAACGGCGGCGGTGTCAGCGTGCGCCGGGTGACCGCGTGGAACACGATCCGGCCGTCGACCGCGAGTGCTTCGATCGTGTAGTGCGAGCCGTCGAGGTGCTCCTCGACGACCAGCTTGCCGGACGGCGAGAACGCGAGTGAGTCGGAGAACGCGGTGGTGAGACCGCCGGGGCTCGCGCACGAGATGACACCTCGGCTCCCGGACGAGTCGACCGGTTTCACCAGCGTCGGGAACCGCAGTTGCTGCGCGGCGAGTGCGAGGTCCGGGCCGGGCTTCCCGCCGACGCTGCGGTAGGTCGGCAGACGCAGCCTGTCGCAGAGTTCACGGAAGACCGACTTGTCGACGGACGCGGCGACGGCGGCTTCGGGCAACGGGTCGGGCAGGTTCCAGTGCCGGGTGAGCCAGGCGAGCGCGGGAAGCCCGACGTCGCTGGCCGGGCAGAGCACCCCGGCGATGTCGTCCCGCCCGTCGAGCGCCGCCGCGATCTGTTCCGGCGCGCGGACGCTGACCTGGACGAACTCGTCGGCCAGCGCCACCGCGGGCGCGCTCGCGCGGACATCCACGCAGATGGTGCGGAAACCGAGCTCCCGTGCCCGGTGGTACGTGCTGACCGAACCGTCGGCGCCGCCCAGGATCACCAGGCTCCGTACCGCCGCCGTGTCTTCGGTGTTCTTCACTCCCGCTTGCCTTTCCCCAGGATGGATCTCGGCCATGGCCGAGGCGTAGAGCCGGTCGTCCTCGTCGACCGGGAAGTTGGCTTCCCTGATGTAGAACTGCCGTGGCCGTGCCTGCCCCGCGCCGACCACGACCAGGTAGCGGACGGACAACGCGAGCACGGTCAGCAGCACGGAGAACATGACGAACGTCAGCGTCGACGCGGCGGTCAGCCCGAGAAGCCCGGTGGCGGCCGCGATCCCGGCGAGCACCGAGATCACCGCGGTCAGCACCGCCGTGGTCGAAGCCATCGTCGTCAGCCGCCGGGTGAAGCCGACGAACAACTCGATGGCGTGCGAGGAAAGGAAACCGAAGCCCACCTTGGACTCGCCGCGTTCGCGGGCCCGGTGTGCCACCTGGACGGTGGTGTAACGGCTGGTCAGCCTCGGCACGGTGGCGAGGAAGTACGGGGTGCCCAGGCGGAGATCGACGATCTTGCGCGCGAGCTCCGTGCGCACCAGGCGGAACGCCGTCGCGCCGGGCGGGATCTCGATGCGCAGGACGCGGCGGCCGAGGAAATGGAAGGCGGCGGTACCCCAGCGTCTTGGTAAGGGGTCTTGCCTATTGGTGCGAACACCGAAAACGGCGTCGTTGCCCGCCTCGGCGGCGATGATCAATTTCTCCACTTCGGAAGCCGGGAACTGTTGATCGGCGTCCATGTGCAGAAGCCAGGGCTTTCCCGCGTACCGATAACCGGCGGAAAAAGCCGCTTCGAACCCGTAGTTCCGGGTGAAGGACAGGTACCGGACCCGGGGGTCGGTGTGCGCGAGCGCCCGGATGACGTCCAGCGTCCCGTCGGTGCTCCCGTCGTCCACATAGAGCAGTTCGAGGGGGAGATTTCCCAACTCGGCGACGATCTCCCGGTACGAGGGCTCGACGTTGTCGACTTCGTTGAAGCACGGGACGACTACGGTGAGTCCACTTTCCACCGGGCCGGGGGTCGGCCAGCTCATCTGGCGAATCCCTGCGGTGTGTGCGCTATTGTGTTCGTAGCGTCACGCGTTGTGTTTTCACGGTTCATGAGTCCCCTTGGCCCCAGGTGTCCGGCAGGTCGTGCCGGCTCGAAAGTTCCCGTGTTATAGGCAGACTCGCTTTGTTCCCGCCAGCGGATTCCGCAAGTTCGTCCTTTCAGCTCAGTCGAAAAGGTGGGAAGTCGGCCGAAAACCGGATGAACCCGGCGCGGGGTATTCCCAAACCGGCGTCGATGACGCAGGCTTGCGCGCCATGTGGACTGTGGGGGTGAGTGCTGCCTGGCGGGCTGCCTATCGGCGGTCCGTGCGGTCGGCCTTCGCGACGGTGCCGTTCTACCGGGAACGCTGGGCTCTCGACGGCAGAACGGATCCCGTGCTGGTGTCGGGTCGCACCGGGACGGATTCCGGCGCGGCGCCACTGGCCGAGGCGGTGCACAAGATCGTCGACCTGGTCCCGCTCGCCGGTGGCGCGCAACGGATCGAGCCGAGCCGGGGCCTGGGTCCCGTGCTGCGTAAGGCACGTTCGGTGAGCGGGGACGCGCTGGTCGTCGTGCTCGGCGGCGACGGGGTGCGGCCGCCGTCGGACCTGCCGCGCGGCGTCCGGTGCTGTGTGGTGGATCCCGACGTCCCGGGGCCCAGCGTGCTGGCCGAACTGTCCTCCGCGCTTCGCCGCGGCCGTCGCGTGCTCGCGGTCGGCGACGACAAGCAACTGGCCGCCTTCGCCGCGGCCTTGCCCGAAGACCGTGCGTACCGGGTCGAATCCGTACCGCGACGGGAACTGGACACACTGGACTCCGGCCCGTACGGGGTACTCCACGATCCGGCGCTGGGTTACCTCGGCGCGATCGAGGAATGCGGCCGCTGGCATCTCGACTGGCCCCGCGTCTACGCGCGCCCGACGACGGGCGGTCTCGCGTTCACCCTGCTGCGCCAGGACTCCCCGCGGTTCGTGGACGTGCTCCCGGCCGGTGGCGTCCGCGGTGAGATCGCGCCGTGCCCGCGACACGGGACGCCGGTCGTGCTCACGTGATGGGGACGACGAAGGCGACGGCGAGAAGCACCGTGTTCGAGGTCGACGTGCTCGATCCGAGGACCGCGGCCGAACCCGAAGGCTGGAGTGGCTTCCGGCGGCGGGCGAAGTTGTGGCCGGTCTGGGAGTACGACGTCCTGCGCCGGGAAGCCTGGATGGCGAAGAATCCCGCGGTGCTCGCGGTGCTCCGCCGCAACGGGACGATCGTCGGCGCGTTCACCGTGATGGTGTGCCGAAGCTGGCGGGCGGGAGACTTCGCGCCGTTGTCCGTCTTCGGCGGACGGTTCCGTCCGCGCTGGGCCGAGGCCTACCTCTGGCAGCTCAGCGGCTATCCCGCCGGTGTGCTCGACGAGCGGCTCGACGAGGCCGAGCGGCGGGAAGTGGTCCGCCGGTTCGAACAGGCACTGTGCGCCCACCTCGGCCCGGGACTGCTGGGCCTGGTCTACCGCGCGATGAACCCGGAGCTCCTCCCGGCGCTGGAAGGCCGAGGCCGGATGTCCCGGGAGATCGACCCGGCGGCCGTGCTGGCCAACGAGTATTCCACTGTGGACGATTGGGAACGGGCACTGGGCGACGAGACCCGGAAGACACTGTACGAACTGCGGGCAGACGGGGACCTGCACACCGAGGCGGCCACCGCCCGCCGGGACCTGGACTGCCACGAGCTCGCCGTGCTGCTCAACGCCCACCGGAGCAGGCAGGACGACCGGGCCTGGGCGGGCGGGCAACGGTCGCGGTTCGGCGGGCTGCACATGGACACCCGGAGCCCGATCGCACCGTCCTATCTGGACGCGTTGATCCGCCGCCCGGACGTCCTCACCCGTACCTACCGGGACGGATCCGGGCGGCTGCTGGGTTTCGGCACGGTGTTCGACGCCGACGACGGCTGTGCGCTGCACCAATGGGCCGCGCTGCCGAGCGCGGCAGGGGGACGGAAAGGGCTCTATGTCGACTTCTACGCCAGGGGAGTGGAGCACATGATCACGCATCGGCGCCCCGAACTGACCGCGGGCCGGGCGATGCTGGAGAACAAGACCCCGCTCGGCTTCGGCACCAGGTCCCTGGTGTCGGTCGCCGTACCGAGACCGGTGCTGGGCCGATGACCTGGGACGTGCGGGTACTCGACCCGCGGACCGACCCGGAACCCGAGGGCTGGGCGGGATTCCTCGCCGCGCAGCAGGCCCCGGTCCCGTGGGACTACGGGTTGCTGCGGGTGGAGTCCCGGTTCTCGCGCAGCCCCAACGTGCTCACCGTGATCAGCGACGGCGGCGAGATCGTCGCCGCGGTGCTGGCGATGCTGTGCGCCCCGATCTCCCCGGACGGCCCCGGCGCCGTGCGCGGCGTGGCCCGGCTGGGACCGCGCTGGGTCGAGGTGCAGCACGCGTGGCTTTCCGGATATCCGCCGTGGTTGTTCGCCGACGGCCTCGACGCGGCCGACCGGCGGGAGATCATGCGCCGGTTCGAGCGGGCCGTCTGCCGCTTCACCGGGCCCGGGTGCGTCGGCGTGCTCTACCGGACCGTCGAGCCGGAGTCGCTCGCCATGCTGACCGGACGGGGCAGGCCCGTTCGCGACACGATGCCGACATCGGTGCTGGAGAACCGGTTCGTCGACGTCGACGGCTGGCTCGCGTCGCTGCGCCGCAGCAGGCGGCTGAGCCTGCGCGGCCAGTCGAAGAAGATCGCCGCCGACCCGGACGTGATCGTCCGCACCGAAGCCGCCCGCACCGACCTCGACGCCCTGGAACTGGCGACCCTGCTGCGGGAGCACCGCGAGCGGATGGGACCGGTGAAGTTCGACCGGCGCGGTCCGGTCACCGCCGAATACCTCGGCGAACTCGTGCGCAGACCGGACGTGATCACCTCGACCTACCACGACGGCGAAGGCAGGCTGCTCGCGTTCACCAACGTGCTCGACCACCCCGTCGCGCCGCTGCACCAGCATTGGGCCGCGCTCGCGCCGGAGGAGGGACGGCCGAAGCACCTCTACTTCGAGGCCGTCGTCCGGAACGTGCGTTACATGATCGAGGGCAACCGGAAGTCCCTGTCCATGGGCCGGGGCCTGACCGATCTGAAGGCGACGCTCGGTTTCCAGCCGGTCCCGCTGCTCGGGGTCATCGTGCCGAGACCGGTGACGCGATGGTGATCGAGGTGCTGGACCCCCGCCGTGACCCGGAACCCGCGTACTGGAAAGCGTTGCGGGACAAGGCGGGACTGCGTGCGGACTGGAGCTGGGAGGTGCTCACCACCCAGTCCTGGGCGGCGCGCACCGAACAGCCGGTCACGATCCTGCTCGAAGACGGCGAACCGCGGGGCGTGGTCAGCTCCGCGTGGGTCACCGGACTCACCCGGCGGCACCGGTTCGCCCGCACGGCGGGACGGGGGCGGCTCGGCGGGCTCGACGTCCGCTCCCCGGGCGCGGGGGCGATGCCGGGCTGGTGGTTCGACGGCGAGGACGGCGACGGCGGCGTCGGCAGGCTGCTGGACACCTTCGTCCCCGCCATGCGCGCGGAACTCGGCCTCGGCCTGCGCGCACTGCTGGTGCGTCAGGTCGGAGAGTCCGGAGTGGACAGTGTCCGCGGCCTGAAGATGGTGCGCCGGACGGAGGACGTGGCCGTCCTCGACGTCTCGCCGTTCTCGAGCCGGGACGACTGGATGCACTCGCTGGCCAGGAAGCGCAAACAGAACCTGCGCAAGATCTTCCGCACCGTCGAGGCCGATCCGTCGCTCGCGGTGCGCGTGCGGCCGGGTGCCGAGGCCGATCCGGTCGAGATCGCGGAACTGTTGCGGTACAACGAAACCAAACACCACGATGTGCCGATCGTGCCGCTGCCGGCGTTCGTCGGTTACGTCGGCGCGCTGCTGCGGCAGCCGGACGTGCACGTCATCGAGTACCGCGAGATCGCCACCGGTCGCGCGATCGCCATCGCGACCTTGCTCGACCACCCGGCGCTGCCGGTCGCGCGGCATTGGGCGGCGCTGCCGCCGGAACTCGGCGGGCGGCCCAATCTGTACTTCCACTTCTACGGCGAAGTGGTGCGCTGGGCGATCGGGGCCGGGCGGCCGCAGGTGGTGTTCGGCAAGAAGATGTCCGAGATGAAGGCCTCGCTCGGGGCGCATCTGGTGCCGCAGTACGCGGCCGCGGTCGCGCTGCTCTAAGCCTCACGAGGCGCGGAGGCCAAGCCGCGCAGGAAGAGGTCGATGGCGAACTCGAACCGCTCCTGCGCGGTCTCCGCGGTGAAGTACTCGCCCGCGCCCAGCAGGTTCGGGAAGGCCCCGGGCGGGAACGACGTCATGTACTCCACCATCCGCCTGCCGCGCTGTTCCTGCTCGGCGAGGTCGATGTCGCCGTGTTGCCAGCCGGCGCCTTCGTAGGCGAAAGCCTTGGCGTAGAGCCATAAAGCGTCGGCGGCGAACAGCGCCCGCTTGAGGTCGAGGCCGCCGGCGCGCAGGACCGCGAGCATCGCTTCGGCCTGCTGCAGGGCGTTCGCGCCGACCGGGACGGGGATGGCCCACGCGATCTTGGCGATCCCGGGGACCGACGTCAGCGCGCGCACGTTGTCGCGCAGCAGATCCTTCGCCTGTTCGACCCAGCGATCCGGGTCGGGTTCGGGGAACGGGCCGAAGGCGAGCACGTGGTCGACCATCAGCTCGTGGAGCTCTTCCTTGTTCGCGACATGGGCGTAGAGCGACGCCGGGCCGGTCTCCAGCGCTTTGGCCACACACCGCATGCTCACTGCCTCCAGCCCTTCACGGGCGAGGAGGTCCAGTGCCGTCTTCACCACGAGCTCCTGGGACAGCACGGGTTTCTCGGCGCGACGCCGGGGCCTGCTCACTTCGTTCGCCTCCTGATCCGGGGTTCGCCGGGAACTCTACTTGACGCGAACAGCGTTCGTCTGTAGAACGGTGTTCGTCAAACGAACAGCGTTCGTCTAACTGGAGGAAGCCATGACCGATCGACAGAACGAAGTGCTGGCCGTGCTGGGCGAGCTCGCCGACGCCTGGAACGCGGGCGACGCGGCCGCATACGCCTCGCACTTCACCGAAGACGCCGACTACGTGACCTTCTTCGGCATGAACATGCCGGGCCGCGCGACCATCGAAAGCGCGCACCGTGCCCTGTTCGAGGGGCCGCTCCGCGGGTCGAAACTGGTCTCGGGCGGCGGCGAGCCCAAGGTCCGGTTCGTCCGGCCGGACGTCGCGATCGTCGTGTCCGGCGGTGGGTCCTCGCTCTCGGGTGGCGAACCCGTGCCGGGCCGGGAATCGACGCTGACGTACGTCCTCGTCGAGGAGTCCGGCGGCTGGCGGGTCGCGTCCTTCCAGAACACCAGGGTGAGCGATCCGGCCGCCGGTGTCCCGATGGGCGGGGAGAGGCGTACGCTCGGTTAGGTTCACCTAAGTCACAAAGAGGGAGTGTGGATGGCCGAGGCGCGGAGAGCGGTGTCGACGACCCGGTTGCGGGTGCTGCGCACCGAGCGGATCACCCCGCATATGGTCCGGATCGTCGCCGGGGGCGAGGAGATCGGTTCGTTCCGGCCCAACGACTTCACCGACGCCTACGTCAAGGTGCACTTCCGGGTGCCCGGCGTCAGCTATCCCGAGCCGTTCGACCTGGCGCGGATCCGTGAAGAGCTGCCGCGCGAGCAGTGGCCGCGGATGCGCTCCTACACCGTCCGCGCCTTCGACGCGAACCTCGGCGAACTGGTGCTCGACTTCGTCCACCACGGTGACGAGGGGGTCGCCGGACCGTGGGCCGCCGCCGCGAAACCCGGCGACGAGCTGCTGATCTCCGGGCCCGGCGGGGCGTACGCGCCGGGCGAGGAGGCGGACTGGCATCTGCTCGCCGGTGACGAGAGCGCCCTGCCGGCGATCGCCGCCTCGCTCGAGGCGATGCCGGCGGGTGTTCCCGTGCACGCGTTCATCCTCGTCGAGGATTCCGCCGAAGAGCAGTCGCTGACCACCAAGGGCGACGCGCGGATCACCTGGCTGCACCGGAGCCGGGGCGACGATCTCGCCGCCGCCGTCCGCGCGCTCGAGTGGCGCGAAGGTGTGGTGCAGGCCTTCGTCCACGGCGAGGCCGGGTTCGTCCGGGACCTGCGGCGTCATCTGCTGGACGACCGGGGCATGCGGCGCGACCTGCTGTCGATCTCCGGATACTGGCGGATCGGGAAGACCGACGAGGCGTGGCGACTGGAGAAACAGGCCGAACGGAACGCGTAGCCTCGGTCGCATGATCGAGCTGAAGGTGGACGTCGACCCGGCCGAGGTGGGTTTCGACGCGGAGCGGCTGCGACGGATCGACCAGCACTTCGACGGGTACCTGGACCGGAACCGGCTCCCCGGGTATCTGGCCGTGGTGACCAGGAACGGGAAGGTCGCGCATCTCGCGGCGAACGGGCAGCGCGACGTCGAAGCCGGGCTGCCGGTCGAGACCGACACGATCTGGCGCATCTACTCGATGACCAAGCCGGTCACGTCGGTCGCCGCGATGATGCTCGTCGAAGAGGGGCTCGTCGACCTCAAGGATCCGATCTCCCGCTGGCTGCCGGAGTTCTCGGAGCCGCGGGTCTACGCGGCCGGTTCGTCGGTGAAGCAGGCGACCGTGCCCGCCGCCGAACCGATCCGGGTCTGGCATCTGCTCACCCACACCGCGGGGCTCACCTACGGGTTCCACCGCACGCATCCGGTCGACGCGCTCTACCGTGAGGCGGGCTTCGATTTCGGCACCGCGCCCGGGCTCGACCTGGCGGGTGTCTCCGAGGCGATCGCGAGGCTGCCGTTGCTGTTCCAGCCGGGTTCGGAGTGGAACTATTCGGTCGCGACGGACATCCTCGGCAGGCTCGTCGAGGTCGTCTCCGGGCAACCCCTCGACGTCTTCTTCGCCGAGCGGATCTTCACCCCGCTCGGCATGCACGACACGGGTTTCCAGGCCGACCCCGGCGCCCTCGACCGACTGGCCGCGCTCTACGTGCCGCATCCGGTGACGAAGGCGCCGTTCCGTCACGACGAGATGGGCGCCGTCGGCCGTGTCGCGCCCACGTGCTTCTCGGGCGGTGGTGGGCTGGTCTCCACGGCCGGTGACTTCCACCGGTTCGCCCAGATGCTGGTGCGCGGCGGCGAGCTCGACGGCGTCCGCCTGCTCGGTCCGCGCACGCTCCGGCTCATGGCGACCAACCACCTGCCCGGCGGCGTGGATCTGGAGACCTGCGGACGGACCGGGTTCTCCGAGGCGCCGTACGACGGTTTCGGCTTCGGGCTGGGCTTTTCCGTACTCGACGACCCGGTGAAGGCCAAGACGCTCGCCAGCGCCGGGGAGTTCGCCTGGGGCGGCGCGGCGAGCACCGCGTTCTGGGTCGACCCGGACGAGGACATCACGGTCCTGTTCTTCACCCAGTTGCTGCCGTCGTCGACCTACCCGATCCGGGTCGAATTGAGGAACCTGGTGTATCAGGCCTTGCTCGACTGAGGGGAGCCATGCGCCGCGGGCAGGTGCGGATCATGGTGCCCGGGCTGGGTGCTTTGTGTGGTCGTGAGTGGCAATGAGGGTTGGAACGACCATTGCCACTCACGACCCCTCGGCGGAATCGCCCGTTTCGTCACCGATCGGACATGTTGTCGTCGAACGGGCTCGCTGACGAGGACACCGCCCTGGCCTACCTGGCGTCGAAAGGCGCGTGATCCGGGGCGCAGACGGTGCCGCGTGCCGGAAGACGTCCGTGGGTCAGGTACGCGTCGACGGCCGCGTCGACGCAGGCGCTGCGGTTCAACGCGCCGTGCCCCCAGGCGTCCAGCGTCAGGAGCCGGGCGTTGCCGAGGATGCGTTCGGTGCGCTTCGCCCCGGCGTACGGGGTTTCCGGGTCGCCCTTGCCGTTGGCCAGCAACAGGATCGGCGCGGTCGGCCGGTTCCACGGCCCCGTGTACCGCGCCTCGTCGGTAGCGGGCCAGAAGGCGCACGGCAGGGAGAGATACGTGTCGTACGAACCGAAACCGCGGCCTTCCCGGTCGGCCGCGCGGGCAGCACGGGGCCAGGCGGCCGGGTCACGCGGATTCGTGGTGTCCGCGCAGATCGTCCCGCCGCCACCCATCGCGGAATCGAACGGTGTCGCGATGGCCTTCGCCGCGACGGGTTTCGTCACCGACTGCAGGAACTGCGCCAGCGCGGGCGAATGGGCCTCGTCGGTCAGCGCGTGGTGGGTCCGCCGGATGACCTCCTGGTAGGTGACCGGTCCCGGCGTGGTTTCGAGCCGGTCGAGGAGCGCGTCGTACTTGGCCCGCAGATCCGTCCCCGGCTCACGGAACGCGCACCGGACGTCGGCCGCGCATGTGTCGAGGAAGGCCTGCAGCGCACGGTCCGCGTCGCGGAAACCGCCGAGCCTGGTGCTGAACGGAACGTTCGCGTCCTCCGGGCGGTGTCCGGTGGACCAGGCGATCGGATCGTCGACGGCATCCAGTGCCAAGGCGCCGACACGATGCGGGAACAGGTTGGCGTACACCTCGCCGACGTAGGTGCCGTAGGAAAGCCCGTAGTAACGCAGGCGGGGCTCGCCGACGGCTTGGCGCATCCTGTCGAGGTCCCTGGCGACGTTCGCGGTCGACAGGTGGTTCAGCAGCGGCCCGGCGTTGCGGCCGCAGGAGGCGGTGACCTCACGGGCGTCGGCGAAATGCCGGGCCTCCTGTTCGGCGGTGATCGGGAACGTGCCCAGGATTCGTTTGAGCGGCTCGGTTTCGGCGTCGGACGTGAAGCAGCGGACCGGTGTGCTGGCGCCGATACCGCGCGGGTCGAAGCCGACGATGTCGAATTGCCGGTGCAGGGACGGCGTCTGGAACCTGCTGAAGCGGCCCTGATTCCCGGGGCCGCCGGGATTGGTGAAGAGGGTGCCGCGTTTGTGCTTCTGGTCCGTGGCGGGGAGACGACCGAGCGCGATCGTGATCCGCGGTCCGCCAGGGTCCTGATAGGACAACGGGACCTCGATCTCGGCGCAGTCGTAGCCCGGTGGCGATCCGGCCGGGCAAGGACCCCAGGCGAGGCCCTTCGGCGCGGCCGAAACCGCGGGCGTGATCGTCAGGGCGGCGAGTGCGGAAAGTGTGAGCGCGGCGGCGACGCGGATTCTGGTCACCAGGCGAGCGTCTCGCCTCGCGGACGCACGATCCCTGGTGCGCGCACCCGGAAAAATGGTGGGGTAAGCCCCTCCATGTTCAACATATAGCGCACCGGGGGGCTTGCGGCAAGACCCCGGTGGTGCCGCAGAATCCTCGGCCGTAGCCAGAACAGGCCGAACAGGAGTGAAGATTTGACGGACGTCGACGTGATCATCGTGGGTGCCGGCCCGACCGGTCTGATGCTGGCCGCCGAACTGCGGCTGGCCGGTGCGCGCCCGCTGGTCCTGGAACGGCGGCCGGAACAGGGGAAGACTCCGAAGGCCCACGGCCTCAGCGGGCAGATCCTGGACCTGCTGCATCATCGCGGCCTGCTGGAGAAGGTGCGGGGGCTCGTCACCGATCCCGTGCCGCCGCACCGTTTCCCCTTCGGTGGGGTCCACGTCGACCTCACCCAGTTCGACGAGCCGCCGCTGAAGGCGCTTTCGGTCCGGCAGCAGTCGCTGGAGCGGCTGCTGGAGGAGCACGCCACGGAGCTCGGCGCGGAAGTGCGTCGCGGGCACGAAGTCGTCGGGCTGCGCCAGGACGACGTGTCGGTGACCGCCGAGGTGCGCGGACCCGAGGGATCGTACGAGGTCACCGCCCCGTATCTGGTGGGGTGCGACGGCGGGCGCAGCCCCGTCCGGTCGATGGCGGGGATCGGCTTCCCCGGCACCACCTATCCGGAGGTGAACCGGATCGGACAGGTCAAGATCCCCGAAGGGCTGACCGTGCACGACAACGGCGACATCGAAACCCCGGAGCTGGGCCGGATCAAGGCGGGCTTCACCCGCACCGGCACCGGCGTGTTCGCGCTCGGTTCGCTGACGCCGGGGATCGTGTTCATCCAGACCACGGAGGACGATCCCGGCGAGATCGACGACGACGTGCCGATGACCCTGACCGAACTCGGGGACAGCATCCGCCGCGTGCTCGGCGGCGACGTCCCGCTGGGCGAACCGGTCCGGCTCTCGCGCTACCAGTTCTCCGCCCGCCAGGCCGAGCGCTACCGCGAAGGCCGGATCCTGCTGGCGGGCGACGCGGCGCACCTGCTGCCCTCCACCGGCACGGCGATCAACGTCGGCATGTCCGACTCGGTCAACCTCGCCTGGAAGCTGGCCGCCGAGATCCAGGGCCGGGCGCCGGAAGGACTGCTGGACACCTATCACGCGGAACGGCACGCCGCCGGTGCGCGTGCGCTGTTGCAGTCCCGGGCGCAGGTGGGGCTGCGGCGCGGGCACGACGAAGCCGCCGAAGCGCTCCGCGCGGTCTTCCAGGAACTGCTGGACGACGAGTCGGCCGCGCGACGCCTCGCCTCCCACGTGGCCGGGACCGACACGCGCTACCCGATGCCGGGTTCCCCGCACGCGCTCGCCGGCAGGTTCGTCCCGGATCTCGCGCTGGAGACCGACGACGGGGCGACCAGCGTCGCCGGGCTGCTGCGTGGGGCGCGGCCGGTGCTGCTCGACCTCGCGGGACGGCCCGATCTGCGTGATCTCGCGCAGGGCCGGGCCGACGTCCACACCGCGAAGGCCGAAGACAGGCCCGCCGACGTCCTCCTGATCCGCCCGGACGGCTACGTCGCCTGGGCCGGCGACGACGCCGACGGCCTGCGCGAGTCCCTCGCCACCTGGTTCGGCGCCTGACCCCCACGCATTTCGTCCTCTGAATGCGTTCTCCCGCATTCAGAGGACGAAATGCGGGTGTCAGCGGTTGATGACCTCCGAGCCGTAGCGCTTCAGGGTTTCCTCGCGCTGGTCGTGCATCAGGTAGAGCGAGAACTGGTCGACACCGAGCGAAGCCAGCTCCTCCAGCCGCTCGACGTGCGCTGACGACGGCCCGAGCAGGCAGAACCGGTCCACGATCTCGTCCGGGACGAAATCGGTCGACGGATTGCCGGCCCGCCCGTGGTGCGAGTAGTCGTAGCCCTGCCGCTCACGGATGTAGTCGGTCAGCTCGTGCGGCACCGGCCCGGAATCGCCGTACCGCGCCACGAGATCCGCGACATGGTTGCCGACCATCCCGCCGAACCAGCGCAGCTGCTCCCGCTGATGCGCCAGATCGTCGCCGACGTACGCCGGGGCCGCGAGGCAGATCGTGATCCCGGCCGGATCCCGCCCCGCCGCGCGAGCGGCCTCGCGGACGGAACCGATGGTCCACCGGGCGATCGCGGGATCGGCGCACTGCAGGATGAAGCCGTCGGCGTGTTCACCGACCGTCTTCAGCGCCTTGGGCCCGTATCCCGCCATCCACATCTCGAGCCTGCCGTTGCGGATCCACGGGATCTGCACCGGCTTGTCCCGCAACAGGACTTCGCGTCCCTCGGTCAGTTCCTTGACCACGTGCATGCATTCGCGCACCGTGGCCAAAGTGGACGGTGGCATACCGACCACCCGGTGCGCCGAGTCGCCGCGGCCGATCCCGCACACCGTCCGGTTGCCGTACATGTCGTTGAGCGTGGCGAAGGTCGACGCCATCACCGACCAGTCCCGGGTGGCCGGGCTGGTCACCATCGGGCCCACGATCATCGACGACGTCGCCGCGAGGATCTGCGAGTAGATGACGAACGGTTCCTGCCACAGCACGCACGAGTCGAACGTCCAGCCGTAGCGGAAACCCTGATCCTCCGCCGCCTTCATCAGCCGCACGAGATCGCGCGCGGGCGGATCGGTCTGGAGCACTATCCCGAAATCCATGGCGGCCGCCTCAGTTCAGGTACTGGTTCAGGTCGCGCGAGAGGAATTTCCCGTGCGTCGTACTGCCCGAGAAGCCGGACGGCGACACCACCACACGCCCGCGCGAGAGCACCGTGTCGACCTTGCCGGTGATCTCCATGCCCTCGTAGGCCGAGTAGTCCACGTTCATGTGATGTGTCTCGACCGAGAGGGTCTGCTTCGCCGTCGGGTCGTAGACGACGATGTCCGCGTCCGAACCCGCCGCGATGACACCCTTGCGCGGGTACAGCCCGAACATCCGTGCCGGGGTGGTCGAGCAGGTCTCGACCCAGCGGCCGAGGGTGAGCTCTCCCGCCACGACCCCTTGGTGCAGCAGGTCCATCCGGTGCTCGACGCCCGGGATCCCGTTCGGGATCGCGCGGAAGTCGCCGCGGCCGAGTTCCTTCTGGTCCTTGAAACAGAAGGGGCAGTGATCCGTCGACACCACCGACAGATCGTTGGTCCGCAGCCCCCGCCACAGATCCGCCTGATGCGACTTCTCGCGCAACGGGGGAGAGGCGACGTACTTCGAGCCCTCGAAATCGGGCTTCGCCAAGTCCTCAATGGACAGATACAGATACTGGGGACACGTCTCCGCGAAGACGTTCTGCCCCTCGTTCCGTGCTTCCGCTACCGCCGCCAGCGCCTGCGACGCCGAGAGATGCACGATGTACAGCGGCGCGCCGGTCACCTTGGCGAGCTGGATCGCGCGCGAGGTCGCCTCGCCCTCCAGTTCCGGCGGCCGGGTGAGCCCGTGCTGCACCGGGTCGATCTTCCCGGCCGCGAACGCCTGCGCGGCCAGCTGGTCGATCGCGATGCCGTTCTCCGCGTGCATCATGATCGTCGCGCCGATCTCGCGCGCCTTCTGCATCGCCAGCAGGATCTCGCCGTCCGTGGAGTAGAACACCCCCGGATACGCCATGAACATCTTGAAGCTGCCGACCCCGCCGTCGACACAGGCCTGCATCTCCTTCAAGGACGAGTCGTTGACGTCGGAGACGATCATGTGGAAGCCGTAGTCGATGGCGCAGTTGCCGTCGGCCTTCTCGTGCCATTTGTCCATGGTGGCCAACAGGGAGGTGCCCTTGGCCTGGACGGCGAAGTCGATGATCGTGGTCGTCCCGCCCCACGCCGCCGCCGTCGTGCCGGTGCCGAAGGTGTCGACGGAATGCGTTCCGCCGAACGGCATCTCCATATGGGTGTGCGCGTCGATCCCGCCGGGCAGGACATACTTCCCGGTGGCGTCGATGGTCTCGTCGGCGGGCCCCAGCGTGCCGGGGGCGCCCACGGCCGAGATCGTCTCGCCGTCGACGAGGACGTCCGCCGCCGAAGCGCCCATCGTGGACAGCACCTGCCCGCCGCTGATGAGGGTGGTCATCACGCCTCCGCGAGAGGTCCGTAGCTGTCGGGACGCCGGTCCCGGTAGAAGGCCCACAGATCCCGCACTTCGGCGAGTTTCCCCATGTCGAGATCGCGGACGACGATCTCCTCCTCGGTGTCGGACGCGGCTTCGCCGACGAGCTGGCCGCGCGGGTCGGCGAAATAGGACTGTCCGTAGAAGTCGTTGTCGCCCAAGGGTTCCACCCCGACACGGTTGATCGTGCCGACGTAGTACTCGTTCGCGACCGCGGCCGCCGGCTGCTCCAGCCGCCACAGGTACTCCGACAGGCCGCGGCTGGTCGCCGACGGGTTGAACACGATCTTCGCCCCGGCCAGCCCCAGCGCGCGCCAGCCCTCCGGGAAGTGCCGCTCGTAACAGATGTAGACGCCGATGCGGCCGACGGCGGTGTCGAACACCGGGTAACCCATGTTCCCGGGCCGGAAGTAGAACTTCTCCCAGAAGCCCTTCACCTGCGGGATGTGGTTCTTGCGGTGCTTGCCGAGGTACGTGCCGTCCGCGTCGATCACCGCGGCGGTGTTGTAGTACACGCCGGGCTGCTCGACCTCGTACATCGGGACGATCAGCACGACACCGTGGCGTTCGGCGACCTCCTGCATGAGCTTCGTCGTCGGCCCGTCGGGGATGCCTTCGGTGTAGGAGTAGTAGTCGGTGTCCTGCACCTGGCAGAAATACGGGCCGTAGAACAACTCCTGCAGGCAGACGACCTGCGCGCCCTGCGAAGCGGCCTTGCCGATGGCTTCGACCGCGTTCGCGATCATGGACTCCTTGTCACCCGTCCACCGCTGCTGGATCAATCCGGCTCGGACCACGTCGCTCACTTGCATCCTCCTCGATTTCGGTGGTGCGCTTGCGTTCGGGCAGGGACAGCAGCAGGTAGACGACGAAGGCGCCCGCCAGGCCGACGACCCAGTTGTAGTCGTAGAGGGGTTTCAGGAACGGGATCAGCCCGTCGGCGGGGAACGGCCCGCCGTACGCGCCGCCGACCGCGAGCACGGCGCCGACCAGTGTCGCGACGAGCGCGCGCCAGTTCCAGCCGCCGTTGAACCAGTAGACGCCGCGTTCGGTGTACAGATCCCGCAGGCGCAGCTTGGTGCGGTAGACGACCCAGTAGCCGGCGACCATCACCCCGGCGACGGCGCCGAGCAGGCCGCCGTAGAAGCCGAGCCACGCGAAGATGTAGATATTCGGGTCGGAGTAGAGCCGCCACGGCTGGATGACGATGCCGATGATGCCCGTGATCAGGCCGCCGACCGCGAAGGTGATCTTCTTCGGGAAGGCGTTGGAGAAGTCGTAGGACGGGCTGACCACGTTCGCCGCGAGATTCGCCGACACGGTCGCCAGCACCAGCGCGATCAGCGCGACCACCACGACGACCGGGGAATCGAACCGGTCGGCCAGTTTCGCCGGATCCCAGATCTGCTCGCCGTAGAGGACACTGCCGCCCGAGGTGGTCAGGATGGCCACGATCGCGATGAACGTCATCGTGGTCGGCAGGCCGAGTATCTGGCCGCGGACCTGCTTGCCCTGGCTGCCGCCGAACCGGGTGAAGTCCGGCATGTTCAGCGAAAGCGTCGACCAGAACGCGATCATCGCCATCAGCGCCGGGGCGAACACCTTCCAGAAGTCCGGCCCCCAGCCGAGTTTCCCGGGTTCGGACAGGATCGGGCCGAGACCGCCCGCCTTGACCAGCACGTAGCCGAGCAGGATCAGGAAGCCGACCGACACCAGCGGCGCCGTCCAGTTCTCGAACCGGCGGACCGCCTCCATGCCGCGCCAGATGATGAGCATCTGGAACAGCCAGAAGAGGCCGAACGAGAGCCACAGCGTCCAGTGCTGACCGAGGACGACGGTGGAATCCTTCCACCCGGAACCCGCCAGCCGCCCGACGATGATGTAGATCGCCTCGCCGCCGACCCAGGTCTGGATGCCGAACCAGCCGCACGCGATGAACGCCCGCAGCAACGCCGCCAGGTTCGCGCCGCGCATCCCGAAGAAGGCGCGGGCGAACACCGGGAACGGGATGCCGTACTTCGTCCCGGCGTGGCTGTTGAGCAGCATCGGGATCAGCACGATCAGGTTGCCGATGGTGATCGTGAGCAGCGCCTGCACCCAGTCCATGCCGAGCGCGATCAGCGACGCCGCGAGCGCGTAGGACGGGATGTTGTGCGCCATGCCCATCCACAGCGCGAAGTAGGTGTACGTGGTCCAGGTCCGCTTTTCGACCGGGACCGGGGCGAGTTCTTCGTTGTAGAAGCGGCTGTCCTTCAAGGACTCGACCTCGCCGAGTTCCACCCGGCCATCAGGATGCACGTGCTGCGTACCGCGTGCCGTCGGCTCCATTGCGGAATCGTGCTCGCCCGCGCCGCGCGGGTGGGACTGGCAGACTGTTCACTGTTGATGGCGTCGGAACGCAGACTGTCGATTGCGTTCGAAGGCCACTGGTGCATGACGTGCGTCACACACACGGACGTAGTGATCCGGCAAACCGGCCGAAACATCTCCACAGGATCTCCACAGCTCACCCGGATGGTCTCCACGGCCGATGCCTACAGTCATCCCCATGGAACTGGGAGGACGCCGGGTGCTGGTCGTCGAGGACGACGTGACCATCGCGGAGAGCATCGCCGCGCGTTTGCGGGCCGAAGGATTCTCGGTCGACCTGGCGCACGACGGCCCTTCCGGCGTCGAGACCGACGCCGAGCGCGAGCCGGACCTGGTGGTGCTCGACGTGATGCTGCCGGGCTTCGACGGGCTGGAAGTCTGCCGCCGGATCCAGGCCCGCCGCCCGGTCCCGGTGCTGATGCTGACCGCCCGGTCGGACGAGACGGACATGCTGATCGGCCTCGGCGTCGGCGCCGACGACTACCTCACCAAGCCGTTCTCGATGCGGGTGCTCTCGGCGCGGGTGCACGCGCTGCTGCGCCGCGTCGAGCGGTCCGCCCGCGCCGACGGCGGGGAAACGGGCACGAAGATCGTGCTCGGCGACCTCGAAATCGACGTCGACCAGCGGCGGGTCACTCGGGCGGGCACCCAGGCCCAGCTGACGCCGATCGAGTTCGACCTCCTCGTCCACTTCGCGAAACGCCCGAGGGCGGTGCAGCCCAGGGAACGGCTGCTCAGCGAGGTGTGGGACTGGGACGTCGCGGGCACCGGTTCGGGCACCCGCGCCGTCGACAGCCACATCAAGGCGCTGCGCCGCAAACTGGGCGCCGACCTCATCCGCACCGTGCACGGCGTCGGCTACGCCCTGGAGGTGGGATCGTGAAGCTCCGCCCGCTGCTCGGCCGCGTGGTCGACGCGCTCCCGAGACCGCTCGACCCGGTCCGCTCCATCAAGCTCAAGCTCGCGATCCTGCTGGTGTCGTCGGGCGGGATCGCGTTCGCCTTCTTCAACTGGCAGATCGGCTGGCTGCCGCCGCGGACCACGATCGCCGCCATGGTGCTGGCCGTGGTCACCTCGCAGATCCTGGCGCACGGGATGACCAGGCCGCTGCGGGAGATGACCGCCGCGGCCCGCGCGATGGCCAAGGGCGACTACACCCGGCGGGTCCGCGCGACCGCCCGCGACGAGGTCGGCGAGCTGTCGCACGCCTTCAACCAGATGGCCGCCGACCTGGACGCCTCGGACCAGCGCCGCCGCGAGCTGATCGCGAACGTCTCCCACGAGCTCCGCACCCCGATCACCGCGCTGAACGGGGTGCTGGAGAACCTGGTCGACGGGGTCGCCCAACCCGATCCGGCGACGCTGAAGACCGCGCTGCAGCAGACCGAACGCCTCGGCAGGCTGGTCTCGGAACTCCTGGATCTCTCCCGCATCGACGCGGGCGCGTTCCCCTTGCAGCTGGAGGAGTTCGATCTCGAACTGCTGCTGGAGGAGGTCGCCACCGAAGCGGGGGTCACCGGTCGCGGCGTGCGGTTCTCCGTCGACGTCCAGCCGCCCGGCGCGACCGCCGTCGCCGACCGCGGCCGGCTCTACCAGGTCGTGGTCAACCTGCTCGACAACGCCGTCCGGCACGGACCCGCCGGGGGAGAGGTCCGGGTGCGGGCGGAGGCCCGCGAGGCCGACGTCGTCATCGAGGTCGAAGACGAGGGCCCCGGCATCCCGCCGGGGGAGCGGGACAGCGTGTTCGAGCGGTTCACCCGCGGTGAGCGGGCCGGTGGCGGGGGCACCGGTCTCGGGCTCGCGATCGCGCGGTGGGTGGTGGACCTGCACGACGGCAGCATCGCCGTCGTCACCCCCGAAGGACGGCCGGGCTGTGTCATCCGCGTCGTGATCCCCGTTCCTTAACTCCCTGGCCGCTTTTCCGGGCGGCCGAACACGGCCAACGGTATGTGCTTTCGCAAACTGGAGGATTCGATGAGCGAAGATCAGGAGAAACAGGCGCACGCGTCGCCCCCGAAGGCGACGAGCACGATGGCTCCGACCATGCCCGACGGAGCCCTGCCGCCCAAGCCCCTGCCGCCCGCCCCGCCGGTACCGCCCGTGCCGGTGCTGATGCGGCCACGGGTGCCGCCGAAGTCGGCGATCGTCCCGCTGCCCGCCTCCGTGCTGCCCGCGGCGGTCGCGGCCGGGCTGGTCACCGCCTTCGTCATGCCGGACGACCCCGGGGCCGGCTGGTTCGTGGCCGGGCTCGCCTTCGCGGTGGCCGTCTACTTCGCCGACAAACGCGCCCGAGGCGACGCCGAACCACACTTCCGGCTGGTCAACGCGCTGTGGGCGGCCGCGGCGCTCGGTCTGCTCGCCGTCGGCATGTTCCGCGCGTCGGTCTGGCTGAACGTGTTGTGCGTGCTGGCGGCCTTCGTCGCGGGATCCCTCGCGGTGGTCGGGAAACGCACCGTGAACACGATCGTCTACGACGTCTTCGCGGTCCCCATCGAAGCACTGCTTTCGATCCCCTGGGTCGGGCGCGGGCTCAGGAAGCTCGGAAAGAAACAGGAAGGCCGGACGCGGCCGAGGTTCCTGGTGCCGGTGCTGGCGAGCGCCTTGCTGCTGCTGGTGTTCGTCCCGCTGCTGCGTGGCGCGGACGCCGCGTTCGCGAGCGTCGTCGACGCCGTGATCCCCGAGCTGAACCCGGGAACCTTCGTGCGCTGGGGTTTCCTGTTCGTGGTGGCCGCGTTCGCCGTCACCGGGGCGTGCTATCTGCTGGCGGCGCCCCCGCTGCCCGCCGACGACGACGCCCCGCGCAAACGGCTCGCGCACCGGCTCGAATGGACGTTGCCGCTGGGTGTGCTGGTGTTGCTGTTCACGAGCTTCGTCGTGGTCCGCCTGGTCGTGTTGTTCGGCGGCACCGAATACCTGCTGGCCACGAGCGGCCTGACGGCGGCCGAGTACGCCAGGAGCGGCTTCTGGCAGCTGTCCGCCATCACCGTGCTGACCCTGCTGCTGGTCGCCGCCGCGCTGCGCTGGGCACCGAAGACCTCGGTGGCCGATCGTGCCTGGCAGCGCGGGCTGCTCGGCTCGCTGAGCGTGCTCAGCCTGGTGCTGGTCGCGTCGGCGTTGAATCGCATGTGGACATATCAGCAGGCGTACGGGTTCACCGTGCTGCGGCTGCTGGTCGAGGTCTGCGAACTCTGGATCGGCCTGATCTTCGTGCTGGTACTCGTATCGCTGGTCCCACTGCGGTCGGCCTGGCTGCCACGTGCGGCCATCGGGGCCGCCGTCGCGGCACTGCTCGGGCTGGCCGTGCTCGATCCGGAACGGTTCATCGCCGACCGCAACATCGACCGGCTCGCGCACGGCAAGACACTCGACACCACTTACCTGTCAAGGTTTTCCGCCGACGTGGTGCCGTCGGCCGACCGGCTCCCCGAACCGCTGCGGTCCTGTGTGCTCGGACCGGTCGTGCGGGGAATCCCGGAAGATGATTGGCGCGAATGGAACCTGAGCCGGTCCCTCGCGCGTCAGACCCCCGTTACCGCGAAGGACGGGATCGGTTGCCGGTACCTGACCCGTCCTTGAGCCGTGACCCACGGCCTTGATCGCCCTCTTGGGGGTGAGGGCGATCAAGGCGGCGGTGAACGGCGCCGCCGGGCCACCGAGGGGGAGGTCCGGCGGTCACCTCGACGGAAATGTCTCGGTCAGAAGGTGAAGACGCCGGCCGACTCGGCGTCGGCGACGCACCGGTTGGCGTACGAGGTGCGGAAGGTGACCGGTTCGCCGCGCCACTTGCCGACCGCCGAGACGTCCACCGGCGAGTATTCGAGGGTGCAGGCCCGCGGTTCCGGCCGGAGCTTGCCGAACTCTCCGTCCACTTCGGACAGTTTGCCGCAGGCGTTCCCGCGCGTGGGGTGGGAACCCCCGGTGGGCCCGCAGGTGAGCGAGACGGTGCCGATCCGGCCCCTGGTGTCGTGGCTGGTCAGCTGAAACGTGGATTCGGCGGGTTGCGCCGGGGCCATACAGGCCAGCGCGAGCACGCAGGCGCCGATCGGTTCGAAGAAAGCCATATCAACCCTATCGGCTGACGTGGCCCGATCACTGTGTTCCACGCTCGGGTGAGATTTGCTCACCCGGACGTGTGGTCGTCCGCTTTTCGAATGTCGTGGGCGAGCAAAGCGACATAAAGCGAGAGCATCGACTCCGGATCTTCGAGCCGCACGCCCAGTACCTGCTCGATCCGGGCCAGCTGCTGGTAGTACGCGGTGCGGGAGGTGTGCGCCGCGGCCGCCGCCGCGGACTTGTTGCCACCGTGCTCGCAGTAATGCCTCAACGCCTGAACGAGTCTGCTGCCCTGCGCGGCGTCCCGGCTCAGCAGCGGGCCGAGCTCCCGCGCGGCGAACGCGGTGATCCGTTCGTCGCCGGCCAGCAGATGCAGCAGTCCGCGCAACCGGACGTCGTCGAGCCGGTGGACCAGCCGTTCGACGTTCTCGGCGAGCGCTGCAGCGGCGACCTGCGCGGCTTCGACGAGCGTCCGCCGCGCTTCGGCGGGCCCGCTGCCCGTGGTCCCGACCGCGACCACGGCGGGTGCTCCGGCGCGGGCCTCGTGGACGTCGGTGGCCAGCCGTCGCAGGACCGCGTCGACCCCCGCCTCCGGCGAAAGCGCGATCAGCGCGCGCACCTGGGTGTCGTCGGTGGCCACCAGCGCGGACACCTTGGCGTGCCGCGCGGCGAGCACCGTCGCCTCGGCGAGTTCCCGCAGCAGCACCGGGGTGGACTGCGCGGTCTTGGCGGTCACCGTGATCCGGGGCCGCACGGCGACCCCGACCAGCAGCCGTCCGGTCAGCGGGACACCCAGCGCGGAGGCCCGCGCGGTCAGTTCGGCGGGCGGCACCGGGTTCGCCAGCAGTTCGGTCAGGATCGCGCGGTGCGCTTGGCGTTCGAGGCTGTCGGTGTCCTTGGCGACCAGCCGGTGGACCGCGAGCGCGGACGCGGCCCGTTCGGCGACCACCACGTGCCGGTGCGGCGGCGGATCCCCGCAGACGACGACCAGCCGTCCCCAGTCGTGCCCGCGCGCGCCGACCACGGTGATCAGCCAGCCCGCGCCCTGGTGGTAGCCGGTCCGCTCGCCGACCTGCACCGGCCGTGATCGGGTCGGCCAGCCGGGCAGCAGTTCGCCGGGGTCGGTGCCCGCCGTGTCGTAGGCGAGGACCTCGTGCGACAGCGTCTCCAGCACCACGGGATGCTCGGTGAGCCGCGCGACCTCCCGCAGGATTTCGCCCGGCTCGGCGCCGGCGATGGTCAGCGCGGTGAAGGTCTCGTGGACCCGTTCGGCCGCGCGCAGTTCGTCGACCTGGGCGTCGACGATCAGCCCGTTCACCGCCTCGGTGACCGACACGAAGCGCGTCTCGCGCGAAAGGGTGATCAGCGGGACGCCGTGGCGGTCCGCGGCGTCGACCAGCGCGGGCGGCAGCTTCTCGCTCCAATGCCGGACCAGTTCGACGACGATCCCGGCGACCCCGATCCCCGCCAGGTCGCCGACGTACCGGGCCAGCGCGGCACCGTCGTCGGGCAGCGCGACCCCGGTGGTGAGCACCAGTTCTCCGCCCCGCAGCAACGGGGCGATGTCCGCGACCTCGGCGACATGCGCCCAGCGGACCGGCGCGTCCAGCCCCGCCGCCCCCGCCACCACATGGGGCCTGCCCTGACGCAGCACCGGCAGCGCGAGCACCTCGGCGACGGTCGGGTACATCGGCCTCCCACCCGGTTCGACAACGCTGGGGACAGACTGTACGGGCGGGACCGGGAGTCCGTACACGTTGACGATGGCGTCGGTGTGGCGCGCGCACCCAGACTCGACCGGGAGCAGGCATCAGCACCAGGAAGGCGGAACCCGTGACCGACCGCATCAACCACTGGATCGACGGCAAACCGTGCGAAGGCGTGAGCGAACGATCGGGTGACGTGTTCGATCCGGCCACCGGCCAGGTGCGGGCAAAGGTCGCCTTCGCCGCGCAGGACGACGTCGACGCCGCCGTCGCCGCCGCGTCCCGGGCGCTGCCGGGCTGGCGCGGGACCTCGCTGGCGGGGCGCACCCGGGTGCTGTTCGCCTTCCGTGAGCTGCTTTCGGCGCGGCGTCACGAACTGGCGAAGATCGTCACCGGCGAACACGGCAAGGTCGAATCCGACGCCGCGGGCGAAATCGCGCGAGCGATCGAGAACGTCGAGTACGCCTGCGGTGCGGCGCAGATGCTCAAGGGCGGGTTCAGCGAGAACGCCTCGACCGGCGTCGACGTGTACTCGATCTCGCAGCCGCTGGGCGTGGTCGGCGTGATCTCGCCGTTCAACTTCCCGGCGATGGTCCCGCTGTGGTTCGTGCCGAACGCGCTCGCCTGCGGCAACACCGTCGTGCTCAAGCCGAGCGAGAAGGATCCGTCCGCGGCCGTGTTCATCGCGGAACTGTTCGCCGAGGCGGGCCTGCCCGACGGCGTCCTCAACGTCCTGCACGGCGACAAGGTGGCCGTCGACGGGCTGCTGGAACACCGCGACGTCAAGGCGATCTCGTTCGTCGGGTCGACGCCGATCGCGAAGTACGTCTACGAAACCGGGACCAGGCACGGGAAACGCGTGCAGGCGCTCGGCGGCGCGAAGAACCACATGGTCGTCCTCCCGGACGCCGACCTCGACCTCGCCGCCGACGCGGCCGTGTCCGCGGGCTTCGGCTCGGCGGGGGAGCGGTGCATGGCGGTGTCGGTCGTGGTCGCCGTCGACCCGGTCGGCGACGAACTGGTCGCGAAGATCGCCGAGCGGATCAAGAAGTTGCGCGTCGGCGACGGCATGCGGCCCACCTCGGAGATGGGGCCGCTCGTCACCGCCGCCCACCACGAACGCGTCGAGTCCTATGTGGAGGCCGGGGTCGAAGCGGGCGCCCGGCTCGTCGTCGACGGCCGCGGTATCGAGGTCGACGGCGAGGACGGCGGGTTTTGGCTCGGCCCGACGCTGTTCGACCAGGTCACCCCGGACATGTCCGTGTACACCGACGAGATCTTCGGGCCGGTGCTGGCGGTCGCTCGGGCCGAGGGCTACGACGCGGCGCTGGAGCTGATCAACGCCAACCCCTACGGCAACGGCACCGCGATCTTCACCAACGACGGCCGGGCCGCGCGGCGGTTCCAGAACGAGGTCGAGGTCGGGATGGTCGGCGTGAACGTGCCGATCCCGGTGCCGGTCGGCTACTACTCGTTCGGCGGGTGGAAGGACTCGCTGTTCGGGGACAGCCACGCCTACGGGCCGGAAGGGTTCCACTTCTTCACGCGGACGAAGGTCGTCACGTCGCGGTGGCCGGATCCCTCGCAGGGCGGGGTGAACCTCGGGTTCCCGCGCAACAGCTGATGCCCGTCGCTCTTGAAGTACATGAAGGCCCCCTTCCTTGCGCCAGGCGCAAGGAAGGGGGCCTTCATGTACTTCGGTGCGGGTCAGAACCGGCCGCAGTTGCCGCCGCCCGCCTGCCCGTTGAACGCGCTCTTCAGCCACTCGGTGGCGTCGCCGGACGCGGTCATCATGCCCAGCGCGTGCGAGAAGAACGGCGTGAAGGTCGTCAGTTCCTTCCACTGGACGTTGGCGCCCTTGCCGCACCAGTCCTTCGCCATCTGCTTGCCGACGGCCGCGGGGATGACGTCGTCCATCGGGCTGTGTTCGACCAGGACCGGCATGGCCGGCTTGACGGTGCCGATCCGGTTCTCCGCCACGATCGCGTCGAACGGCGGCTGGGCCAGGTAGGCGGACACCGGCTTGCCCTCCTTCGTCAGCGAGCTGGTCTGCTTGTACATGAACTGGAGGACCGCGTTCATGGTGCAGGTCTGCCGGGCCTTCAGGAACAGATCGGCCCCGGCCGAGTTGGCCAGGTCCATCAACCTGGCCTCGGGGTAGGCCTGGTTGATGCCGATCAGCGCGTAACCGAGGAACCCGGCGTACATCCCGCCGTCGAGCGATTTCGACAGCACGGCCTTGTCCGCGGGAGCCGCGCCGGAATAGACGCCTTTGACGTCCAGTTCGGGTGCGTAGGTGGCGGCCAGTTCGGCGGCGGCCGCGGCGGCACTGCCGCCCTCGGAGTACCCGGCGATGCCCACCGGGCCATCGGCGGGCAGGCCCGTTCCGGGCAGCCGCTGGGCGGCGCGGACGACGTCGAGCACGGTGTGCGCCTCGGACAACCGGACGACGTACGGGTGGTCGCCGCTGCCCGTCACCCACGGTCCGATGTAGTCGGTCTGCGCCACGGCGAACCCGGCGCCCAGCAACGCGTTGACGAAACTGCCCTGGAAACCGGAGACCAGGTCCGAGGCGCCCTCGCCCGCGAGGGTTTTCGACGGTGCGCAGTCCGGCCCCATGCCGAAGGTGAACGGCGCGTAGGCCACGATCGGCCGTTCGCCGGGACCGGTCCACGGATTGTTCGGAACCAGGACGGTGCCGCTCACCGCGACTTGCCTGTCCTTGTTGTCCCGGGACAGATATTGGATACGGGTCGATTTCGCCCCGTTGTAGGTCGAGGGCTGCGACTTGATCACGTCACCGTTCTCACCGGCCGGAAGCGGTGAAGAGGAGACGTATACCGAATCGGATTCCGCGCTCGCGGCAGTCGCGCCCACCGCGACCAACGTCACGGTCATCGCGGCGATCAGGACATGACGAAAGGAAGAAGTCATAGTGCGCTCCACGTTGAGTCGGAACTTCCGCAGGTGAGCTAGATGGAAGACCTTTCGGTGCCGGCCGGTCAATGGCCGGTCGTCGAATTGTCATTCCCGTAAGTGCGGCGAAACTGATTTCACTCATGGCTTTCCGAGTGGCGGCCGGGTGATTTCCGGAATTCGCCGATCCCGGTTATCGTCGCCGTCATGTCGGAACCGAAGCGGTCGGCGATGCGGGTGGCCGATTCCGATCGCGAAAACGTCGCGCGACTGCTGTACGAAGCCATGGGTGCGGGACGCATCACCACCCGTGAACTGGAAACGAGACTGGACGCCGTCTACGCGGCCAAGACGTTCGCGGAATTCGAACCCGTCGTCGCGGATCTGTCGCCCGGCGGGGCGCTCGCCCTGTCCCACGCCGCCGACGAGGAGCAAGGCGGACGCCGCTCGTTCGCCGTCATGTCCGCCACCACGCGGCGGTTCGGCGGACCACTGCCGTCGAAACACGTCAGCCGCGCGTTCTGGGGCAGCGTGCGCCTCGATCTGCGGCGGGCCCGGATCACCGGATCCTGCACGATCAGGGCGGTGGCGGTCATGGGCGGCGTCAAGATCGTCGTACCCGAGGACTTCGCCCTCGACGTCCGGGGAATCGGACTGATGGGCGGATTCGGCACCGGCCGCCGGACCGGGCGACGGAGCCCGGATGCGGGCGCGCCGGTGCTGCGCGTCACGGGTTTCGCCTGGTGGGGGTCGGTGAGGGTGATCCGGAAGCCCTTGGAGCCGCGGCGGCGCTCCCCGCGCGGGCGCGGCTGAGGGGCCCAAAGAAGTCCGGTGGCTCGCCGGGCACTCCACCTTCCGTAAACTCGTTGTGAGGACGAGCCGAGGGAGGTGCAGGTGGCCAACGCGGAAGAACGCCGCTTCGAAGTGCTGCGCGCGATCGTCGCCGATTACGTGTCCAACCAGGAGCCCGTCGGATCCAAGGCGATCGTCGACAGGCACAACCTCGGGGTGTCCAGCGCCACCGTGCGCAACGACATGGCGGCGCTGGAAGAAGAGGGCTACATCACACAGCCCCACACCAGTGCGGGCCGGATCCCCACCGACAAGGGGTACCGGCTGTTCGTCGACCGGATAGCCGAGGTCAAACCGCTCAGCGCGGCCGAGCGCCGGGCCATCACCGCGTTCCTGGACAGCGGCACCGACGTCGACGACGTCCTGCGCCGCTCCGTCCGGCTGCTCGCGCAGCTGACCAGGCAGGTCGCGGTCATCCAGTACCCGATGATGACCAACTCCGCCGTCCGCCACCTGGAAGTGGTGCCGCTCACCCCGGCGCGGCTGATGCTCGTGCTGATCACCGATTCGGGCCGCGTCGACCAGCGCACCGTCGACCTCGGGGACGTCATCACCGAGGAGAACGTCGGCAGGCTGCGCACGGTGCTCAACGGGGCGCTGGCGGGGCGTCGTCTCGCCGACGCCGCGGCGTCGGTCGCCGAACTGCCCGAGAAGTCGCCGGGCGAACTGCGCGACAGCCTCACCCGCGTCTGTACCGTGCTGGTGGAGTCCCTGGTCGAGCATCCCGAAGAGCGGCTGGTGCTCGGCGGCACGGCCAACCTCACCCGCAACGTCTCGGACTTCCCCGGATCGCTGCGACAGGTGCTGGAGGCGCTCGAGGAGCAGGTCATCGTGCTCAAGCTGCTCGCGGCCGCCCGCAACCCCGGTGCGATCAGCGTGCGCATCGGTGAGGAAAATGAGGACGAGCAGATGCGCAGCACCTCGGTGGTGTCCATCGGCTACGGGATGGACGACATGCTGCTGGGCGGGATGGGCGTCGTCGGGCCGACCAGGATGGACTACCCGAACACCATCGCCGCGGTGCGCGCGGTGGCGAACTACGTGGGGCAGATCCTCGCCGGCCGCTGAACGCGGCGGTGAGGTCGAAGTCAGAAGGAGAAGGCGAAGACGGTGGCGAGGGACTATTACGGCATTCTCGGGGTGGCGAAGAACGCGACGGATCAGGAGATCAAGCGCGCGTACCGCAAACTGGCCCGTGAACTGCACCCCGACGTCAACCCGTCGGAGGACGCCCAGCACCGCTTCGGCGAGGTGACCACCGCGTACGAGGTGCTGTCGGATCCGCAGAAGCGCAAGGTCGTCGACCTCGGCGGCGACCCGATGGACGGCGGCGCCCGCGGCGGCGGGGGAGACCCGTTCTCGGGCTTCGGCGGTCTCGGCGACATCATGGACGCCTTCTTCGGCGCCGCCGGGGGTGGCGGCGGCCGCGGCCGTGGCCCGCGCAGCCGCGCGCAGCCCGGTTCCGACGCGCTCATCCGCCTCGGCCTGACCCTCGAGGAGTGCGCCACCGGCGTCGACCGCGAGATCACCGTCGACACCGCCATCGTCTGCGACCTGTGCCGCGGCGCGGGTGCGGCCGAAGGCACCGGCACCAAGACCTGTGACACCTGCGGTGGCGCGGGCGAGGTCCAGTCCGTGCAGCGGTCCTTCCTCGGCCAGGTAGTCACGGCCCGTCCCTGCCCGGTCTGCCGCGGCTTCGGCGAGGTCATCCCGGACCCCTGCCGCCAGTGCGGCGGCGACGGCCGGGTCCGCGCCCGCCGCAACGTCACCGCCAAGATCCCGCCGGGCGTCGGCGACGGTATGCGCATCCGCCTCTCCGGCCAGGGCGAGGTCGGCCCCGGTGGCGGCCCCGCGGGTGACCTGTACGTCGAGATCGACGAAGCGCCGCACGAGGTGTTCGTCCGGCAGGGCAACGACCTGCACTGCAACTTCCGCATCCCGATGACCACCGCCGCCCTCGGCGCCACGGTGCCCATCGAGACGCTCATCGACGGCGACTACGAACTCGACATCGAGCCGGGCACCCAGCCCGCCACCGAACTAGTGCTCACCGCCAAGGGCATGCCGCGGCTGCGGTCGTCGGGCCGCGTCGACGGCCGGGGCGACCTGCACGTCCACATCGACGTCGTCGTGCCGACCAAACTCGACGACGCCCAGCGAGACCTCCTCGTCGAACTCGCCCAGCAGCGCGGCGAAGACGTGCCTTCGCTGTCGTCGAACGGCTCCAAGCCCGGCGGGCTGTTCTCCAAGCTGCGCACCAAGAACCACCGGTAACCCGTGCCCGAGACGACACTGCCGGTCTTCCTCACCGCCGCGCTGCCCGGCTCCGGGCGCACCACCCTCGACGGCGAGGAAGCCCGGCACGCCGCCACCGTCCGCCGCCTGCGCGTCGGCGAACGTCTCGTGCTCTCCGACGGCGAAGGCGGCATGGCGCGCTGCGTCGTCGAGGCCGTCCAGGCGGGCCGCGACGCGGCGCTCACCCTCGCCATCGAAGAACACTGGACCGAGGAACCGCCCGCACTGCGCGTCATCGTCGCCCAGGCGCTCGCGAAGGGCGACCGCGGCGAACTCGCCGTCGAACTCGCCACCGAAGCCGGTGCCGACGCGATCGTCCCCTGGCGCGCCGCCCGCAGCGTCGCCCGCTGGGAAGAAGGAACCCGCGGCGACAAAGCCCTCACCCGGTGGCGCACCACCGCCCGCGCCGCCGCCAAACAAGCCCGGCGCGCCCACGTCCCCGAAGTCGCCGAACCCGTCACCACCCGCGAACTCGCCGAACTCGCGCAGACCGTTTCCCGCGCGCTCGTCCTCGAATCCGGCATCACCACCCGCCTCACCGAGATCGAACTCCCGGCACAGGGCGACATCCTTCTCGTCGTCGGCCCCGAAGGCGGCATCACCGACGACGAACTGAGCACCCTCACCGACGCCGGCGCCACCGCCATCCGGTTGGGCCCCACCGTTTTGCGCACCTCCACCGCCGCCGCCGTGGCACTCGGCGCGCTAGGGGTTCTCACCGACCGCTGGAAGTGAAAAAACACCCCACTAATTTGCGGCGAGTTATGGCGCGATCACGCAAACAGCCGTTACTCTCGTTAACTGACGCGCAACACACGGTTTCGGCGCGCCACTGGGGATGAAGCCCGGTCGCGCGCGTGAATCCCCGCCGGGCACCTCCCCCCTCGGTCCGGCGGAGCCGCGGCGACGGTGGGCCGACCCCCAGGGCCCACCGCGCCGCGGCATCTTCATTTCGAACCCCATCGCAAGTACTTCGCTCCTTGCCGTGCTTCGAAAGTCGCGCCGTGGCGCGATTCCGCGTGTTGCCCCGTGGGGCCCACGGTGAGGTCGACGGCCGGGGTGGTCGTGAGCGGCGTTTCGGGCTAGGGCGAAGGGTGCCTTCAATGGCTACTGGACTTTGGCTGCGGCGATCGCGGGTCGGGTCCGTGAAGGCCTCCTTGAGGGACCCAGAGTCCCTCAAGGAGGCCTTCACGGACTTGGGATCACAGGGCGAGGCGTGAGTGAAGGCGTGACTCGCGTGATCAGGGACGTGACTCGCGTGCTTGGAGGCCGCACTCGGGTGTTCCGCCTCTGATCACGCGAGTTCCGCCTTCGATCACGTGAGTGCGGTGCCACTCACGACCACCCAGACCGAGATGCGTGGACGCGAAGGGGACTTTCCTCGCATGCGACGCGGCGAAAGTTCCCTTCACCCCGTCGCGGCGTGGCGAGGGGTGGGCCCCCGGTGGGCGATAGGGTGGGGGGATGAGTGACGCGGAGACGTTGTTCGAGCGGATCATCGCGGGCGAGATCCCGTCCGACAAGGTGTACGAGGACGCGACGACGTATGCGTTCCGGGACATAGCGCCGCAGGCTCGGGTGCATGTGCTCGTGGTGCCGAAGAAGCGGTACCGCAATCTGGCCGAGCTGGCCTCGGGCGACCCGCAACTCCTCGCGGACGTCGCGTCGACGGCGCGCAAGGTCGCGGAGATCGAGGGGATCGCGGAGTCCGGGTACCGGGTGGTGTTCAACACCGACGGTGACGCCGGGCAGACCGTCTTCCACGTGCACGCGCACGTGCTCGGCGGCGAGCAGCTGGGGCATTTCGGGCGCTGAAGCGCGCGGCCTGCGGAAACCGGACTGCGTGCCGCCACCCGCAACCAGTAACATCGAACCCGTCACTGTCGTTGAAAATCGCAGCGTAAGCGCAGGAAGTAGGCCCGAGGCCACGTGGCCGGAACCGTACCGGGTGAAGCCGCCCGACCCGACGTTCCCGCGGACGTCACCCCGACGAAGGCTGAAGAGGCCGCGATCACCGAAGCGGCCCAGTCCCGATTCCCCATCCCCGACGCCGCCCCGCTCAGCCTGCTCGGCTCGAGGGACGAAAACCTCCGCGTCGCCGAAGAACTCCTCGCCGCCGACGTCCACGTCCGGGGCAACGAGGTCACCCTGACCGGTGCCCCCGCCGACGTCGCCTTCGCCGAGCGTGTCTTCGCCGAACTCGTGACGCTCGCCGGCCGCGGCCAGCAGGTCGACCCGGCCACCGTCCGCCGCACCGTCGGCATGCTCTCCACCGGTGACCACGAGTCACCGGCCGAAGTGCTGAGCATGAACATCATCTCCCGGCGCGGCAAGACGATCCGGCCCAAGACGCTCAACCAGAAGCGCTACGTCGACGCCATCGACAAGCACACGATCGTCTTCGGCATCGGCCCCGCCGGTACCGGCAAGACGTACCTCGCCATGGCCAAGGCCGTCCAGGCGCTGCAGGCGAAGCAGGTCACCCGCATCGTGCTGACCCGCCCCGCGGTCGAAGCAGGCGAGCGCCTCGGCTACCTGCCGGGCACGCTCAACGAGAAGATCGACCCGTACCTGCGCCCGCTGTACGACGCGCTGCACGACATGGTCGAGCCCGAGTCGATCCCGCGGCTGATGCAGGCGGGCACCATCGAGATCGCGCCGCTGGCGTACATGCGCGGCCGCACCCTCAACGACGCCTTCATCATCCTCGACGAAGCGCAGAACACCACGCCGGAACAGATGAAGATGTTCCTCACCCGGCTCGGGTTCGGCGCCAAGATCGTCGTCACCGGCGACGTCACGCAGGTCGACCTCCCCAACGGCCAGAAGAGCGGCCTCCGGGTGGTCCGCGACATCCTCGAAGGTGTCGAGGACCTGCACTTCGCCCAGCTCACCAGCCAGGACGTGGTGCGGCACAAGCTCGTCGGCGACATCGTCGACGCGTACGAGAAGTGGCAGGCGCTGCAGGACAGCAAGGATCAAGGCAGTGGCTGGAAAGGGCAGCGCCGTTCATGAGCATCGAGATCGCCAATGAATCGGGCGTGAACGTCGACGAGACCTCCATCGTGTCGGCCGCCCGCTTCGCGCTCGACAAGATGGAGGTCAGCCCGCTCGCCGAGCTGTCCATCCTGCTCGTCACCCTCGAGGTGATGGAGGATCTGCACGAGCGGTGGATGGACCTGCCCGGTCCCACCGACGTGATGGCCTTCCCGATGGACGAGCTCGACTCGTCGCGCCGCCCCGACGCGCCCGACGCCTCGCCCGCGCTGCTCGGCGACATCGTGCTGTGCCCGGCGTTCGCGAAGGACCAGGCCAAGACGGCCGGGCACGCGCTGATGGACGAGCTGCACCTGCTCACCACGCACGGGGTGCTGCACCTGCTCGGCTACGACCACGCCGAGCCCGCCGAGGAACGCGAGATGTTCGGTCTGCAGAAGCGGATCCTCGGCGAGTTCCAGGCGGCCGTGGCCGCGCACAACAAGCGCGACGCGCAGCGCTCCGCGGACGACAGGCTCCTCGGCACCGCCGGCCTCGACGCCGCGCCCGCCGAGGAACCGCCCGCCTAGGCGGTTCGCGGACATGGGTAGTCCCACGGCCCTGCTGGTCATCGCCATCGCGCTGATCCTGCTCGCCGGGGTGTTCGCGGCCGCCGACGCCGCCGTCAGCACGGTCTCCAAGGCCCGCGCCGACGGCCTCGTCCGGCTCGGCCGCCCCGGCGCGCGTCAGCTGTCGCTGGTCATCGCCGAACGCCGCCGCCACATCAACCTGATCCTGCTGCTGCGGATGACCTGCGAGCTGACCGCCACCGTGCTGGTCACCGTCGACATCCTCGGCTGGATCCGGCCGCTGTGGCTCGCCATCGTCGTCGCCGCGGGCGTGATGGTCGTGGTGAGCTACGTGATCATCGGCGTCGGCCCGCGCACCCTCGGCCGTCAGCACCCGTACCGGATCGGCCTCGTCGTCGCCGGTCCCGTGCGCGTCCTCGGGTCGATCCTCGGCCCGCTCAGCAGGCTGCTGATCGTCCTCGGTAACGCCATCACCCCCGGCCGCGGCTTCCGCGAAGGCCCGTTCACCTCCGAAGTCGAACTGCGCGAACTGGTCGACCTCGCCCAGGAACGCGGCGTCGTCGAGGAATCCGAGCGCGAGATGATCCACTCGGTGTTCGAACTCGGTGACACCGTCGCGCGCGAGGTCATGGTGCCGCGCACGGAGATCGTCTGGATCGAGCACGACAAGACCGTGCGCCAGGCGCTCGCGCTGGCCCTGCGCACCGGGTTCACCCGGCTGCCGGTGATCGGCGACTCCGTCGACGACGTGGTGGGCGTGGTCAACATCAAGGACCTCATGCCCGCGTACATGGCCGAGGGCGGCTCGCAGCGGCAGGTCGAGGAGCTGATGAATCCGGCGAGTTTCGTGCCGGACTCCAAACGGCTCGACGACCTGCTCAAGGAGATGCAGGTCTCGCACAACCACATGGCGATCGCCGTCGACGAGTACGGCGGCACCGCCGGCCTGCTCACCATCGAGGACATCCTCGAAGAGATCGTCGGCGAGATCACCGACGAATCCGACGCCGACGAACGCCCCGAGGTCGAGGAACTCGAAAACGGCGCGGTCCGCGTCTCGTCCCGGCTCTCGGTCGACGACCTGGGCGAACTGTTCGGGATCGACCTCGAAGACCACGACGTGGAGACCGTGGGCGGGCTGCTCGCCGAGCGACTGGGTAGGGTCCCGCTGCCGGGGGCCGAAGCCGAGGTCGCCGGGCTTCGGCTGTTCGCCGAAGGCGGTAAGGACCGGCGCGGGCGGATGCGGATCACCACGGTGGTCGTCCACCCCGCCGACGCGGACGCGGTGACCGACGCAGCCCAGGGCAGGCGCCGGACCCGGGTCCCGCAGCCCGATGAAAGTGACAGGAGTGTCGAACATGCCTGAGCTGGACGCCGAGGACCAGAAGCTGGTGACCCTGGCCAGGTCCGCGCGAGCCCGCACCCAGGCCGCCGAAGGCGCCGCGCTCCGCGACACCGACGGCCGCACCTACGCGGCGAGCACGGTCGACCAGCCGTCGTTCAAGCTCACCGCGCTGCAGGCCGCCGTCGCCGCCGCCGTTTCGAGCGGAGCCGAAGGAATCGAGGCCGCCGTCGTGGTCACCGCCGAAGGGCTGCTCAAGGAGGCGTCCGTGCACGCGGTGCGGGACATCGCCGAAAAGGCCCCGATCTACCTGGCCGACCCCAGTGGCAAGGTGCTGAACTGATGGCCGAACCGCATCGTTCCGGTTTCGCCTGCTTCGTCGGACGGCCCAACGCGGGCAAGTCGACGCTGACCAACGCGCTCGTCGGCAGCAAGGTCGCGATCACCTCCAGCAAACCGCAGACCACCCGGCACGCCATCCGCGGCATCGTCCACCGCGACGACGCCCAGCTGGTGATCATCGACACACCGGGCCTGCACCGGCCGAGGACCCTGCTCGGCGAGCGGCTGAACGACATCGTCCACTCGACATGGTCCGAAGTGGACGTTGTCGGGCTTTGCGTGCCCGCCAACGAAAAGGTCGGTCCCGGTGACCGGTTCATCGCCGCCGAACTCAAGAAGATCGCCAAGCGCACCCCCGTGATCGGCGTCGTCACCAAGACGGATCTCGTGAAACCCGAGCAGGTCGCCGAGCAGTTGCTCGCCCTGCAGGAGGTCATGGAGTTCGCCGAGCTGATCCCGGTGTCCGCTGTGGACGGTTTCCAGGTCGGCGCGCTCTCGGACCTGTTGGTGCGGCACCTTCCCGAGGGGCCGCAGCTGTATCCGGGCGGCGAACTCACCGACGAGCCGGAACAGACCCTGGTCGCCGAGCTGATCCGCGAGGCGGCTCTGGAGGGCGTCCGGGACGAACTCCCGCACTCGATCGCCGTCACCGTCGAGGAGATGCTGCCCCACGAGGGCAGAGACGACATGATCGACGTGCACGCGTTCCTTTATGTGGAACGACCGAGCCAGAAGGGCATCATCCTCGGGCACAAGGGGGAGCGGCTCAAGGACGTCGGCGCCCGCGCCCGGCAGCAGATCGAGGGGCTCCTCGGCTCGAAGGTCTACCTCGACCTGCACATCAAGGTCGCCAAAGAGTGGCAGCGCGACCCCCGTCAGTTGCGACGGCTGGGCTTCTGACTGAACGGAATGTCTCGATTCGGTCGCGGAGACCGGTTGATGGTGTGGAACCGGACGGGTGACCTTAGAGTCTCAACCCTTGACTCCGGTGATCGCTGATCGGGCGGCGCGCCCGGGTCGCAGTTCCACATCTCATTCGTGAAGGGAAAGCGGTAAATGACCGACAACCAGGGCCTGCCCAACTACTCCGGCGACCCTCAGGGCGGTGGAGGCTTCAACAACCCCGGCCCGCCGCCCAACAACAACCTGGTGTGGGCCATCCTCACCACGATCCTGTGCTGCCTGCCCTTCGGTATCGTCGCCATCGTCAAGGCGAACCAGGTGAACACCCTCTGGGCGCAGGGCCAGCCCGCCGCCGCGCAGGAAGCGGCCGACGCGGCCAAGAAGTGGTCGATCATCGCGGCGATCGTCGGTGGCGTCATCATCGTTCTGTACGTTGTCCTCGTCGTCTTCCTCGGCGTGTTCGCGGCCTCGGTGGACGTGAACAACTACCGCTGATCCCGGCGCTCGAGGGGGAGACCTCATGACCGACCAGTACCCGAACTACCCGCCCCCGGGCGGGCCACCGCCGCAGCAGCCGTATTACGGCGGCATGCCGAACTACGGACCCCCGCCGGACAACAACCTGGTGTGGGCCATCCTCTGCACGGTGTTGTGCTGCTTGCCGCTGGGTATCGTCGCGATCGTGAAGTCGAGCCAGGTGCAGACGTTGTGGTCGCAGGGCTTCCACGCCGAAGCCCAGAAGGCCGCCGACGACGCGAAGAAGTGGTCCATGTGGGGAGCGATCGCCACCGGCGGTCTTTTCCTGCTGTACATCATCTTCATCGTGGTGATGGTCATCATCGGCGCGTCGGCGGGAAGCTTCACGCCGTGACGTCGTCCGTCTACACGGGATTCCCGGCGCGCGGGTTCAAAGCCAAGGCCCGCGCGCTGGGACCGCCCCTGGCCATCGCCGCCGGGGCGGGCCTCGGCTGTGTCGTCCTCTGGCTGGGCGATCCCACCACTCCGGGCGGGCCGCTTCCGGTCTGTCCCACCAAGACCCTGCTGGGCATCGCGTGTCCCGGCTGCGGCGGCATGCGCATGGTCTACAGCGCGCTGCACGGGGACATTCCCGCCGCGCTGCACTACAACGCGGTGTCCTTTGTGGTCGTTCTGCTGCTCGTCTGGAGCACCGTCGCCTGGGCGGTCGGCAGGCTCCGCGGCCGCGCGGTGAACAGCTGGCTGCACTGGCGCTGGACGCCGCTCGCGTTCGGTGTCGTGTTCGTCGTCTGGTTCGTCATCCGTAACCTGCCCTTCGCCCCGTTCACCTCGCTATACGTGTGAGTGCCGGGCCGAGGCCCGGATCGTCGGTGGTACCGAGTACGCTCCCGCGCACCGGTCTGCTCGGTATGTACCCATGCCGTACATTCAGCCCGGGTCGCCGCACGAGGCCCAGTGCTCCAGGGGCGAGGAACCAGCGAGGGGATTTCGATGACCACTCCCTACGGCCAGCAGCCGCCGGGACAGCAGCCGCCGCCCGGATCCGGGGACGGGCAGCAGCAGTCACCGCAGCCGCAGTCGCCGTTCGGGCAGCCGCCGTCGGGAGAACAGCCTTCGCCGTTCGGGCAGCAGCCGCAGCAAGGCGACCAGCCCTCGCCCTTCGGGCAGCAGCCGCAGTCTTCGCCGTTCGGCCAGCAGCCGAGCCAGCCGTTCGGCGCGCAGCCGCAATCCCCGTTCGGCCAGCAGGGGCAGGCCTCGCCGTTCGGCCAGGCTTCCCCGTTCGGTCCGCGGACCGACTACGCCCACTGGGGCCTGCGCGCGGCCGGGTCGCTGATCGACTTCGCGCCGATCTTCGTTCTTCCGATCATCGGCGCCATCATCGCCACGAACGCGAATTCGCTTGTCGGCGGCATCATCTCCGGCGTCGGTTACCTCGCGGGGATCGGCTGGACCGTCTACAACCGGTGGATCAAGATGGGCACCACCGGCCAGTCGCTCGGCAAGAAGATGGTGAACACCAAGCTCGTCCGCGAGAGCGACGGCCAGCCGATCGGCCCGCTGATGGCCTTCGTCCGGGACCTGTGCCACAACCTGGACGGCTGGGTCTGCGGTCTCGGCTACCTCTGGCCGCTGTGGGACGAGAAGAAGCAGACGTTCGCGGACAAGATCCTCAGCACCATCGTCGTGCCGGGCGAAGCGTCGGCGACCACGTCGGCGCCGTTCGGCCAGACGCCGGGATTCCCGGCGCCGCCGTCGTCTTCGCCGTTCCCCGCGCCGCCCGCGCCGTTCGGCCAGCCGCAACAACAGCCGCAGCAGCAGTCCCCGTTCGGTCAGCAGCCCCAGCAGCCGCAGCCGTTCGGGCAGCAGCCGTCCCAGCCGTTCGGTCAGCCGCCGCGGGGAACCGCGGCGCCGTCACCGGAGCCCCAGCCTGAGCCGGCCCTGAGCGAGGCCGAGCCGACTCAGGTCCTTCGCCCGGGGCAGCAGCCCCAGCAGGCACCGTCAGGGTTCGACGAAGCCGAGCCGACGCAGAAGATCACCCCGGACCAGCTGAGGCAGCAGCTGCCCGGAGCGGATGGGCCGAACGGGCCCGGAACACCGCACCAGTAAGGAAAAACCGGCGGGATCCACCCGCCGGCAAATGCGACAAAAGTGGGGAACCCCGATGACGAACCCGTACGGCCAGCAGCCCGGCCCCGGCCAGCAGCCCTATGGCCAGCAGCCTCAGCCCGGATACGGACCCCCGTCCGGCGCCACGCCCGCGCCGTACGGCCAGCCTTCCGGCCCGAACCCGATGCCGTACGGCCAGCCGGCGCCCTACGGCCAGCCCGCGCCGTACGGTCAGCCCGCGCCCTACGGCGCGCCGGGCGGTATGCCCGGTGGCGGCGGTGACATCAACTCGATCCCGGACTACAAGGGCTGGGCGATCGGCTGCATCTTCCTCTGCTGGATCATCGCGATCTTCGCGATCATGAAGTCCAACGAGGTCAACACCTACAAGATGCAGGGCAACTACGCCGCCGCCGCGGACGCGTCGAAGTCGACGAAGACCATGTGCATGATCGCCTCGATCATCGGCGGTGTCGGCTGCCTGTTCTCCATTCTCTGGATCGTCCTGGTCGCCGCGAGCATCTAGCCCGACCCGTAGCCGAAAGAACAACGAGGACCACTTTCATGACCAACCCCTACGGCCAGCAGCAGCCCTATGGACAGCAGCAGCCTGGCTATGGGCCGCCTTCCGGTGGCATGCCCGCTCCTTACGGGCAGCCCGCCCCGTACGGCCAGCCTTCCCCCTACGGCGCTCCGGGCGGTATGCCGGGCGGCGGTGGCGACATCAACGCCATCAAGGACTACAAGGGCTGGGCGATCGGCTGCATCTTCCTCTTCTGGATCATCGCGATCTTCGCGATCATGAAGTCCAACGAGGTCAACACCTACAAGATGCAGGGCAACTACGCCGCGGCCGCGGACGCGTCGAAGTCGACGAAGACGCTCTGCCTGATCGCCACGATCATCGGTGGCGTCGGCTGCCTGCTTTCGATCGTCTGGATCATCTTCGCCGTCATCCTGGCGACGAGCGCGTCGACCTACAGCTGCTACGGCAGCTACTGCTGATTTCGATTCCGGGGCGCACCACCCCGATGTCGGTCCCAGATGGGACGATGTCGGGGTGGTGAACCTCTATCGCGACACCGGAGTGGTGTTGCGGACGCACAAGCTGGGTGAGGCCGACCGGATCGTCACCCTGCTCACGCGGCGGCACGGCAAGGTCCGTGCGGTCGCGAAAGGCGTGCGTCGGACGTCATCGCGCTTCGGGGCGCGGCTGGAGCCGTTCGGTCACGTCGACGTCCAGTTCTACACCGGCCGCTCCCTCGACGTGATCACCCAGGTCGAGACGGTCGACGCCTTCGCGCTGCCGCTGGTGGCGGACTACCAGCGCTACACCGCCGCGAGCGCCATCGCCGAGACCGCGGACCGGTTGTCCGCCGAAGAAGGCGAGCCGGTGCTCAAGCTCTACATGCTCGTCGTCGGGGCGCTGCGCGCGCTGGCGAGCGGCGAACGGGACAGTTCCCTCATCCTCGACGCCTTCTTCCTGCGGGCCATGGCCTACGCCGGCTGGGCGCCCGCGATCACCGAATGCGCCCGCTGCGGCCTGCCCGGGCCGCACAAGGCGTTCAGCGTGTCCGCCGGGGGCTCGATGTGCCCGGATTGCCGGGTTCCCGGCTGTGTCCACCCCTCCCCGGAGGTGCTGACGCTGCTCGCGGCGCTCCTGCACGGCGAGTGGCCGGTGGCCGAGGCGTCGCTGCCGGTGCCGAGGCGGGACGCGTCCGGCCTGGTCGCGGCGCATCTGCAGTGGCATCTGGAGCGCCAGTTGCGGTCGCTGCCGCTGGTGGAGAGGCGTGCGCGGGAGACCAGCACGCAGGCGCAGTAGGGTCGCAGGCACAGGTTTCACTCGATCAGGAGGCTCGAAGGTGCTGCGCAGGGGACGCGAGAACAAGGCGTCACAATTCGAACTTCGCGCGCCGGAGCCGCATCCGTCCGGTGCCCGGCCGCCGGAGATCCCCAAGGAACTCCTCCCGAAGCACGTGGCGCTGGTGATGGACGGCAACGGCCGCTGGGCCAACCAGCGGGGGCTGCCGCGGATCGAGGGCCACAAGCGCGGTGAGGCCGTGATGATCGACGTCGCCAGCGGCGCCGTGGAACTCGGCGTCAAATGGCTGTCGGTGTACGCGTTCTCCACCGAGAACTGGAAGCGGAGCCCGGAGGAGGTCCGTTTCCTGATGGGCTTCAACCGCGACACCATCCGCCGCCAGGTCGACTATCTCGGTTCGATCGGCGTCCGCATCCGCTGGGCGGGCCGCCGTCCCAAACTGTGGGCGAGCGTCATCAAGGAACTGCAGGTCGCCGAGGAGAAGACCAAGCACAACACGGCGCTGAACATGACCATGTGCGTCAACTACGGCGGCCGTGCCGAACTGGGCGACGCCATGCGCCGGATCGCCCAGGACGTCGCCGACGGGAAGCTGAACCCGGACAAGGTCACCGAGAAGACCATCGGCAAGTACCTGTACCAGCCCGACATGCCGGACGTGGACCTGTTCCTGCGGCCGTCGGGGGAGCAGCGCACGTCGAACTTCCTGCTCTGGCAGTCGGCCTACGCCGAGATGGTCTACCAGGACACGCTCTTCCCCGACTTCGACCGCACCCACCTGTGGCGGGCGTGCCTCGAATTCGCGAAACGGGACCGCCGCTTCGGCGGGGCCGTCGACAAGGCTTCCGAAGGGACCGCATGACCACCGAAGCAGCGGACACGGCGGCGTTGCTGACGTCGGCGCGGGAAGCCCTCGAGCGCTATCTCGAAGTCCACGTCGACGACGACGGCGCGCTGACCTTCTCGCACGCGGACGTCCCGTGCGTCATCCAGGCGACCCGGCTGGCCGAAGGGCTGACCGTGCTGAGCCTGACCTGCGTCGTCGCCTGGGATCTGCCGGACGACCCGGCGATCGCGGCCTCGGCGGCGGAACGTGCCGGACAGGGCCTGTTCGGGACGCTCGGGGTGGTGCGTTCGGAGAAGGGCATCGACATCACGCTGAGGTACGCGTTCCCGGCCGAGGGCATGGACCCCTCGCCGCTCGGGACGCTGCTCATGCTGGTCGTCTCGACGGCGTCGCAGCTGCGGTCGGACCTGCTGGGCTCCGCTGCGGGGGAGTGACCGCCGGAACGCAGGGTCACCTGGCATCATCGCGCGCATGGAAACCATTTCCAGAAGCGCCCCGGAGAAGAAGCCGGCCCGGCGGTTCAAGATCACCTCGATCGAGGTGCTCTGCGCGATCCTGCTGATCGCGATCCTCGGGCAGAGCTGGCTCCAGCAGGTGTTCGACGTGCCCGCGCTGCGGACCGGCTCGACCGTGTTCGTCGCCGTCTGCGTGCAGGCGCTGCCGTTCCTGGTGCTCGGGGTGCTGATCAGCGGCGCGATCGCGGCGTTCGTGCCCGCGCGGGTGCTGGAGAAGGTGCTCCCTCGCCGGGCCGGTGCGGCGGTCGGGGTCGCGGGCCTGGCCGGGGTCGCCCTGCCGGGGTGTGAATGCGCGTCGGTGCCGGTCGCGCGGCGGCTGATCGGCCAGGGTGTCGCGCCCGCGGCCGCGCTGACGTTCCTGCTCGCCGCGCCCGCGGTGAACCCGGTGGTGCTGGTCGCCACGGCGGTGGCGTTCCCCGGGAATCCGGAAATGGTGTTCGCCCGGTTCGCCGGTTCGCTCGCCACCGCGATGGTGATGGGCTGGCTGTGGGCGAAATGGGGCAAGCTCGACTGGATCGCGGAGCGGGCTTTGCGGCGGCTTCCCGAGGTTCAGCACGGTTCGCGCTGGAAGACCTTCGCCGAGACGGCGCGGGCGGATCTGGTCGAGGCCGGTGGTTTCCTCGTGCTCGGCGCGATGATCGCCGCCGCGATGAACGTGCTGGTGCCCGCCAAATGGTTCGGGGTGCTGGGGGAGCAGATCGTGCTCGGGGTGCTGGTGATGGCCGTGCTCGCCGTCGTGCTGGCGCTGTGCAGTGAGGCCGACGCCTTCGTCGCCGCGTCGCTGACCGCGATGCCGCTGCTGCCGAAACTGGTGTTCCTGGTGGTCGGGCCCGCGATCGACGTGAAGCTGTTCGCCCTGCAGACCGGCACCTTCGGCAAATCCTTCGCGCTGCGGTTCGCCCCGGTGACGTTCGTGGTCGCCTTGTCCTGTGCCGTCGTGTCGGGTGTGCTGATCCTCGGAGGTGGCGCGTGAAACGCGAGACCCAGAACATCCTGCTGATCCTGCTCGGCGGCGCGCTGCTCAAGATCACCGTCAACGGCGACTACCTGCGCTACGTCAAACCCGCGCAGCAGCCGTGGATCATCGCGGGCGGCGCGGTGATGGTCGCGCTGGGCGCGGTCGCGATCGTCCGCGACCTGCTGGCCGCGCGGGCCGCCGCCGTGGTGTCCGGCGACGTCCACGCGCACGAGCACAACGCCCGTTCGGCGTGGCTGCTGATGGTGCCGGTGCTGGCCGTGTTCCTGGTCGCGCCGCCCGCGCTGGGCGCCGATTCGGTCACCCGCACCGAGGCCAGGGCGCCGCAGAGCGCCGCGGCGAGCAACGCGGCCGCCTTCCCGCCCCTGCCCGCCGGAGACGTGGTGCCGCTGGAGGTCAACGAGTTCGTCAGCCGCGCCGGATGGGATTCCAGCGGCTCGCTGAACGGGCGGACGGTGCGGCTGTCCGGCTTCGTCGTGCACAACGAGGGCAACACGATGCTGGCGCGGATGGTGATCGGCTGCTGCGCGGCCGACGCGTTCCCGATCACCGTGCGGATGGTGGGCGAGGGCGTGTCGGGCTTCGGGAACGACACCTGGCTGGAGGTCACCGGGACGGTCGTGCCGGGGACCGCGGTGCGGGAGAACAGCTACATGCCGGATCTGACGCTCACCTCGGTGCGGCAGGTGCCGGCGCCGAAGGACCCTTACGAGTACTGACGCCGATGCTATGAACGGTCCGTTCCTTGCAAAATTTGCTATGAACGGACCGTTCATGGCGCTCGGCGTCAGTGGTTCGAGCAGGTCCCGACGATCTCCACGGTGTGGCTGATGTCGGAGAACCCGTGCTCCGAAGCGATCTTCTCGGCCCACCGCTCCACCGCGGGCCCCTCGACCTCGACGGTGCTGCCGCAGAGGCGGCACACCAGGTGATGGTGGTGGTGCGACGAGCAACGCCGGTAGATGGCCTCGCCGGTGTCGGTGCGCAGGACGTCGATCTCGCCGGCCTCCGACAGCGACTGCAGCGTCCGGTACACCGTGGTGAGCCCGATGCCGTCTCCGCGTTTGCGCAGCTCGTCGTGCAGTTCCTGGGCGGAACGGAAGTCGTCGATCTCCTTGAGCAGCTCGACCACGGCGGCCCGCTGTTTCGTCGACCGGCGTCCCGGCACCGGCGCGGAACTGTTGGCCGTCGTCGGACTCATGCTCACTTCCCCTCCTGAACGTGGGCTACGGCGTCCACCACGATATGCGCAAGGTGATCGTCGACCAGCCGGTACACCACCTCTCGGCCGCGTCGCTCACCCTGTACGACACCCGCGGTCTTCAGCACCCGCAGGTGCTGGCTGATCAGCGGCTGCGCGACATCGAGCGTGTCCACCAGTTCGTGCACGCACCTGTCCGCGTTACGCAGCTGCATGACGATGGCGATGCGCACGGGCGCGGCGAGCGCCCTGAGCAGGTCACCGGCGTCCGCGAGGACGGCGGGAGAGGCCGACGTCGCGGGTTCGGCGGGGGGACGGGCCGACGAATGCGGTCCGGGGTCTTCCGTGAGGCCCGGGGCGGCAGAGTCCGGGGTCACCGTAGCCATCGCCGCCTCCAAGTCCATCATGATTTCCGAAGTCATTGCCAGTAACAGCTCAGCCCATCTTAGTGTTCCCGTCGCCGGTGGTCTGTTCGCCGACCGGGCGACCACTTGGCGGCGATGTTACTGCTCCATTCGGGTGACTTCGCAAAGAAATGACCATTCCACTTCGCATGTGGTCGCCAACGGTGCAAGGTTGTCGCGGAGCGTTTCGTCGCTTCTACGCTGACGACCGCGCTTTGACGGCCCGGAGAGGCAGTGGGGAGACATGACTCGTTTCGTGACGAAGCTGGCCGCCGCGACGGCGGCCGTCGCTTTGGCGTCGGTTCCGGGGCTCGCCTCGGCGCAGACGACGCAGGCCGTCGACGAGAAGACCGGCCCCGTGTCGTTCGCGAACGTGGCGTCGGTGCGCATCGGGAACCCGGGATCGCTGATCACCGAGACCCAGCGCTCGCCGCTGACGCCCGGCCTGTCGAAACTCTCCCCGGACCGCACCGTCGTCCCGCGTGACAAGGGCGAGGAGAACACCTTCGGCGACAAATGGGCCGTCAACCTGGGCCGCTTCGGCGCTCAGAGCCCGTTCCCGCCCGGTATCGCCAGCCGCGATCACAACGTGGTCGCCGCGCTGCAGCAGACCACGGTCCCGACGGCGGTCGCGGAGGGCAACTTCGCCCTGCTCGACAACGGGCGCGGAGGCGCGAAGCCCGCCGACAACACCGTGCTGGTGCTCGAAGGCGCGAAGAGCGCCGTCGACTGCTCGTCGCCGGGCAAGACGACGTCGTCGACGAGCGTGGGCAAGATCTGGGTGCGGGACCAGAACGGTGACTTGAAGCCGTCCGGCGCTTCGGGCGTCGACGTCAAGGGGCTCAAGCTCGGCCCGCCGTCGGTCATCAAGAACGAGAACATCGGCAAGGACGACACCACCTCCGACCTCACCGTGTCCCGCGTGACCGCCTTCGACCAGCTCATCCGGCAGGACGGCTGGCGCAACGGCGACGTGACCGCGGTGGCGGGCTGGAAGGTGGACATCGTCACGCACGTGCGCGACGACGCGGGCAAGGATCTGCGCGAGGCCCGCACGACGCTCGTGCTCGGCGGCGTGAGCTGCTCGATCCCGAAGAACTTCGTCGCGAAGCCCGCCGGCGGTACCGGACCGGGTGCGGCACCCGCGCAGCCCGCGGTGCCGGGGACGGTGCCCGCGGGCGGTATCCCGCCGCAGGCCGCCGACTCGACACGGACCGTGGTCGGGCTGAGCCTGCTGGGCGGTGGCATCGTGATCGGTGCCGCGGCCATGCTGCTCCTCCGCCGTCGCAAGCCCGTTCCGGTGCGGGAGAAGTAGCCGCCCCGTGCGGCCCTGGCAGGCGGCACTGTCCGCCGTGGTCTCCGCGCTCGCCATCTCCGCGGGCGTGATCGTGCTGACCTGGATCCCGCCGGAACAGCCGGTGTCGTCGTTAGCGGAACCCGCGGTCGCGCCCGGCGAGGACGGCGCTCCCTTGGCGCTGCCCGCCGACAGTTCGAAACGCGGGCAGCGGCCCGGAACCATCCGCCTGCCCGAAGGCGGATCGGCGAGACTCGTGCGCTCCGAGGTCAACTCCACCGGCGTTCTCCCGATCCCGCGCGGGCTCGGCGACGCGGCCTGGTGGGGTGCGCGGCTGGGCGCCGAAGCGGGTACGGCGCTGATCTCCGGGCACGTCAACTGGGGCGGCGTCAAAGGGCCGTTCGACGAGTTGTGGCGGATGCGGGAGGGCCAGGAGGTGGCCGTCAGCGACGCGGCGGGCGGCATCTGGGTCTATCGCGTGCGGGAGATCGTCACGGTGCACAAGAACGACCTGCCCGCCCAGGCGGCGAAGCTGTTCGCGCAGAACGGGCCGCACCGGCTGGTCCTCGTCACCTGCGGCGGTGACTACCTGGGCGGGACCGACGGCTACCGGGACAACCGCGTGATCGTCGCGACCCCCGTTTCCGGCCCGCCCGCCTGAAGTCGGTGCAACCTCTCTCGGCTCGCGTCGCGTGTCTAGCGACACCGGCTAGACGCGAGCAAGGAGTAATACCCGATGGTGGGACAGTTCGACGTGGACGACGCGCGCGAGGAGCAGCCGAAGAAGCGCTCCAGCCTGGGGCTGATCCTCATCGGCGCCGCGATCTTCGTGGTGGCGGCCGTGGTCGCCGTGGTGGTTTTCACCGGAAAGAGTGATCCGGTCGTCGCGGCCGCGCAGGACCAGGCGACCACTTCGGCGGCACAGGCGCCCCAGACCCCGGCCGATCTCGGGCAGGCGCCCGGCACGGTCAAACTCCCCGGCGGCGGAACGGCGAAACTGATCCGCAAGGAGCTGACCGCGGACGGGACCCTCCCCATCCCCGAGGGTCTCGACGAAGCCACCTGGTGGGGCGCGAAACTGGGCGCCGACCAGGGCGCTTCCCTGCTTTCCGGGCATGTGAACTGGAAGGGCAAGAAGGGCCCGTTCGACGAATTGTGGCGGCTCAAGACCGGCCAGGAGGTCGATGTCGTCGACACCGACGGCGGCAAGTGGGTGTACAAGATCGGCGAGATCGTCACCGTGCACAAGACGAAGCTGGCCGAACAGGCGGAGAAGCTGTTCGGTCCGGACGGGCCGCATCGGCTGGTGCTGGTCACCTGCGGTGGCGAGTACGTCGGCGGGACCGACGGTTACGAGGACAACCGCATCGTCACCGCCTCGTTGGTCAGCAGGCCCTGAGCGGTCCGACCTCGCCGGAGGTCGCGCGGGGACGGGCGGTTAGTCTTGTCCTTCTAGCCCATACCCGTCCCCGCATGCTTCGGAGCGTGGAGTGCCCGCCAACACCATTGAGACCGTCGTCAGCCTGTGCAAGCGTCGAGGCTTCGTTTTCCCGTGTGGAGAGATCTACGGCGGTACCAAGTCGGCGTGGGACTACGGGCCCCTCGGTGTCGAACTCAAGGACAACATCAAGCGCCAGTGGTGGAAGACCGTCGTGCAGAGCCGCGACGACGTCGTCGGCCTCGACTCGTCGGTGATCCTGCCCCGCCAGGTGTGGGTCGCTTCGGGTCACCTGGACGTCTTCACCGACCCGCTGATCGAATGTCTCTCCTGTCACAAGCGGTTCCGCGCCGACCAGCTGGCCGAGGACTTCTCCGCCCGCTCGGGCAAGGAAGTGTCCGAGGACGACCTGTCCGAGGTGCCGTGCCCGAACTGCGGCACGCGCGGGCAGTACACCGCGCCGCGTGACTTCAACATGATGCTCAAGACCTACCTCGGCCCGGTCGAGTCCGAGGAAGGCGTGCACTACCTCCGCCCGGAGACCGCGCAGGGCATCTTCATCAACTTCCTCAACGTGCAGACCGCGGCGCGCAAGAAGCCGCCGTTCGGCATCGGCCAGATCGGCAAGTCGTTCCGGAACGAGATCACGCCGGGCAACTTCATCTTCCGCACGCGCGAGTTCGAGCAGATGGAGATGGAGTTCTTCGTCGAGCCGGGCGAGGACGAGACCTGGCACCAGTACTGGATCGACGCGCGCACCGAGTGGTACAAGGACCTCGGCATCAAGGCGGACAACCTCCGCCTTTACGAGCACCCGAAGGAAAAGCTCTCCCACTACTCGAAGCGCACCGTCGACATCGAGTACCGCTTCGCGTTCAACGCGGGCCAGGAATGGGGCGAGCTCGAAGGCATCGCGAACCGCACCGACTTCGACCTCACGACGCACTCGAACCACTCCGGTGTGGACCTGTCGTTCTTCGACCAGGCCACGAAGCAGCGGTTCCGCCCGTTCGTCATCGAGCCCGCGGCCGGTGTCGGCCGGTCGATGATGGCGTTCCTCGTCGACGCGTACCACGAGGAAGAGGTGCCGAACGCCAAGGGCAGCACCGACACCCGCGCGGTGCTCAAGCTGGACTACCGGCTCGCGCCGTTCAAGGTCGCCGTCCTCCCGTTGTCCCGCAACGCCGATCTCACGCCGAAGGCGCGCGACGTCGCGGCTGCGCTGCGCAAGCACTGGAACGTCGACTTCGACGACGCCGGCGCGATCGGCCGCCGCTACCGGCGCCAGGACGAGATCGGGACGCCGTACTGCGTCACCGTCGACTTCGACTCGCTCAACGACCACGCGGTGACCGTGCGGGAGCGCGACACCATGGCGCAGGAGCGGGTCGCGATCGACAAGCTCGAGTCGTACCTGGCGGGCCGGCTGATCGGCGCCTGAGTTCCGCTTTCGGGAGTACGTGAAGGCCCCCTTCATTGCGTCTAGCGCAGTGAAGGGGGCCTTCACGTACTTGCGCCCCGCCCCGTCGGGTCAAGTGTCATGAAAGGGCCGTTCAGGACGTTTCTTGTCCTGAACGGCCCTTTCATGACACTTGAAGCGGCCGCGAGCGCGCGATTGGGCGAAGGGAGCTTTCCCCGCATCGGATGCGGTGATGGGCCCCTTCAGCCCGTGCGCGCCGCCCCGTACCAACGCTATGAACGGTCCGTTCCTTGCAAAATTTGCAAGGAACGGACCGTTCATGGCATTCGGCAGCGGCTCACCCCTGACAACTGTCACCCTCAGGTCATGACGCGCGGCCCACGGCCGCGACGCCCCCGCGCGACATGCTCGAAGCATGCGAGAACAAGACATCACCGCGGGGGCGGCGGTCCGGCTTTCCGGGCTGCGTAAGCACTATGGCGACGTTCACGCCGTCGACGGCGTGGACCTGACGATCGCGCCGGGCGAGGTGGTCGCGCTCCTCGGCCCCAACGGCGCGGGCAAATCCACCACCGTCGACATGATCCTGGGCCTGAGCGTGCCCGACAGCGGCACGGTGACCGTGTTCGGCCGCGAGCCGGGCGACGCGGTCGGCGACGGGATGATCGGGGCGATGCTGCAAGGCGGCGCGCTCGTCGAAGATCTCACGGTCGCCGAGACGGTCGGCATGGTCGCGGCGCTGCACCGCGAGCCGATGCCCGTGCGGGAGGCGTTGCGCCGCGCCGGCATCGAGGACCTCGCGAACCGGCGCTCCACCAGGCTTTCCGGCGGGCAGAAGCAGCGCGTGCGGTTCGCCGTCGCGCTCGTGAGCGATCCCGATCTGCTGATCCTCGACGAGCCGACCGCCGCGATGGACGTCGGCACGCGCCGCGAGTTCTGGAAGTCCATGTACGAGTACACGAACACCGGCCGCACGGTCCTGTTCGCCACCCACTATCTCGAAGAGGCCGAGGAATTCGCCGACCGTGTGGTGCTGATGCGGTCGGGGCGGATCGTCGCGGACGGTTCGGTCGCGCAGGTCCGTGCGCTGGCCGGGGGACGCACGATCCGCGCGGTGGTGCCCGGGGCGGCGGAGCCGGTGATCGCGGGGCTGCCCGCGGTCACCGGGTTCGAACTCCGCGGCGGCCGCGCCGCGATCTCCAGTTCCGATTCCGACGTCACGCTGCGCGCGCTGCTGGCCGAAATCCCCGGAGCGCGCGACATCGAGATCAGCGCCGTCGGCCTCGAAGGCGCGTTCCTGTCCCTGACCACCGAAGCCACCGAGGAAACCGTCCGATGAACCCGACCTATCTCAAGACCGAGATCGTCCGCACCTTCCGCTCCACCCGGTTCGTACTCTTCGCCGTCGCCTTCCCGGTGCTGATGTTCCTGTTACAGGCCAACGTCTTCGCCTCGGGTCAGTTGAACATCTCCGGCGTGATCATGGTCAACATGATGGCCTTCGGCGCCTTCTCCGCCGCCATGACGAGCGGCGCGAAACTGGCCATCGAGCGGTCCACGGGCTGGCAGCGCCAGCTGCGGCTCACCCCGCTGACCGGCGCCGGCTACCTCGGCGGCAAGGCGCTCTCGGCGATGCTCGTCGCGCTCCCGTCACTGCTTGTGGTGCCGCTGGTCGGCGTCCTGTTCCAAGGCGTCCACCTCGACGCCGCCGGCTGGCTGCGGCTGGTGCTCGGCATCTGGGTCGGTGCGATCCCGCTGGTGCTGCTCGGCCTGCTGCTGGGCCAGTTCGGCACGCCGGAGTCGATGCAGCCGCTGAACATGATCGTCATGATGGGCATGGGTTTCCTGGGCGGCCTCTGGATCCCGATCGACGGGATGCCGTCGTGGATGGCCGACCTCGCCCAGGCGACGCCGACGTACTGGCTGATCCAACTGGTCCGCCCGGTGGTCACCGACCAGCTCACGGTGAGCCTCCCGGCCGCACTGGGCGTGCTGGCGGCGTGGACCGCGGTCCTCGGGACGCTGGTGATCAGGCGTTACCGTAAGGACAGTGCGCGGGTCTGAGAAAAGGGTGAACCGGTGAGCGACTACCCGGGCAGGGTCGAGACGGGTTTGAACACCCGGGAGAACTGGTGGGCGGACATGCCGCCGCGAACCGGGCGGGGTCCCCGGCCGAGTCGGTGGGTGATCTTCGGCCTCGCCTTCGTCCTGCCCAGCTTCGTCCCCGCGGCGGTCGATCTGGCCACCGACGGGCCGAACGGGAAAGAGTTGGTGATCGCCGCTCTCCTGCTCTTCTACGGCGCTTGCTACGTGCTGTTCCCGCTCAGCCTGCGGCCTTCCCGCCGGAAGCTGACCTACGTCTTCTCCGCGCTGATGCTGCTCGTGGGTCTCGCCCTGGTCTTCCTGCACGACAACAACCCGTACATCCTGATCTACGCGACGGCGGTGCTGGCGTTCACGCTGCCGCCGGCGTGGGCGGTGATCCTCGACGGCGGCGCGCTGCTGCTGGTGCTGGGCGTCCACCTCGCCATCGGGAAGGACGACTTCGGTGACCTCGTGGCGGTCGCGTCGATCACCGCGGCGATGTTCTTCATGGCGAACCTGGTCCGCGCGGTGCGGAAACTGGAGGCGGCCAACCGGGAGATCGCCACGCTCGCGGTGGCGGGCGAACGCGAGCGCCTGGCGCGGGATCTGCACGACATCCTCGGCCACAGCCTCACCACCATCACGGTCAAGGCCGGGCTCGCCCGCCGGATCCTGGAGAGCGGCAAGGACGATTCCCGCGCGCTGCAGGAGATCCGCGAGGTCGAGAGCCTGACCCGCAGCGCCCTTTCGGACATCCGCGCCACGGTGTCCGAATATCGCGAAGTGTCGCTGTCGGCGGAGGTCGCCGGAGCGCGGGCGGCGTTGCGAGCCGCCGAGATCGACGCGGATCTGCCGCACGCGGTGGACAACGTCGCCCCGGCCTTGCAACGCACTTTCGGTTACGTGCTGCGGGAAGCGGTCACCAACGTGCTCCGGCATTCCGGTGCCAAGCACGTGAAAGTCCGTCTCGGCAGGACCTGGCTGGAAGTCGAGGACGACGGCGAAGGCGGCGAGGCGATGGCGGGGAACGGTCTGCAGGGCCTCACCGAACGGCTGGACGCGGTCGGCGGGACCTTGACCGCCACCACGCCGCCTGGGGGAGGATGGCTCGTCCGGGCGGAGGTACCCGAGTCCGCCTTGCGGAGCGACGTGCCTGCGCCGCTCTCCGAACCCGCTGGAGGCTGCGCGTGATCCGGGTCCTGCTCGCCGACGACCAGGCGATGGTGCGCGGGGCGCTGGCCACCGTGCTCGGCCTCGAATCCGACATCGAGGTGGTCGCCCAGGTCGGCTCGGGTGACGAAGTGCTTCAGCGGGCGAAGGAGACCGCCCCGGACGTCGCGCTGCTCGACGTCCAGATGCCGGGCAAGGACGGTCTCGAAGCCGCCGCCGAACTGCACGGCGCGCTCCCGTTGTGCCGGATCATCATCTGCACCACCTTCGGGCGGCCCGGCTACCTGTCGCGGGCGATGGCGGCCGGTGCCGCGGGATTCGTGGTCAAGGACGCCCCGCCGGAGCAACTCGTCGACGCCGTCCGCAGGGTCCACGGCGGGCTCCGCGTGGTCGATCCCGCACTCGCCGCCGAATCGCTCGCCACCGGCGCGAGCCCGCTCACCGGACGCGAACACGACGTCCTGAAGGCCGCGAAGGACGGCAGCACGGTGGCCGATATCGCCCGCTCGCTGCACCTTTCCGAAGGCACCGTGCGCAACCATCTTTCGGCCGCGATGGGCAAGACCGGGGCCAGGACGAGGGCCGAGGCGGTGCGGCTCGCGGAAGAGCACGGCTGGCTCTGAGATCACCCCGCCGCTCTGCGAGAATCACCCCGTGAGTACCGCCGAACGGACCAAACCCACCCGCGCGAACTGGGTGCGCCGGACCTTGGCGGGATTCCTGCTGATCGTCGTCGCGCTGATCGGCGGAACGGCGTTCCGGGTCTGGCAGGTGGCGCGGGAGGACGTGCGCGACCGGGCCGACGTCATCGTGGTGCTCGGCGCGGCCCAGTACAACGGCAGGCCGTCGGAGATCTTCCGAGCCAGGCTGGAGAAGGCGAAGGCGCTGTACGACCGGGGCGTCGCCGAGGTGATCGTCACCGCGGGCGGCAAGAAGGCCGACGACAACTACACCGAGGCGCACGCGGGAGCGCAGTGGCTGCGCAAACGCGGTGTGCCCGTGTCGGCGACCCTGCCGGTCGGTGAGGGCAGCGACACCCTCCGCAGCCTCCGCGCGGTCGCCGAGCAGGTGCAGCAGCGGGGCTGGAAGACCGCCGTGCTGGTCAGCGACCCGTGGCATTCGTTCCGGGCGCGGGTGATGGCCGGCGACCTCGGGCTCGACGCCTGGACGTCGCCCACGCACCGCGGCCCGATCGTGCAGGCCCGCGAGACGCAGGCGCGCTACATCGTCCGCGAGACCGGCGCGCTGCTGTACTACCGCCTCACCAGGTTCCCCGCGGAGGTCTGAACCCGATAAGTGTCGGTGATCGCGCTTAAGCTTGGCTGGTGAGCGACACCTACACCGAGGCCGACAGGGCGCGCCTGCTGCCCGAGCGGCCCAAGGGCGCGGCGCTGGAGGGCGCGGAAGACGGGCGGAGCGCCTTCGCCCGTGATCGCGCACGCGTGCTGCACTCGGCGGCCCTGCGGCGGCTGGCCGGCAAGACCCAGGTGGTCGGCCCGGGGGAAGGTGCCGAGGTCAGCGGCGTCCCGCGCACGCGGCTGACGCATTCGCTGGAGGTCGCCCAGATCGGCAGGGGGATCGCGGACGAACTGGGTGCGGACCCGGACCTGGTGGACACCGCCGGTCTCGCGCACGACATCGGGCATCCGCCGTTCGGGCACAACGGCGAGCGCGCGCTGGACGAGGTCGCGCAGCCGTGCGGCGGTTTCGAGGGCAACGCGCAGACCTTGCGCATCCTGACCAGGCTGGAGCCCAAGGTCCTGCTCGAAGGCGGAGCGGCCGGCGGTCTGAACCTCACCCGCGCCTGTCTCGACGCCTCGACGAAGTACCCGTGGCTTCGCGAAGAGGGCAATCCGAAGTACGGCGTGTACGCCGACGACGCCGAGGTCTTCGCATGGGTCCGGCAAGGTACTGCGGCGCCATCGGAGCGCCGCACCTGTCTGGAAGCGCAGATCATGGACTGGTCCGACGACGTCGCGTATTCCGTGCACGACGTCGAGGACGGGGTGCTGGCGGGCCGGATCTCGTTGCGGGTACTGGCCGACGCGGAGGAACGCGCGGCGGTGGCCGAGGCGGCGCGCAGGTTTTCGCACCAATCCCAGTCCACTTTGGAAGGTGCGGCGAAGGAACTGCTCGACCTGCCCGTGGTCGCGGAACTCGCCGAACCGGGGCTCGACGGATCGCTCAAGGCGCAGGTCGCGTTGAAACGGCTGACGAGTGAGCTGGTCGGCCGGTTCGCGACGGCGGTGGTCGGCGCGACGAGGGAGGTCCACGGGGAGGGACCGCTGAGCCGCTACGCCGCACGCCTGGTCGTTCCGGAGCAGGTCGCGGCCGAGGTCGCGTTGTTCAAGGCGCTCGCGCTGCGGTACGTGATGAGCGACAAACGGCGCCTCGCGATGCAGGACGGTCAGCGTCAGACGCTCGCCGAACTGGTCGGCGCCCTGTGCCGCCGCGCGCCGGACGCGCTGGACGGCCTGTTCCTGCCCGCCTGGGAGGCCGCCGCGGACGACGCGGCCCGCCTGCGCGTGGTCGTCGACCAGGTGGCGTCGCTCACGGACGCGCAGGCTTACGCGTGGCACGCCTGGCACACCGGCCGCCACGGCTAGTCCGAACTTTCGGACAGGAGACGCACGGGCCCGTGCACGGTACGGTCTGCGGCATGGGAGCCGTCGAAAGCCACCTCCGGTTTGGTCTGGACCTCTACCGGGTGCTGGCGAGCCGCGCGGAGAACGCGTGCTGCTCGCCGTACTCGATTGCGAGCGCGCTCGGCCTGGTGACCCAGGCCGCCAAGGGGAAGACCCGCGAGGAACTGATCGCGCTGCTCGGCGACCCGGACGAGCTCGCCGACCTGCTGGGCAAGGCGTCGTCACTGCTCGAAGACGGCCCCGAACTCGCGGTCGCGAACACGCTCTGGGCCTGGGACGGGCTTCCGCTCGAAGACTCCTTCCGCGAGGAACTCGCCACCTGGCCGGGCGGGAAGGTCGAGAGCGCCCCGTTCGGCGACGATCCGGAGGCCGCGCGGCGGCTGATCAACGCCGACGTCGCGCAGGCCACCCGCGAGCTGATCCCCGAACTCCTGAAGCCGGGAACGGTCGCTGAGGACACCGTCGCCGCGATCGTCAACGCCTTGTATCTCAAAACCGCGTGGACCAATCCGTTCTCGCTTGACAACACCGCGCCCGCGGACTTCCACGCGCCGTCGGGCACCCGTACGGTGCCGACGATGTGGCTCGAAAAACAGCTCGACCACACCCACGAGGACGGCTGGCAGGTCGTCCGCCTCGGCGCCGAGGGCGGGGTGGAGGCTATCGTCCTGCTGCCGGACGGCGAACTCGACGACGCCGAACTCGACGCGGGGAAGCTCGCCGGCCTGCTGGAGAACACGCGGTCCAAGACGATCGCGCTGTCCCTGCCGAAACTCGACCTCGACGTCGACAGCCCGCTGACGGCCAAACTCCAGGATCTCGGCGTGCGGACGATGTTCACCGCCGACGCCGACCTCACCGGCCTCGCCGACGACGACCGGCTCGAAGTGTCCGAGGTGCTCCACCAGTCCGTGCTCCGCATCGACGAGCAGGGCCTCGAAGGCGCCGCCGCGACGGCGGTGCTGATGCGGCTGACGTCGCTGATCGTCGACGAGCCCCTCGAAGTCGCCGTCGATCGCCCCTTCCTTCTGCTCGTCAGGCATGCCTCGACGGGTGTGATCTACTTTCTCGCCCGCGTAGTCGAGCCGTGAGGACGGTCAGTGAGTCTTTTCCAGGCTGAGACGGCGGAGGTGGACGCCGGGAAGACTCCCACGAGACCCCGCCGGTTCGCCGCCGCCGACGCCGCCATCATGGGCGGCTTCCTGCTGTTCGCCTTCCTGCTCTACAACGGGCTCTGGCTCGACCTCGAGGAAGGCTATCTCTGGAACAGCGCGTCGGATCAGAACCTGTGGGAATGGTTCTTCTCCGTCACCGCGGACAACGTGCTGCACCTGAGGAACCCGCTCAGTTCGCACTTCCAGAACCATCCGCTCGGCGTGAACCTGATGGCCAACACGGCCATGCTCGGCATCGGCATCCCGCTTTCGCCGATCACGCTCACCTTCGGCCCGACGCTCACCTGGGCCATCGCCCTCACCGGCGGTCTCGCCGGCACGGCGGCGGCCTGGTACTGGGTCTTCTCGCGGCATCTGGTCACCCACCGGGTCGGCGCGGCCATCGGCGGCGCGTTCGCCGGTTTCGCCCCGCCGATGATCTCGCACGGCAACGCGCACCCGAACTTCGTCGCGTGGTTCGTCCTGCCGTTCATCGCGCTGAAGGTCTTCAAGATCGCGCGCGGCGAACGCCCGGTCCGCAACGGGATCTTCCTCGGCCTGCTGGCGGCGTACCAGATCTTCCTCGGCGAAGAACCACTGCTGATCTTCGCGATGGCGTTCGCGATCTTCGCCATCGCCTACTTCGCGACGAACTACCGCGAGTTCCCGCCGATGGCGAAACCGCTGGGGATCGGCGTCGGCATCGGGGTGCTCGTGGCGCTCGTGCTGTGCGCTTTCCCGCTGTGGTGGCAGTTCTTCGGCCCGCAGAGCTATCAGGCGATCGAGCACGGCCCGGTCGGGAACGACACGGCCGCGTTCACGCGGTTCGCGACGCAGTCCGTCGCCGGGCAGCCGCAGGCCGCCGCGGACGTGTCGATGAACCGCACCGAAGAGAACGCCTTCTTCGGCTGGCCGCTGATCGTGCTGATGGTGGTCATCACCGCCTGGCTGTGGCGCGAGGTGTTCGCACGGGCGCTGGCGATCTCGATGTTCGTGATGGCCTGGCTTTCCCTTGGCGTGCAACTGATCGTGGTGCACGAGGAGACCGGGATCCCCGGGCCGTGGAAGCTGTTTTCGGAACTGCCGTTGTTCGAGTCGCTGCTGGAATCGCGGCTGGCGATGGGCTGCATCCCGCTCATCGCCGCCCTGCTCGCTCTGGCGACCGAACGCGTCTACACCGTGGCGTCGAAACTGCCCGAAGTGCCGGGGGAGCGGCGGTTCCCGTTGCGGCTGGTGTGGATCGGCGTGGTCATCGCGGTCCTGCTGCCGATCGCGCCGACCCAGCTGATCGTCAAGGACCGGCCGCCCACGCCGAGGTTCCTCGCCGACGGCACGTGGCGGAGCTACGTCGCGCCCGGCGGGACCGTGGTGCCCGTGCCGTTGCCGAGTTCCGGCGAATCCGAGCCGCTGCACTGGCAGATCGACGCCGGGCTCGGCTACTCGATGCCGGAGGGCTACTTCGTGGGCCCGAGCGGGCCCGACGACAAACGCGGCCGCTACGGCGCCATCCAGCGGCCGACGTCGGTCATCTTCGACCAGATCAAGCAGACCGGCGTCCCGGCGACGATCACCGAGTCGCAGCGGGTGCAGGCGCTGGAGGATCTGCGGTACTGGAACGCCGACGTGCTCGTGCTGATCCCGCGCGAACACCAGGACGCCTTCCGGACCACGGTGGATCTTCTGCTGCGCAAGCCCGCCGAATTCGTCGACGGCGTCTGGGTGTGGGACGTCCGGACGATCACTCCGTGAGCCCGGCCCGGCTCGCGGACCACCGCGAGCCGGCGAACGGCTCGCCGGCGCGGTGTTCGTTGACCCGGACCGTGGCGCAGGCGAGCCGTGCCGCGACTTCGGCGGCGTGTTCCTCGTCCGCGCCCCACACCGATCCGCACAAGCCTGGCGCCGTGGCGTTCGCGAGCCCGACGGCTTCGTCCACTGTGGAGCATCGGACGACCGGGAGCACCGGCCCGAACTGCTCCTCGGTCACCACCCGCATCCCGTCGTGCGCCTCGGCGAGGATCGCCGGTGCGAAGAAGTAGCCCGGCCCGTCGAGCGGCCCGCCGGTGACGATCCGCGCGCCGCTCGCCCGTGCCTCGTCGGTGAGACCGGTGACGCGGTCGTGGCGTGGCCGGTTGTTCACCGGCCCGATCTGCGTCCCCGGCGTCCTTCCGTCGCCCACCACGACTTCCGCCGCCATGGCCGCCAGCGCCTCGACGACGCCGTCGTAGACCGGCCCGACGGCGTAGACCCGTTCGACCGCCACACCGATCTGCCCGCAGTTGGCGAAAGCGCTCCAGAAGAGCCGTTCCGCGATGGCGGCCGGGTCGGTGCCGGGCAGGACGATCGCGGGGTCGTTGCCGCCCAGTTCGAGCGCCAGCTGCCGCCATTCCGGCGCGGCCGCCATCCGCTTCCCGGTTTCGGCCGAGCCGGTGAAGGCGACCTGCCGGATCGCGGGATGTGAGATGAGGAGCTCGCCGAGGGGATCCTGGCCGGTGAGCACGGTCAGCACGCCCGGCGGCAGCACCTCCGCCAGCATCCGGCCGAGGTGCAGTGTGGTGAGCGGCGTGCGCGGCGAAGGCTTGAGCACCACCGTGTTCCCCGCGGCGAACGCCGATGCGAGCATCGCGACGGCCAGCTGGACGGGGAAGTTCCACGGCGTGATCGCGGCGACCGGCCCGTCCCCTGAGACCCGGGATCCGGGCCGAGACCCGGCGAAATACCGGAGCCGCGCCGCCGCTCCGGCGAACTCGGCTTCGGCTTCGCGAAGCGGTTTCCCTTGCTCCTCGGTGAGAACGGGGGCCAGCACGGGCGCGGCCTCCTCGACGACGACCGCGCACGACATCAGCGCCGCGCGCCGGTCCGCCGCGCGCCAGGCGGGGGAGGCGACCGCCGCGGCGCGTACCGCTTTGTCGACCTCGGCGGGCCCGCAGTCGGGGACGGTCGTGATCCGTTGTCCGGTGGCGGGATCCTCGACGGCGAGCATGGTCCTCCTCAGTGGAAGGAAAAGTGCCGGCTCACCAGCGTAGCGTCGATGATCGACTGACGGTTCCGGCGAAAAGGCGAAAAGACTTCCCTCCTGCCGCGTGGCGCACGTCACCGACAGTGCTGTCACGTCCGCGCGGGCCGCCTCGTCCAGTCGGTGAACGCACTCGCACGAGGAGGACACCATGCCGCGCATTCCCGCCGTGAAGACCGCCGAAGCCGGCTTCCTGCTGAAGCTGTTCTACAAGTTCGCAGGCAAGCGTTTCGGCGCCGTGCCCGAGCCGATGGCCGTCTACGCGCACCACCCGGCCCTGCTGCGGGCGAACGGCATGCACGAGATGATGGCGGAGAAGGCCAGCAAGACACTGCCGTCGAACGTGCGCGAGCTGGCCGTGTACCGCGTCGCGACCCAGCTCGGCTGCTCGTGGTGCATCGACTTCGGGACCATGCTGCAACTGCACGAGGGTCTCGACATCGAACGGCTGAAGAACATCGACGACTACGCGAAGTCGCCCGCCTTCACCCACCAGGAACGGCTCGCGCTCGCGTACGCCGACGCGATGACCGCGAGCCCCGTGACCGCCACCGACGAGCAGGTCGCCGAACTGGAACGCGAATTCGGCCGCAAGGGCGTCATCGAGCTGACCTACCAGATCGGCCTCGAGAACATGCGGGCCCGGATGAACAGCGCGCTGGACATCACCGCGCAGGGCTTCACCTCGGGCGATGCCTGCAAGATCCCGCTTCCCTGAGATTCCCGCGTTTAGTCCTCTGAATGCGCCCAGGCGCATTCAGAGGACTAAACGCGGTCAGAGGCCGGCGCGAGTCCGCGCGGTCGTGAGCTTGTCCGGGTTCGCCATGTCGTAGATCGCCACGATCTTCCCGTCGCGGATGACGAACGCGTCGACGTGCTCGTCCAGCGCCCGGTACCGCTCGGAACCGGGCTGCGGCGGCAGATAGACACCGAGGTCGCCATTGACCAGCGCGAGCCTCGCCTTTTCCATCCCCGCCGGGTCGTACATCCGCATGAGGCCCTGGAACAGCCGGGTGACCTTGTCGAACCCCGCGACCGTGTGCACCGCGGTGCGCGCCTTGCCGCCGCCGTCGCCGACGAGGACGACGTCGGGATGCAGGACCTCCGCCACCGCCTGGATGTCCCCGGTGAGCATCGCCGTCATGAACTTCTCGATGATCTGCTGCTGCTCGGCCAGCGCCGTCCGCGGCGGCGGATCGGCGTCGGCGACCGCGCGCCTGCCACGGGAACCGTGCTGGCGCGCGGCGTCCGTCGTGCAGCCGAGAATCTCGGCGATCTCGCCGAACGGCACCGAAAACGCGTCGTGCAGGACGAACGCGACCCGCTGCTCCGGCGTCAGCCGGTCGAGGACCACCATCGCGGCCATGCGCATGCCGTCGTCGCGGACGGCGACGGCCAGCGGGTCCTCCGACGGAGGGGAGCCCAGCGGGCCGAGGACCGGTTCGGGCAGCCATTCCCCGACGTACCGTTCGCGGCGCACCACCGCCGACCGCAGCCGGTCGAGGCAGATCCGGCTGACGACGGTGGTCAGCCAGCCCTTGTGGTCTTCGATGGCCGCGCGGCGGCGTTCGTCCATGCCGCTCAGGCGCAGCCACGACTCCTGGACCGCGTCCTCGGCGTCGGACAGCGTGCCGGTGAGCCGGTAGGCGACCGACACCAGGTGGGACCGCAGCGCGGCGAAGTTCCCGGCGAGTTCGTCCAGGGCGGTGCTCATTCCCCGAGTGTGCCGCACAGCGCTCGGGGAGCGGGAACTAGAGTGATGAGCGTGGCAGGACGGATTCGGGAGAGCGACATCGCGGAGGTGCGCGAGCGCAACCGGATCGACGAGGTCATCGGTGATTACGTGGCCCTCCGCAGCGCGGGCGGGGGCAGCCTGAAAGGGCTTTGCCCGTTCCACAACGAGAAGACCCCGTCGTTCAACGTGCGCCCCACTCACGGCACCTTCCACTGCTTCGGCTGTGGCGAAGGCGGTGACGTGATCAAGTTCATCCAGAAGATGGACCTGATCTCGTTCGTCGAGGCCGTCGAGCGGCTCGCGGATCGCGTGGGTTTCCGGCTGACCTACGAGGGCGGCGGCGGAAGCGTCCAGCGTGATCGCGGCACCCGCGCCCGGCTGATCGAGGCACACCGCGCGGCCCAGGAGTTCTACGCCGAGCAGCTGCTCACCCCGGACGCGCGTGCGGCGCGGGACTTCCTGTCCGAGCGGGGTTTCGACGCCGCCGCCGCGCAGACGTTCGGCTGCGGGTACGCGCCGGCGGGCTGGGACAAGCTCACCAAACATCTGCTCAACCGCGGGTTCGAGGTCAAGGAACTGCTCACGGCCGGGCTGGCCAAGGAGGGGCAGCGCGGGCCGATGGATCGGTTCAACCGGCGGCTGCTGTGGCCCATCCGCGACGTCGGCAACGAGGTGGTCGGGTTCGGGGCGCGGCGCCTGTACGACGACGACCGCGTCTCGGCGAAGTACCTGAACACCGCGGAATCGCCGATCTACAAGAAGTCGCAGGTGATGTTCGGCCTCGACCTGGCCAAACGCGAGATCGCGAAGCGTCACCAGGTCGTCGTCGTCGAGGGCTACACCGACGTGATGGCGATGCACGCCGCCGGGGTCCCGACGGCCGTCGCGTCGTCGGGGACGGCGTTCGGCGAGGACCATATGAAGGTCCTCCGGCGGCTGATGATGGACGACGACGCCTTCCGCGGCGAAGTGATCTTCACCTTCGACGGTGACGAAGCCGGTCAGAAGGCGGCGTTGAAGGCTTTCGAAGGCGACCAGACCTTCGCCGGGCAGACCTACATCGCGGTCGCCCCCGACGGCATGGACCCGTGCGAACTGCGGCTCGCGAAGGGCGACACCGCGGTGCGCGACCTGGTCGCGCGGCGGATCCCGCTGTTCGAGTTCGCGATCAAGAGCATGCTCAAGGCCTTCGACCTCGACTCCGTCGACGGCCAGGTCGCCGCGCTGCAGAAGACCGTCCCGCTGGTGGCGGGGATCAAGGACCGTGCCAGCCGGGACGGCTACGCGTCGAAACTCGCCTGGTGGGTGGGCTGGCAGGACGCGGCGCAGGTGGTGAACCGGGTGCGCGGCAGTGCCGGGGCGGCGGCGAAACGCTCCGCCACCGTCGAGGTCCGGCGGCCCGCCGCCGCGGCCACCGCCACCGCCGAAGAGGACCTGCCCCGCCCCGCGCCCGGCGACCCGCGGTTCATCGCGCAGCGCGAGGCGCTCAAGGCGGCCCTGCAGCAGCCGATGCTCGCCGGAGCCGAGTACGACGCGCTGCCGGAGGACGCGTTCACCCATCCGGTTTACGTCGCCATCCACAAGGCGCTGCTGTCCGCCGGGGGAGCGGGCTCCGGGCTGACCGGGCCCGCGCTGCTCGACGCGGCCGCCCCGCACTGCCCGCAGGGCACGGTGCGGCGGGTGCTGAGCGAGCTTTCGGTGGAACCGTTGCGCGCCAAGGGCGAAGTCGACTCGCGCTACATCTCCGCGCAGCTCGCGGCGGTGCAGGAAAGTCTGGTCGGCCGCCAGATCAACGAGATCAAGTCGAAGCTCCAGCGGCTTTCCCCGGTCGAGGCGCCGGACGACTACCGCGCGCTGTTCGGCGACCTCGTCGCGCTCGAGCAGTACCGGAAGGCGCTGAAGGAACAGGCCATCGGCGGATTGGACTGAGCATGGGCTGGCTGCGTCACCTGCTGGGTGACCGTGTCCCGGCGGATTTCGACGGCTCGCTGGACGACGGCGAGCACGTCGTCGGGAGCGCGGCGGTCGAAGGCGGCGGATATCTGCTGGTCACGCCGCTGGGACTGTGGATTCCGGGTCCGCGCCGGGTCGGCTGGCATCTGGTCGGCAAGGCGGCGTGGTCCACCGGGGTGCTGACCCTGACCGAGTCCGAGGAGACCGGCATGGCGGGGGACGCCGTGCTGCTGGCCGACAAGACCCCGGTCCGCTTCGAGCTCGCCCGGCCCGGCAAGGTCCCGATCCTCGTGCGGCAGCGGGTCGACGGCTCGGTCCGGGGGCGGTACCGCAAGGACCTCGGGACCGGAGGAGCGTGGTTCGTCGAGCGCAAGGTCCCCGGTCAGGACGGCACGGTGCTGCAGGTGCGGCCCGATCCGGGCACCGACGTCGACCTGGTCAAGGCGATCGCCGAGGAAGCGGCCAGGAAGCTGGCGAAGCCGAACAGCTAGCAGTACGCTCGTACTGTGTGGGATCCGGTCAAGTACCTCGACTACGCCGACCTGCGGGCCCGGCCGTTCCACGACCTCGTCGGGCGGATACCGGCCGAGGCGCCCCGCCGCGTCGTCGACCTCGGCTGCGGTCCCGGGAATCTGACCGCCGGCCTGGCGGAACGCTGGCCGGACGCGATCATCGAGGCGAGCGACAGTTCACCCGAAATGGTCGAAGCCGCGCGGTCACGAGGTGTCGACGCGCGAGTGCTGGACGTCAACGACTGGGTGCCCGAGCCGGACACCGACGTGGTCATCTCGAACGCCGTGCTCCAGTGGGTCCCTGAACACCGTGACCTGCTCCGCCGCTGGGTGGACCTCCTGCCGTCCGGGGCGACCCTCGCGTTCCAGGTCCCCGGCAACTTCGACGCCCCGTCGCACGCCCTGACCCGCGCCCTCGCGCGCACCGACGAGTGGGCTCCGCGCCTCGCCGGCGTCGTCCTGCGGGAGAACGAGGCCGTCGACAGCCCGCTCGGCTACGGGACCCTGCTCGCCGACGCGGGCTGCGCCGTCGACGCCTGGGAGACGACGTACCTGCAGCGGCTGTCCGGGGAAGACGCCGTGCTCGAATGGATCACCGGCACCGCGCTGCGGCCGGTCAAGGAGGCCCTGCACGGGGAAGACTGGGACCGCTTCCGCGCGCAGCTCGCCCGCAGGCTGGACGAGGCCTACCCGCCGCGCCCCGACGGGACCACCTGGTTCGAGTTCCGGCGGATCTTCGTGGTCGCCGTCGTGGCCTGACGCGGCGAAGGGTCAGCGCTGAGGCCGCCCGAACCGCTCGCCGACCTTGGCGCGAGCGACCCCGGCGGCGCCCTGCACCATGGGGTGGTCGGCGACCTTGCGGTAGGTCCGCACGATCTGCTCGTACCGCCCGCGGCCGGCCTTCGCGCCCAGTACGTAGCCCGCGGCCGCACCCAGCAGGAACATCTTCATCCGAGTCCACGCCTCCCGTTCGATCTTGCTCCGGCTGTCATTGTCCCTCAAAACGCGAGCTTGACGAGGTGATGTCGAAAGTGGGGGGTGGGTGCACGGCCGCCGGAGGGCATGGGCTAAAGTTCTCTCATCGGTCGGAGCGATCCGGCTGGTGCGGAGCACAATCCCCTGTAGCTCAACTGGCAGAGCATTCGGCTGTTAACCGGAGGGTTCTTGGTTCGAGTCCAAGCGGGGGAGCACAAGGCCCAGGTCATCGACCTGGGCCTTCTTCGTGTCCGGACCCCCAGGGCCGACTTTGACGACCGTCCAGTGATCGACGTTGTCCTGACCGGGCGCTGCGCGGGCCGTCAACCGTCGCGGCTTCAGCGCCCCGCGCCGCAGGACGAGCCGTACAGCGTCACGGCGGATTGGGAGTACTTCGTGGACAGCTTCTGGACGAGATCGGATGCCGAGCAGTCGTTGTGCTGGAGCAACGACCTGGCTGTCTTCCGACCCTTCATCTGGATCGTGAATCAGTGGAACCGGCCTGTGATGGTGAATAGTTCGGTTGGGTGATGGAGGCCGTGGTCGCCTGGTATCGGCGCCGTCGTCGTGAGACGACAGAGGACACCCGAATGACTGATTCTCTTGGGAACTATCGCTCTTAGCGACTCCGGAAATCAAAATAGGTGCTGCGGGTTTCACAATGGCCGGAAACCGACCCAGTCACCCACCGGAAGGCCCGAAAAGACGTGACCAACCTCCGTGTAATGGCCACTCTCTGCTCGGCAGCGCTGGTCGCCGCCCTGCTGACCACCCAGCCGGCCTCGGCGGCGATCGAGTCGCCCATTGTCAGCGCGCTGAACGGCCAGTGTCTCGACGCACACGGCAACGGGGCCAAGGTCACCCCCAACGGCGCGCCGGCGATCCAGTGGCCCTGCCATGGGGACACCAACCAGCTCTGGCATTTCTCCCAGGACTTCAACCGGGAGAACACCTTCTGGCTCCAGGTCGGAAGCGGGAACTCCAAGTGCCTTGACGTACCCGGCAAGAGCAGCGCGGCCGGGGCCGAACTCCACCTCTGGGATTGCCAATCCGATTCCGGCGGCAGCCAGTTGTGGCAGTTCCGCCACATCCGTTCCGAGAACGGCTGGCACTACCACTACATCCAGAACATACGGTCCGGTAAGTGCCTGGACATCCCTGGTGGCTCCACCCGTAGCGGGGTCCAGCTCATCCAATGGCCGTGCAGCCTCGCGGCGCGCAACCAGGTCTGGCGCAACCGGGCCTGACGCCATCGCGGCTTTTTGTCTAGGGTCGCGGTATGGGGGACACGGTGGACGATGTGGACTGGTCGCGGCTCGAGCACAATTACGGCAACGCGGCGGATGTCCCGGCGTTGCTTCGCGGCTGTGCGAGCCCGAATGTGAAGACGGCGTCGAACTCGCTTTTCGACCTGTCGAACAAGCTTTTCCATCAGGGCGGATGGGTGTGCTCGGCGGCGTCGGCCGCGCTGCCCGGTCTGGCCGATCTCGCCGGTGATCCGGCCGTCCACGGGCGGCACGAGGTGGTTGAGCTGATCAGCTGGCTGGCGGGTGAGGCGGTCGAGGTTTCCGAGCGGTTCGTCGACGCTGGTTGGCGGCCTGCGCTGGACAGGGTGAGACCACGACTGCTTGCGTTGCTGGACGACGCGGATCCGGCCGTTCGGCGGGCGGCGATCTCGCTCGTCGCTGACGGTATCCGTCATCCGGAGTCGATCGTGATGCTGCGTCGCCGGTGGACGGTGGAGACCGATCGCACGATCCGGATCGATCTCGTGGGCGCGTTGGGCGTGGTGTTCGCCTGGTCGCAGGACGAGGAATCAGGCGAGTGCCTGCACGCGCTGGTGACCGATGACGACCCACTGACCGGACTGGCCGCCGTGCACGCCTTGGCCGTGTCCGATCCCGCTGTCGCGACGGACAAGGTCGGCCTGCTCATCTCCGGGGTGTTGAACGCTGATACCGCGCAGTACCAGGATTCCGAATGGGTCGGCCACGGCCCGGAGGCTCTCGTCCACAAGACCGGGAGTTTGCTGCTCGGCGACCCGGGCGCGGCCACCGCGTTCGCACTCGGCGTCGCTCGTTCCGGCGACGCGGCGAAGCGAGTCGCCGCGCTCAGGCATGTTCAACAGGTGCTATCCCTGTGGCGCACCACCACCGAAGAGTTGCTTCCCCTGCTGGCCGCGCACCTAGACGACGAATCACCCGAAGCGCGTTACCGGGCGGCTGCCCTGCTCGCCTGCGTGGGCGAAAGGGGAGCGCCGTACGCCGAGCAGTTGATCGCCCGCACCTTCGACCACGCGGCGCGTGCCCCTCGTACTGCGACGACCGTGGGCGATGCCGCGGTGTGGGCATTGGCGAGGCAGCATCATCCAGGCTGTGTGCCGGGACTGGTGAAACGGCTGTGCCGTAGCAGCCTCGGGTTCAGCCCTGCGGGCTCCTACTACGACAGGACCAATCCGATATTGGATCAGCCGTCGATCGGCGAGGTACTGATCCCCTTGCGTGGACACGTCGATGCCCTTCTGGACGCCGTCATCGGCCGGCTGGCCAAAGCCCGCCGTGACTCCATACTCGCGCTGAACCTGTGCCAGGTGATCGCGGCATGGGGGCCGAGCGCGGCCGCCGCCTTACCTGTCGTCATCCGATTCCTTGACGACGAGCAGGTCCGGCCCGCGGCCGCGAAAGCGATCGGTGCCATGGGGCCCGCCGGTGTCGGCGCGGTGGACGCGTTGCGTCGCCACGCGAGCGAACCGGCCGTGGCATGGGCGTTGTGGCGCACCGGCGCCGATCCCGAAACGGCCGTCGCCGTCTTGACAGACCTCGTAGCCAGGCCCGGTCTCTGGCACACGACGATCGCGCTGCTGGCCGACCTCGGTCCACAAGCCGCATCGTGCGTGGACGAGCTTCGTTCCCTGAGCTGTTCCGCCGACGACTGGACTCGCACCGAAGCCGCCTACGCCTTGGCACGGATCACCGGCGATCCGACCGAGCCTGTGACCATCCTGACCGACTTGGCCTACCCGCTCGCGCACGGCGACTGCCTGCCTGTCCGAATCGCCGCGCTGCGCCACCTCGCTGACCTCGAAGCGACCGACGATCGAGTGCGCGAGCTGGCACAGGCCGTAGTCGACAGCGAACGGCGGCTCGCTTATTTCGGCGGATGGCACACCTTCTCCGAAGACGAACAGGCCTACACCGCCGCGACCGCACTGCTGGCCGACGACTCCAGTGAGGACGGAGCATCCGAACGATGAGCACGAGCAGGGCAGTGACCTGGGAAGGCTTCTTCAACACCAGGGACCTCGGCGGACTGCCCACCACGTCCGGCGACACGACCGGCTATGGAGCCTTCTTCAGGGCGGCGGACCTTCGTTTCGTCACCGAGACAGGCTGGGCCCAAGCGCGTGAGTCCGGCGTCCGCACGGTTATCGACCTCCGCAACGCGGACGAGATCCGGCCTGCTGAAACTCCGTTGACGGCACAGGCGGGCTCGGCACAATTCGCTGCCGCCCCAAAAGGCCCTGCCATACCGACCGGCGTCGACCGGCTCGAAGTCCCGCTCGACGACATCGACGACATCGAGTTCTGGCAGCACGTCAACCGTGAGCGGCTCAACGGCACGCCGCTCTACTATCCCGTCTTCCTCCAGCGGAAGGCCGAGCGTTGTGCAGCCGTCATCAAGGCGATGGCCAATGCCGATCCCGGCGGGATTCTGTTCCACTGTGGCGCCGGCCGAGACCGAACCGGGGTGATCGCGCTTCTGTTGCTTGCGCTGGCCGATGTCGAACCCCAGGCGATCGCCGCGGACTACGCCCTGTCCGCCGAAGCCCTTAGGGCCCTCTTCGCCGCGATGGGAACTGCCGACCAAGAGCCGCTGATCCAGGCTGTCCTCGCGGACCGGGGCACCACGGTCGAAGAGGCCGTCATGGCGACCCTCGAAGGCTTCGATGTCGAGCAGTACTTGCGCACAGCCGGCGTTACCAGCAGGGAACTCGACGACGTTCGCAGCAGACTCTCTTGAGACTGGTCGCCGCCCGCTCAGGCGGCGAAGACGGTGCGGACGACGGACTCGTCCCCGTCGATCTCGACGAGCCCGAGCGCGCGGGCGTCTTCGAGGGTGAGGGCACCGGCGGCGAGGCCGAGGACGCAGGCGGGGACGGCGCGAACGGTGGCGTCGAGTTCGCGGCCGTCGTGCGGATCTACCTCGAAGCCGGAGCGTGTCGCGCGGAGCTGGTAGGGCGGGCCGCCGATCTCGAGGCCGATCGTCATCGCGGAGCGGACCTTCACCCGGGCGCCGAGCAAGGCGGGGACGGCGAGTGCGAGCCACTCCGGCCGGAACGAGTCGTCGCCGGGCCCTCGGGTCATCAGCGGGGTGGACCAGCGGATCAGGCTCTCGATCGGCTCGCGAAGTTCGGCGCCCCATGGCGTGAGGGCGTACTCGACCACGCTGCCCGAGCCGGCCAGCCGCCGCTCGACCACGCCCCAGGTCTCCAGATCACGGAGCCGGTCGGCGAGCAGGTTGGTTGCGATGCCGGGCAGGCCGTCGAGCAGCCCCCGGTAGCGGGCGGGACCGATGAGGAGCTGCCGGACGATGAGCAGATTCCACCGATCGCCCACGACTTCGAGGGAACGGGCGAGCCCGCAGTACTGGCCGTAGCTCCGCATGGAATCCCTCAACTTGTTTTTCTCAAGTGCGCGTGGCAAGCTCAAGTCTACCGGAGAGGGGTCGCCATGTCGGATGTCACCGCGAACGTGAGGCCCTCCTGGGTCGACGACGACTTGTTCCCGTTCGAGAGCCGTTTCGTCGACATCGACGGGAACACCGTGCATTACGTCGACGAGGGATCAGGCCCCACGCTTCTGTTCCTGCACGGCAACCCGACCTGGTCGTTCCTCTGGCGCGACGTGATCCGCGCGCTGCGTAAAGACTTCCGGTGCGTCGCCCTCGACTACCCGGGCTTCGGTCTGTCGACACCGAAGCCCGGATACCGCTACTGGCCCGAGGAACACGCCGACGTGGTCACCGCCTTCGTCGACGCGCTCGGCCTGGAGGACGTCACTCTGGTCGGCCAGGATTGGGGCGGTCTGATCGGCCTGGCCACCGTGCAGCGGCGGCCGGACGTCTTCACCCGGCTGATGCTCGCAGACACCTGGGCATGGCCGGTCAACGGCGTCTTCCACTTCGAGTACTTTTCCCGGATCTTCGGCGGCCCGCCCGGCCGTTTTCTGGCCAGGCGGCTGAACTTCGTCGTCAACGTGTTCGTCCCCTTGGGGCATCGGCGACGCAAGCCGACGGCACTCGAAATGACCCATTACCGGCGGCCCATGGACAACCCCGAGCGACGCCGGGCCTCCGCCATGTTCCCGCACCGGGTCCTCGCCAGCCGCGCCTTCTTCGCCGAGATCGAGGCCGGGCTTCCGGGTATCGCCCACTTCCCGACGCTGATTGTGTGGGGCGACAAGGACATCGCTTTCCGCCCCCAGGAACGTGAACGACTGGAAGCCACCTTCCCCGACCACACGACCGTGATCGTCGAAGGCGCCGGCACCTACGTGGAATCCGACGCGCCCGAGGAGTTCGTCACCGCGTTCCGCGATTGGGTGGCGTCTTAGGCGCGGTCGTGGAGGGTGATCCGGTAACCGTCGGGATCGGCGAAGGTGAAAGTCCGCCCGAAGGGGCCGTCGATCGGCGCGGAGACGATGGTGTGCCCGTCGGCGACGAGGGAGTCGTGAATGGCCTGGACGTCCGTGGCGTGCAGCCAGATCGCGGCGCCGATGCCGGGCTGTGGGACGGAGTCGAGGTCGGTGCCGGGAATGACCTCGCGGAGCGCGAAAGCGATCGGCTTCGTCTCGAAGACGACGGCATGCGGAGGTCCGGCCGGTGAGCGGACGAGGCCGAGGTACTGCTCGTAGAACGCCTGCGAAGCGTCGAGGTCGCGCGCTTGCAGCGAGATGAAGTCCGGGCCGGTGGCGGGCAAGGGCATGCTCCTTTTCGTCGTGTCAGCATCCTGACATAGGCGAGAGTATGTCAGGATGCTGACACGAGTCAAGGTGGTTGACCTCCAGTCGGGTCCAGGTTCAAGGATGGAGGCATGACACTCGAAGCGGACGAAATGCTCCTGTTCCGGAACACCATGCGGATCACCGACGGCCACCTGGAGGAGTTCACCGCCGCGGTCCGCGAAGCCATCGACTTCGTCGAGCGCAACGCGCCGCAGGTGATGGTGCAGACCTTCGTGGACGCCGACCGGATGCTGGCCTACAGCTACCAGATGTACGCGGACTCGGCCGCGGTCCTCGAGCACTGGCGGATTTCCGAGGATCAGATCAACGCCGTGTCGGCGCATTGCACGGTGGTGGACTTCCAGGTGCACGGCTCGCCGGACGAGCGGGTGCTCGCGGGAATGCGCGGCATGATCGACGACGGCACCGCCGTCGTCACGCCGCGCATCGCGGGTTTCGTGCGCGCCGCGGTCAGCCCTTGAAATAGCCCTTGAACAGGATCTCGCTGATCTTGGTGGTGGTCTCCTGGCCGGTTTCGTAGCCGTTCTGGATGACCTTGGTGTTGTTCATCAGCGCGAGGGTGTACCGCTCGTGCGGCCCGACGAAGCCGACCGAGTTCATGATCCAGGAGCCGTCGTCGTTGTCGTCGGACCAGCCGTTCTTGTTGCCGGGGCGGGCGGCGGGCCCGGCGCCCCAGACGCCCCACTGCTGGTTGGCGTCGACGGTGCGCATCTCGTGGACGATGTAGTCGCGGTGATGGCGGGGCAGCTTCGTCAGGACGTAGTTGACGAGCCGGTCCAGGTCGTTCGCGGTGGTCAGGATCCAGCCCCAGTGATGCGGGTGCTGGTCGGTGAACCGCATGTCGGTCATCCCGTAGGACGGGAAGCGCTTCGCGAACTCGGCCTCTCCGCCGTAGCGGGTCCACAGGGTGTGGGCGGCGGCGTCGTCGCTGGAGTCGAGCATGCGGCGCATCAGCTCCCGGTCCTCCGCGGTCAGCTGGACGGCGCCGGAGTCGTTGCGCAGCAACAGGTCGACGACCATGGCCAGCTTCGGCGTGGAGCAGGCCCAGATGAGGGTCCCGGCGTCCGCGCTCCGGTAGACGGCGCCGGTCCAGCGGTCCCGCAGGACGATCCCGGTGTCACCGGGCCTGCTGTCGGCATAGGCCTGGGCGCGCGCGATGCGGGCTTCGAGCTCCCGGCCGAAGCGGGTCGTCGCGCCGGCGGGCGTGGCAGGTGTCAAGGCGAGCATCACCAGTATCGCGGTCAGGATGGCGGAAAATCTCTTCATGCGTTCCCCAGGTCGTCTAGTGGTTCTTCCTGAGGTGCAAGACGTTCGCGGGGCGGCGAAGGTTGTCATGGGCAGGCACTCAAAGGGACATCGGCGACACGGGGTCGGCCTTGCGCACCAGCGCCGCGCCGAGGGTGCGGGCGGCGCGGGCGACGGTGTCGGACAACGCGGCGAGTGGCTGCGGCGGCGCGAGCACGGCCGCGATCGAACCGACCGCCCGGCCGGTCGGCAACGTGATGGCCGCTTCGACGGCGACGAGTTCGTGTTCCGCCTGCCATACGGGGCAGAAGCGGCCGATGCGTTGCGGCACGGTGGATCCTGGGCGGAAAAGGCGGTGATCCTCCGGCCGGGCGAGGCTGGCGGCGGCGATCAGGATGTGCCCGTCGCAGGGCACGGCGAGCACCGAACTGGCTCGCGTGGCCGCGGTCAGGCGCCGGAGCTCGCCGCGGGCCAGCTCCAGCAGGCGCGGATAGGGTTGCCACGATTGGCCGAGCCGGAATGCCTGCGCGCCGACGCGATAGCGGCTTTCGCTGCGCTGGACAACCTCCAGTGCGGTCAATTGCTCGAGTAATCGATGTGCCGTCGCTTTCGGTATCGAGCACGAATTCGCCAGCTGGGTCAATCCCGCTTCACCTTGATGCCGTACCAAGGCATCCAATAGGGTGAAAGCACCTTCGAGGACGCTTCTCGGTCTTCTCTTGGTCTCCATTGAAATCCCCTCGCGCGGTCCACTGGACGGAAACCTTGCTGACAAGGCCATCCCGTCGGTGTCAGGGTGGAACGGTCCCGGTGCGTATCTTCGGTCAAAAAGCGCGAACTGGGAAGAGTGCATCCACCGAACGGAAAGAGGTTCGAGCAAAATGCGAAGATCCATTCGGCTGGGGACGGCGTTGGCCGGTCTGCTCGCCGGTCTGCTCGTGGCGCCCGGGGCGGCGGCGGACGAAGGCGATTTCCGTATCGCCGCCTCGCCCTCGTCGCAGAAGACCGCCGCGGACTTCGACGGCGACGGGTTCGCCGACAAGGCGGTTTGGCGCCCTGGCAACGGTGTCTGGTATGTGATCCGCAGCAGCAACGGCAGCGTGGTGTCGCAGCAGTGGGGCGTCTCGGGCGATGTTCCGGTCGCCGCCGACTACGACGGTGACCACCGCGCCGACTTCGCCGTTTGGCGGCCGGGCAACGGTATTTGGTACATCATCCAGAGCAGCAACGGCGCGGTGGTGACCCAGCAGTGGGGTGTGGCCGGCGACGTTCCGCTGACCGGCGATTTCAATGGTGACGGCCGCTCCGATTTCGCCGTCTGGCGGCCGAGTAATGGGACCTGGTACGTGCTGGGTATCGCCACCGTGCAATGGGGCGTGGCCGGTGACGTTCCGGTCGCGGGGGATTTCAACGCGGACGGACGCGCCGACTTCACCGTTTGGCGGCCGAGTGACGGCGTCTGGTACGTACGGGGAATCGCGACCCAGCAATGGGGCGTCTCGGGCGACATTCCGGTGGCGGGTGATTTCAACGCGGACGGCCGGTCCGATTTCGCCGTTTGGCGGCCGGGTAACGGCGTCTGGTACGTGCTCGGTATCGCGACCCAGCAATGGGGTGTGGCGGGTGACGTGCCCATGGGAGGCGACTTCGGCGGCGACCCGCGGGCGGACTTCGTGGTGTGGCGCCCGTCGAACGGGACCTGGTACGGCCTGAACCTGTTCACCACCCAATGGGGGACAGCGGGCGACATCCCGGTCTGACCGAGCTGCCACTCGATCAGGTGACGCCTTGACCCGCGAATAGTGACACTTCTACGCAAAGGATGGGGCGTGTGGCGACTGGGGCCTTGGAGGCTGACGCGGCTCTCTCCGGCTCCTTCAAGCGCTATGAACGGTCCGTTCCTTGCAAAATTTGCAAGGAACGGACCGTTCATAGCGCTCGGGACCGGACCGCGGCGGTCGGCGGCAAGCTCGTCGTCGGCGCTCGTGAGCGAGTACGCCGGGATCGGAGTGGGCGAAAACGGGGCGCCGCCGGCCTACCCGGTCAAGAAGTGACCCCGGCGTCGAGAAGGTCGGGCATGCCCCTCAGCTGCCTGCGCGAGGTGATGCCGAGCTTGCGGAAGATGTTGCGCAGGTGGGCGTCGACCGTGCGGGGGCTGAGGAACAGGCGCGTGGCCACCTCCTTCGAGGTCGCGCCCGCGGCGACCTGGCGCGCGATATGCGTCTCCTGCATGGTCAGGTGGTCGTAGGAACGTCCGGTGCGGCTGCGCGCGACCTCCCCGGTCGCGCGCAGCTCGTCGGCGGCCCGCCGGGTGAACGCCTCCAGCCCGATGTCCGACAGCCGTTCGTGCGCGGTGCGCAGGTGTTCGCGTGCCTCACGACGGCGTCCCTCGCGGCGCAGCCACTCGCCGTACCGCAGATGCGCCCGCGCCAGATGCACCGCGAGCGGGCCGTTTTCCAGATGCCCCAACGCTTCCCGGTGGTCGGCCTCCGTGTCGCTGACCAACGCCCGTGCGGCCGCCGCGGTTCCGCGGGCGAAGGCGGTTCCGGCGGGCTCCGTGCGCTCGGTCAAGGAATCCAGCGCCGACCGGGCGACGGCGGGCTCGCCGCACCGCACCGCGGCTTCCACGAGCTCGGGCAGCGCGATGCCGGTGAGGAAGAGATCTCCACTCGCGACGGCACGGGTCGCCGCGTCCAGCGCGGCCGGATAGTCGGCGAGACCGTTGTACAGCACCGCGGTCGCCCAGTGGGCGTTCGCGGTCAGCTGGCCGTTGCCCCGCGTCGTCGCCTGGGCGAACAGGTCGAGCACTTCCTCGCGGCGGCCGCGCATGGCCGCCAGATGCACTCGCGGGTAGAGCTGCGGCGCGTCGCCGACGGCGTCCGCGATCGCCTCCTCCTCCGCGATCGCGGCCATCGCCCGGCCGAAGTTCCCGGTGAGCACCGCGTGCAGCGCCACCTGGGACAGGCCGAGCCGGATGGTCATCGGCGATCCGGTGTCGTGCCCGGTCCGCACGAGCCAGTCGACGATCGTCGCGTGCAGTTCGATGTCCCACAGTTCGCCCGCGAGCACGGTGGCCAGGGCCGGCGTCCTGGTCCAGCCGTCGTCGTCGCCGGTGAGAGCCCGGCGAAGCGCGGGCACGCCGGCGTGGTGTCCTTCGGTGGTCAGCCGCACGAGCGCGTCGAGGAGGTCCGGCGGCCCCGGAGGCGCCGAGCGCGCCGCGTCGAGGACACGGTCCAGCACTCCTGCGGCCCTGCCGACGACGAGCCCCATTTCCAGCGCCGCGACGAAGAACTCACGCGATCGCTCCGGATCGACGGGGGCGAGCCGCTGGGCCGCCCGCAAAATGAGCTCAGGCCCCCGCACGGCTCCCTCCGCGCCTTGGACGAAGGCGATCCGCCCGCGCAGCAGTTCGACGGAAGCGTGCTGCGGCACATCCAGTGTCTCCGTGTCGACGCTGGCCAGCAGATCCGCCGCCGCGTCCGTCCCGCCCGCTTCGAGCGTCGTCCGCGCGGCCGCGAGGGTGCGCTCGGTCTGCTTCGCGGGGTCGAGCGAAAGCGCCGCCGCCCGTTCGAGGAACGCGGCGGCGGCCGCCACGCCACCGCGCGCCTGCGCCCGCGACGCCGACAACTCCAGCTCCGCCGCGACCTCCTCGTCCGGCCCGGTGGTGGCCTGCGCACGGTGCCAGGCCCGCCGGTCCCCGGCGGTTTCCGGGTCGGTGACCTCGGCCAGCGCCCGATGCGCGGCATGGCGCTGCTCCGGCGCGGCCGCGCGGTACGCGGCGGACCGCGCCAGCGGATGGCAGAAGCGCGCCCGCGTGTCGAACCGGATCAGCCCGGACGCCTCGGCGGCTGCGCTCGCGGCGGGCACTGTGATGTCCAGCCGCCGCGCGGCCGCCCAGAGCAGTCCGGGGTCGCCGGTGGGATCGGCGCTCGCGAGGATCAGCAGCCGTCGCGCGTCCACGGGCAGTTCCGCCATCCTGGCGAGGAAACTGCGCTCGATCCGGCTCGCGACCGGCGACGGCTCCGGCAGCGCGAAGCCACCCGCCTTCGGCAGTTCGATCAGGGCGAGCGGGTTACCGCGTGCCTCGGCGAGCAGGCGGTCACGCACCCGCTCGTCCAGCGTCACGGTCTTCTCGCCGGCCAGCACGGCACGCGCGTGCGCGTCGCTCAGGCCGCCGATCGTGAGCCCGGGCAGTTCGTCCAGCCCGCGGACCGGATCCCGGTCGCGGGCGGCGAACACCATCGCGATCGGCTCGGCCGCGATCCGCCTCGCCAGGAACGTCAACGCCCTCGCCGAGGCGGTGTCGAGCCAATGCGCGTCGTCGACCAGGCACAGCAGCGGACGCGTCCCGGCGGCGGTCGACAGCAGTTCGAGCGCGGCGAGGCCGACCCGGAACGGGTCCGGCGCGCCGTCGGCCAGCCCGAAGGCGACGAGGAGGGACTCGCGGTACGGACCCGACAGCGTGTCGAGGTGCGCCAGCGCCGGAACGCACAGCTGGTGCAGCGCCGCGAACGGCAGTTCGCCCTCGAATTCCGACCCGGAGGCGCGGATGAGCTGGAATTCCCCCGCGGTCGCCTCCCCGACGTGGTCCAGCAGCGCGCTCTTGCCGATCCCCGGCTCACCGCGCAGGACGAGCACCCCGCCCTCGCCCCGGGCCGCCGCGCGGACCAGGGCGAGGAGGCGATCGATCTCGTCGCGCCTGCCGACGAGCGGGCGGGAGGACGTCGTGGGCATGGTCCGAACCCTAGCGAGACGAACTAGGTGATTGTCGCCGACGCGAGCGAAGGCGGGCCCGCGCGATCGTTGCGGCATGACAGTACGAGAGACGAGACGGATCTCGCGCGGGGTCGCGATGGCAGGCCTGGCGAGCGCCATGTTCCTGGTCATCCTCGATGCCGCGATGGTCAACCTGGCCGGATCCAGGATCCGGCAGGGCCTGGGGCTCACCGCCGCCCAGCTCACCGTGGTCGTGGACAGCTATCTGGTGACCTTCGCCGGTCTGCTGCTGCTCGGCGGCCGCCTCGCCGACGTGCTCGGGGCCAGGAAGGTGTTCCTGGCCGGAATGGCGGCCTATCTCGCGGCGACGGCCTTCTGCGCGCTGGCCACCGGCGGTGGGATGCTGATCGCCGGGCGGATCGGGCAGGGGATCGGGGCCGCGGTCCTGATGCCCGCCGCGCTCTCGCTCGTGCTCGGCCTCTACCCGTCGCCCGCGGAACGCACCAGGGCGATGGGGATCTGGGGCGCGGTCGCGGGGGCGGGCAGCCTAGCCGGGGTCTTCCTCGGCGGAACACTGACCGGACTGCTCGGCTGGCAGGCGGTGTTCGTGGCACCGGTGCCGTTCGGCGTCGTCGGCGCGCTCGTCGTGTGGCGGGCGGTGGCGCCGGTGCCCGGACGGCCGGGCCGGTTCGACGCGCTGGGCGCCGTCACGATCACCGTCGGGATCTCCGGGCTCGCGCTGGGCATGGTCTCCGCCTCGGACGCGGGCTGGGCCGCGCCCGGCACGATCATCGGACTCGCCGCGGGTCTGGTTTCGCTGGCGGCGTTCGTGGTCGTCGAGCGGCGTTCCGCGCGGCCCCTGGTCCCGCTCGGGGTGTTCCGCCGGAAACCGGTGGTCACCGCGAATCTGGTGATGGTGCTGATCGGCGGCACCTTGACGAGCCTGTTCTTCTTCCTGCCCCAGTACCAGCAGGACGTGCTCGGGATGAGCCCGCTGGCGACCGGGATGACCCAGCTCCCGCTCGCCGTCATGATCATCGTCGGCAGTGTCCTCGCGCCGATGCTGGCGAAACGCGTCGGGCCCGGCCGCGCACTGCCGACCGCCCTGGTCGTCCTGCTCGCCGGTTTCCTGTGGCTGGCCTGGGACCCGACGACCAGCGGCTTCTCGGCGAGTTTGCTGGGCGCGTTCCTGCTGATCGGCACCGGGCTCGGGCTGGGCGCCGTCAACGCCACCGCGATGGCGGTCCGCGACAGCGCGGACGGCGAAGCGGGTCTGCTCAGCGGACTGGTCAACGCCGCGCAGCAACTGGGCGGCGCGGTCGGTCTCGCCGCGCTCGCCGGAATCGCCATCGGCGCCGCCGGAACACACGGCGAGATCTCGTTCACGACCGCATTCCTCGGCGAAGCCGCCTTCGTCGTCATCGCCCTCGCGGTATCGCTCGTCTCTGCGAAACGTTGACCTCCACCATGAAAGGAAACTCCACAATGGACACCGTGCTGGTGACCGGCGCGACCGGAACCGTCGGATCCGCATTGATCCCCGCCCTGCTGGCCCGCGGAGTTGCCGTCCGCGCCATGACCCGGGACCCTGGGCGCTCCGTGCCCGGCGCCGAGACCGTCGTCGCCGACCTGCGTGACCCGGAATCCGTTGCGGCGGCGCTGGAAGGCGTCGACGCGGCCTTCCTCAACAGCCCCTCCGCGGCCGACGCCGCCGCACACCAGATCCGGTTCGCCGACCTGGCCCGGGACGCCGGCGTGAAGCAGCTCGTGGTGCTCTCTCAGTACGCGGCGAACGCGGACTCGCCGGTGCGATTCCTGCGCTGGCACGCGGAAGTCGAGGAATACGTCCGGAAACTCGGGATCGATCACACCGTGCTGCGCCCCAACCTGTACCTGCAGGCGCTGCTCGGCTTCTCGCGCACCATCGCGCAAGGCTTCATCGCCGCGCCCATCGGCGACGCCGCCGTCAGCGCGATCGACACGAGGGACATCGCGGCCGCCGCCGCGGTCGTACTGACCGATGCGGGACACACCGGCCGGACCTACACGCTGACCGGCCCCCGCGCCGTGACCCACACCGAGATCGCCGACGCACTGTCGATGGTCATGGGACGGAGCATCGTCTTCCACGACACGTCCGCCGATCAGTTCGCCGCCGCGCTGAACGGTTTGCTCCCGCCGTGGCAGGTCGACGGTCTCATCGAGGACTACGCCCACTACGCCCGAGGCGAAGCCGCCGAGGTGCACACGTCCGTCGCCGATCTGACCGGAAACCCCGCGCGAGACGTCACCGATTTCGCCCGCGATTACGCCGCGGCTTTCGAGGCCGGCCGATGATCTATCACTGCATCCGGTTCACGCTCAAGCCCGGAGTCACCGAAGAGGAGAAAGCAGCGGGTCTCGCGCAGATGGGCGAGCACATCAACGCGATTCCCACGATCAAAGCACGCGTCGTCGGACCCGATTTCGGTGGTGAATTCGACTACGGCGCCGTCACCGTCCTCGAAGACATCGAGGGGTATGAGCAGTACATGAATCACCCGGCGCATCTTGCGATGGACAGGGCCGGGTTGCCGTTGATCGACCGGTTCGTGTCGTACGACGTCACCGACGATCCGGATCCGGAAAGCGGCGCGAAGATCGCGGATGTGCATCGGCGGCGGTTCCGGGACGTGCCGGATGTGGCGGAGTTGGTTGCGGAGCTTGGGGAGTACAGCGGTAGTGCGGCTCCTGGGCGGCATGGGAGTTGAGTCGGTTCTGCGGAATTTCGCCGAGGGTGAATGGGCTTCGGGGCCGATTCACCCTTCGGTGTTGTTCGTGCGGTTCGCTTGTTGCTTAAAATTACGAACACGTGTTCGACAGATTTGCGGTATTATTGAGGGGTGTCCGAGACCTTCCTCCCCGAACTGCCGCAGGAGTTGTGGCGCGCTGGCAAGCTGGAGCTTGCCCATGGCGTGCAGCAGTCGTTGCAGGTGATTCGGATGGCGACCGCGGCGTTGTCGCGGTTTCTGGCGGAGATCGAGTCTCGGGGCGTCAAGGACTTGTATGGGCATGGCAGTACGGCGAGCTGGTTCGCGGAGATGGCGGGTTTGTCGCGCGGCGAGGCGGGCGCGGTGGTGAAGCGGGCTCTTGCCCTGAATCCCACCCGGGCTTTGGATGGCACGGAGGTTCCGCCTGTCGCTCCGGCGACTGCGGCGGTCGCTGCTCAGGGGTTGGTCGGGGATGAGCGGATCGATCAGATCCTGGAGATCTTGAAGAACCTCCCCGCCGACACCTCTGCCGAGGACCGGGCGAGTGCAGAGAAGATCCTGGCCGAGCTTGCCCCGAACGCCGGTCCCCGCCAGCTCGTCGAGGCCGAGGCGAAACTGCTGGGCTGGCTCGACCCCGACGGCAACGAACCCAAAGACCCTGAACCCAAGGAACCACGCCGGGAGATCACCCTGGAACGCCGCAGGGACGGCTTCTGGAAACTCACCGGCCTCCTGGACGACGAGACCGGCGCCCGGACCGCGGCTGCCCTGGAGGCGCATGCCCAGCCGCGGCCGGTGGACGAGTTCGGGCAGGCGGATCTGCGGATGAAGTGCGAGCGCATGGGAGACGCCTGGGCCGAACTCCTCGACCTGGCCATCGCCTGCCCCGATCAGCCGGGAACCAGTGGCTACCGGACCTTGGTGCACGTCACCGTCGGACTCGAGGAGTTGAAGTCCGGTCTCGGAACAGCGTGCCTGGATTTCGTGGGGACGATGACCGCCCGCGAGGCCCGGCTCGCCGCCTGCGACTGCCTCATGTTGCCGGTCGTGATGGGCACCTCGGGCGAACCACTGGATATGGGACGCCTGAGACGGTTCGTCACACCCGGCCAACGCCGGGCGTTGAACATCCGCGACGGTGGCTGCGCGTTCCCGGGCTGCCATCGGAAACCCAAGAACTGCCACGCCCACCACATTCACCACTGGGCAGACGGCGGGCCGACAGATCTTCGGAATCTCGTGTTGCTCTGCGGCTTCCACCACCGGTTGATTCACCACGGCGACTGGGAAGTACGGATGGCGGCCGATGGGTTACCGGAGTTCATCCCACCCCAATACCGGGATCCGCTCCGACAACCCCGCCGTAACACCCTGCATCACGTCTAGGCCCCGAGGAGCCCGCCAGCCACCCAGGCGACGGGCCCCTCGGCATGCCCGGCGCTAGGGGACCGTGTGGATTTCGGGACATCTGACGTCCCAAAACCCACACAGTCCAGCACGCCTCAAAGCCACCCTCATTTCAGGTCATCCGACCGCTCGGCAGCCGGCGGCCTACGAGAAGTCATCCACCCCAACACCGCGGACCTGCAGCAGTCGAGGGTTTACCGGAGCTGACCCCGTCCGCATAACCCCGAAACCGGCAGAAACCCCCACGCCCAGTTCTGCCAGGAAACCTGCCTGGTCCCGCCCCGCCCACCGGCCTACGTTGATGCCAGCCGCTCAGCGGCGACACGGAGCCGAGGGGCCCGGACACGCCCATCGGTCTCCGAACCGACGTCGTCCCCGACGTCACACGCACGCCGAGGCCGGCGGGATACCGGCCGATCGGCCGCTGCCCCCCGATCCCCATCCGGCCTCGGCGTGCCACGGTCACGGGAGCCCGCCGAGCCGATCACCGAGACCACGAGCGCGTTCCCGGTCCGTGCGGGCCGACCCCGGATCGCCCATCTCGTCGGCCAGCGCCGCTCGTTCGCCGAGCGTGTCGATCTGAGCCTGGGTCAGCCCGATGCGTTCGTAGAGTTCCTCGGCTTCGGACAAGCGGCGGTGCGCGTTCGCGTGGTCGCCCTGGCGGCGCAGGAGCCGCCCGGTCTCCTGCAGCGCGCGGGCCTGGCCCATGGTCGCTCCGTGCCGCCGGAACAGGCCGAGCGCCGTTTCGCATTGGGTGAGCGCCCGGTCCGGCGCGTCGAGGGCGGCCAGGTTCTGTGCCGAACGCAGCAGCACGTACGCGTAGTTCGTGTCGTCCACCGGGGTCCGCGTGCCGCCGTGCTCCTGCGCGAAGTAGCGGACACAGACCTCGAATTCCTCGGCGGCGTCGGCGAACCGACCGGACCGAAACCAATAGGAGGCTCGCATCGTCCGCGCCACATGGACTCCGAGCGGGTAGCCGGCCTCCTCGAACAGCCGCACGGCCTCGTCGAAAAGCTCCGGCGACGTCGTGCTGCCGGTGTCGCGGGCATGGGCGCTCGTCAGGTACACCCGTGCCCAGCCCTGTTCGCGCGGGTCGCCCGCCTCCACCGCGGCGTCCCACGCCAGCCGGGCCATCCGGATCGACTCTTCCGCCCGGTCGCGCAGCGAAGCCTGCACCCAGGACAGATAGTTCCGGTGCACCGCCTCGTCCCGTTTGCTGCCGAGCGCGATGGCCGAGTCCACGGCGAGTTCGAACACGTCGTACCAGACGCTCGCGGTCCCGCCGATCTCCGAATACCAGTGCATCGACTCTGCCAGGTCGAGGACCGGCCGGTGCGCACCGCGCGCGGCGACGCTTTTGACCGCGGCGAGCCAATTCTTCAGCTCGACTTCGAGCCATCTGCCCGCGCCGGTGTGGTCGCCGAACGACGGCGTCGCGACCGGGAGCGGGCTCGCCCCGTCGCTCGGGTGGAAGTAGCGGCCCGCCGCCGTCGCGGTGCGCACCAGCCAGTCGGCCAGCCGCTTCTCCGCCGCGGCGACGACTTCGGGGGATTCCTCCAGCGCGAGCCGTTCGGTCGCGAAGACCCGCAGGAGGTCGTGGAACTGGTACCGCCCGTTCTCCTGTGACGTCTGCAGCAGGCTCGCGTCGGCCAGTTCCTCCAGGAAGACGGCGGCGTCATCCTCGTCAGTGGCTTCGACGAGGGCCATCGCGGCGCCCACCGAGAAGTCCGCCGCCGGGACGAGCGACAGCCGCCGGAACACCGCGGCGGCGTTCGGGCTGAGCTGGCGGTACGACAGTTCGAACACGCTGCGCACGCAGAGATCGCCGGCGGTCAGGGTGGTCAGCCGTCGACCGCGCAATTGGTCCACCAGCCGCGACAGCGGCCACGTCGGACGGCTCGCCAGCCGGTTGCCCGCGATCCGCAGCGCCAGCGGCAATCTTCCGCACAGCTCGACCAGTTCGAGCGCCGCCTGCCGTTCGCGCGCGACGCGGCCCGCTCCGATGATGGCCGACAGCAGGGCGATCGCGTCGTGTTCGCCGAACACGTCGAGCGGGAGCCTGCTCGCGCATTCCAGCCCCACCAGCATCTGGCGGCTGGTGATCAAGGTGAGGCAACGCGGTCCGCCGACCAGCAGCGGACGGACCTGGGCTTCGTCAGCCGCGTCGTCCAGGACGATCAGGGTCGCTCGATCTCGCAGGAGCGACCGGCACAGGCCCGCCCGGTCCTCGGGGTCGGCGGGGATGCGGACGGCGTCGACGCCCAGCGAGCGCAAGATCAGGTGCAGCAGGTCCGCCGGGTTCGCCGGTTCGGCGGACATTCCGCGCAGCTTGAGGAAAAGTGTCCCGTCGGGGAATTCTTCGGCGAGGTTGTGCGCCACGCGGACCGCGAGGGTGGTCTTGCCGGTCCCGGGTGGCCCGCTCAGGATCGCGACCCGTCCCGACCGGCGCCTGCCGTCGCACAGATCCGCGGAAAGGGCGCGCAACGCGTCGAGATCCCTCTCTCGTCCGGTGAGGTCGTCGACGTCCGCCGGGAGAACGCCGATCAGGTACGTCTTGTGGATTTCGGGCGCGGGGGCACGGCCCTGCCTCGCGGCCTTCTGCAGGCCGGTCAGCTCCTCGTCGGTCAAGGACAGCGGCGCGGCGAGCGCTTCGATCGTCCGGCGCTGCGGGCTTTTGGCGATCCCCCGCTCCATGTCGCTGATGGCGCGGACGCTCACCCCGGACCCCTCGGCGAGCTCCTCCTGCGTGAGTTCGGCGCGGACGCGGTAACCCTTCAGCAGCACACGGAAACTCGTGGCTGCCCGGCCCGGGGCGGCGTTCGTCATGATCGGATTATCCCGCCCCGACCTGCGGGCTCAACTTGACTTTTGTCTCACGGGGTACCGGGTCGTGATCGCCGCCGCCCTGTCCCGCAAGGAATCGCGTAACCAAGGCGGGCCAAGGGCTTCGGCGTCCGCGGCGAGCTGCCACAGCGCCCATTCGGCGTGCCGCGCGTCCTGGAAGGTCACCTCCAGCCTCAGCCTGCCGTCCTCCTCGGTCTCCTCCGCGAGGACGGCCAGCGCGGTGCTCACCAGCTGGTCGCGCCGAGCCGGATCCACCCGCACCTCGACCGCGACCTGATCCCCGCCGGAGCGGAACCGCGTGCTGCGTTCCTGCCAGGTCCGGTCCAGATCGACGCGTTCCGGTCGTTCCGCGGGCTCGGGGAGTTCCTCGGCGGCCCGAAGCCGGGACAAGCGGTAAGTCCGGTCCTCGCCGGATCTCGTGGCCAGCAGATAACCCTGATCCCGGACGGTGACCAGGCCGATGGGGTCCACCGTGCGCCACCGCGCCGCCTGACCCGAGGCCGCGTAGTGGATGCGCAGCTTGTGCCCGGCGAACACCGCGCGCCGGACCTCGGCGACGATGGCGTCGGGCACCTCTTCGGCGACCACGCGGCGCGAGAGGAGATCGGTCTCCGGGTCGATGAGCAGCCGCCGGGCCGCGCCCGCCGCGGTGTCCCGCTGCCCTTCCGGCAGCGCGTCGATCACCTTGAGCATGGCCGAGGCGAGCGCGGAACCGAGGCCGAACGTCTGCGCGCCACGCCGCGATCCCGCGATCAGCAGCGCGAGCGCCTCGTCGTGGTTCAGACCGGTGAGCTCGGTCTGGAAACCCGGCAGCAGCGCGAAACCGCCGTTCCTGCCGCGTTCGGCGTACACCGGGACACCCGCCGCGGACAACGCTTCGATGTCGCGCAGCACGGTGCGGGTCGAGACCTCCAGCTCGCGCGCGAGCGTGGTCGCGGACAGCCTGCCCCGGTGCCGCAACAGCAACACCAGTGAGACCAGCCGGTCGGCGCGCATGGGAAAACTCTAGCGGAATACACGACACAGGATGTCGTGTATTCGCTGCGAAGCTCATCCCCATGACAAGCAGGACTGTGGCCACTGAGCCGAACGATCTGGGCAGGTTCTTCATCGAACGAGGCAACGCGGGCGATGTCGACGGGCTGGTGGCGTTGTACGAACCGGACGCGGTGCTGGCGTTCCCGCCGGGCAACGTCGCGACGGGGCACGCGGAGATCCGCAAGGTGTACGAGGAGTTCGTCGCGGCCGCGCCGGAACTCCTGCCGGGCAGGCAGCACCCGGCGCTGGTGAGCGGGGACCTCGCGCTCACGGCGTCCACGCTGACCACCGGTGAGATGACCGTCGAGGTCGCCCGCCGTCAGCCGGATGGTTCCTGGCTGTGGGCGCTGGACCAGCCGGTGTTCGTGCCGTGACGCCGGCGGCTCGCCGGTGACGGGCCCCGTCACCGGCGAGCCGTGCCCGGGGTCAGACCGTGCAGTTCCTGGCCGTGCCCGTGTTCACCTTGGCGCCGGTGAACTCCTCGATGATCGCGATGTTCTCCGGTGCGTAGTTCTTGGCGACGATCTTGGCCACGTCCGCGCTGCCGAGTTTGGCGGCGTGGGGTGCGGATTGATCCAGCCAGTAGGCCGTCCGAAGGAACTCGATGAGCACGAATTGACGCAATTCGGGCTGTGCCTTGATCTTGGCCCAATAATCGGGATGCTTCGTCTTGGCGACGCGCAGGTACAGCTGGAGGTAGCGCAGGTTCGTGGCCGCGATGTCGCGGGAATTGCTCGCGCCCACCCCTTGGATGTACTCGGCGACGACGGTCGCCGCGGGCAATCCCATGAGACCCGCGTTGAGTTCCGCGATGACACCTTGCATCCGGTACGACCCCTGCTGCTGGTCGCGCAGGTAGATGTCGTCCATCGACCGCGTGAGATCGTCCGTGATCAGCGGGAGTATTTCGCGGCGGGGGAATCCGCCGTGGATCGGGACCTTCATCGCCTTGCGGGAAGCGTCGATCCAGGCGGAGACGTAGACGTCCCACGAGGTTCTCGACGGATCCAGATCCCACATGTGGGTCTCTTCGTGGATCGCCACCATCAGGGATTCGGCGAGCGCGTTGAAGCTGGTCTTGTTCACGAACTGGCTGAAGTACTTGTCCTTGGCCTGGGCGATCGCGAGGGCCTCACCGCTGGGCCAGCGCCGCTGGTACACGGCCTGGATCGTCTGAAGCCACTTCGTGGACTGGAAACCGGCCTTTATGTCACTTACATCGGCTTTCGGTTGTACGGGTTCTTCATAACAGAAGGGAGCCGTCGTCTCTTGCGCGGCGGCGGGGACGGCGAATGGGGAGAGGGACAGGACGAGGCACGCGGTCAGCACGGTAATGCGATTTCGGCGCATGAATTCCTCGGTTCACGGTAGGGTTTTCCGTGGTCGGACGGAAGTGTCCCCTACCGATCACCGTCACTTCAATGATCCGGCCCGTACTGCGGCTGGACAGGCTAGGAATTATGGCGGCGAACGGGCTATTCCGCGGCCAGCCGGGATCGGCGCATGCTGTAACCGAAGTAGATCAGCAGCCCGAGCGCCATCCAGCCGGCGAAGACGATCCACGTGGCGCCGTCGAGGCTGAGCATCATGTAGGCGCAGCACAGCACCCCGAGGATCGGCGTGACGGGGGAGAACGGCACCCGGAACGAACGCGGCGCCTCCGGTTGCCGCTTTCGCAGCAGCAGCACGGCGACGTTCACCAGCCCGAAGGCGAAGAGCGTGCCGATACTGGTGGCGTCCGCCAGCTTCCCGAGCGGGACGAACGCGGCCAGCGTCGCGACGAACCCGGACACCACCAGGGTGTTGATCCGCGGCGTGCCGCTTTTGGGGTCCACTTTGGACAGCGAGGCGGGCACCAGGCCGTCGCGGGACATCGAGAACAGGATCCGCGTCTGTCCGTAGAGGACGGTCAGCACGACACTGGAGATCGCCACGATCGCGCCGACGGCGAGCAGTCCGGCCCACACCGGGTTGCCCGCCACGACGCCGAGCACATGCGAGAGCGCGGCTTCCTGGCCGTCGAACTCCTGCCACGGCAACGCGCCGATCGCGGCCACGGCGACCAGGCAGTACAGCACGGTGACGATGGCGAGCGAGAGCAGGATCGCCCGCGGCAGATCACGCTGCGGGTTCTTCGCCTCCTCGCCCGCCGTGGACGCCGCGTCGAAACCGATGTAGGAGAAGAAGAGTTTCGCGGCGCCGGCGCTCAGCCCGGCCAGGCCGAGCGGCAGGAACGGGGTGAAGTTCGCCGCCCGCACCGCCGAGAACGCGATCGCGCAGAACAGGACCAGCGTGCCGACCTTGATCACGACCATGATCGCGTTGGCCCGCGCGCTCTCCTTCGCCCCGGACAGCAACAGGAACATGGCCAGCAGCACGACGACGATGGCCGGGACGTTGACGATCCCGCCCGATCCCGGCGGCTGGCTCAGCGCGTCGGGGATGGCGAAACCGAACGTCAGCCGCAGCAGCTCGTTGAGGTATTGCCCCCAGCCGACGGCGACCGACGCCACCGAGACGCCGTACTCGAGCACCAGGCACCAGCCGCAGACCCAGGCGACCAGCTCGCCGAGCGTGGCGTACGCGTAGGAGTAGGACGAACCGGACACCGGGATCATGCCGGCCAGTTCGGCGTAGGAGAGCGCCGAGAACAGCGCGGTGACGCCGGCCAGCACGAACGACAGCACGACCGCGGGGCCGGCCACGGGCACCGCCTCGCCGAGGACGACGAAGATCCCGCTGCCCAGCGTCGCGCCGATGCTGAGCATGGTCAGCTGACCGAGACCGAGGGAGCGCTTCAGCGTGCCGTGATCACTCTCGGTGATCAGGTCGGCGACCGGTTTACGCCGCACCGCCGCGGCTCGCAAATTCATGACGCCGACCGTATCTGCCGCCTCGGGAGGCCATGGGCCCGGCTATCGCCCGGCCAGCTGCCGGTCGTGAATTCCGCGCCAGACCAGCAAAGAAAGCACCGCGCCGCACAGGCAGAGGAACATGTCCCACTGGGTGTCCCAGATGTCCCCTTGGGTGCCGAGGAAGTCGTCCGCGCCCGAACCGGCGACGAGTGCGCTGGACCACTCCACCAGTTCGAAGCCGACGGCGATCGACAGGCAGACACAGACGGTCAGGAACGCGACCCAGCCGCCGGGGCGCAGCGGCGTCCGCCGCAGCAGCACTTCGCGGACGGCGATCGCGGGGACGAAACCCTGGACGAAGTGGGCGAACCGGTCGTAGTTGTTCCGCTGGGTGCCCATCCAGGCTTGAAACCACTCCCCGGCCGGGGTCTCGGCGTAGGTGTACTGCCCGCCGTAACACAGCACGAACGCGTGCAGCACCAGCAGCCAGCAGAGCAAGCGGGTCAAGGGAAAGCGTTTGCGCAGCGCCACCACCAGCGGCAGCCCGATCAGCACCCAGGCGACTTCCAGCAGCCACGTGCCGGGGGATTTCGCCTGGACGCCGGTCGCCACGAGTGCCGCGAGCACCGCGCCGGCCAGCAGGGTCCCTTCCGTCCGGCCGACACCGCGCACCATGGAAGGGACCCTACTTCGACGGGCTCCGGCCCGCTCAGTTCAGCTTGCGCATGTCGGCGGGCAGGCCGCCGCCGGCGTAGACGTCCTCGGTGAGCTTCGCCAGCGCGGTGAGCGCGACGTTCTGGCTGAACGGCCCGTAGGACACGCGGGAGACACCGAGCTTCTGCGCGGTGGCCAGCGGGATCGAGCCCGGGACGCCGATCAGGTTCACCTTGCGCTCGCCCAGCGCCTCGACCAGCCTGCCGACCTGGGTCCCGTCGAGCTTGCCGGGCACGAAGACGTTCGACGCGCCCGCGTCCAGGTACGCGCGGCCACGGGTGATCGCGTCGGCCAGCACCTCTTCGGGGTCGCGGTCGCCCGCCCGGAGGAAGGCGTCGGTGCGGGCGTTGAGCACGAAGTCGACACCGGCGGCCTGAGCGGCGGCGACCGCGGCCTCGACGGCCTTGACGGACTCGGCCAGCGGCTTCATCTGGTCTTCGAGGTTGCAGCCGACCGCGCCGACCTCGATCGCGCGGGCGACCGTGCCGCCCGGGTCGCCGTAGCCCGCTTCCAGGTCGGCGGTGACCGGCAGATCGCCGGCCACGCGGACGACCAGGGCGACCTCGGAGATCATTTCGTCGCGGGGGATCACCTCGCCGTCGGGGTAGCCGCGGGCGGCGGCGATGCCGTGGCTCGGCGTGGCGAGCGCCTGGGTGCCAGGGGTTTCGGCGACGACCTTCGCGGTGATCGCGTCCCAGACGTTGACGACGAGCAGCAGTTCGGGGGCGGCGTGCAACTCCTGCAGCCGCGTGGCCTTCTCGGCGGTGGAAACCATGCCGCCAATCTAGAGGTTTCACCCGCATCACGACGAGGCGTTGAGTGCGCCGAACGTGTTACGCGCCGGGCCGGGGCCACGACTGGGAGGCATAGCACGTTCGAGGGAGGCCCCATGGAGCTGACGATCAACGCCGCCGGCGACGAACAAGCGCTGACCGAGTTCTACAGCTGGCTTCGCGACGACGTCGACGTGGCGCGGTCCGCGACGATCAGCCTCGCCGGGTCGCGGGACACGGGGGAGATGGGCGCCTTCGAGGTCATCTGCATGTCCATCGGTTCCCTGACCGGGCTGGCGAACCTGGGGATCGCTTGGGGCGGCTTTCTGCGCTCCCGCGAGGAAACCCCGCCGTTCACCATCACCGTCGAGGGCGAGCTGACCGCGGAACAACGCGCCATGCTCCGGAACCTGGACCTGCCGTTCTCCTGACGGGTCAAGCGCCGCTTCCCAGCCACCGCAACGTTTCCAGCGCGACGGCCACGTCCACCGCGTTCTCCGCCAACGGCCGGGGGAGCAGTTCATCGGCCCGCGCCAGCCGCCGGACGACGGTGTTGCGGTGGGTGTAGAGCCGTTCCGCGGTCCGCGTCGTGTTGCCCAGTTCGTGCACGTAGGTCCGCACGGTCTCCCGGGTCTCGGTGTCGGCGTGCCGGAGTTCCCCGAGGGTGTCGGCGATGAACTCGCCCGCCTGCGCCGGATCGCCGGTGAGCAGCACGAGCAGCTGGATGTCCTGGTACCGCGCGATCTGCCGCGGCGAGGTGAGCCGGGCGAGCATCCGCTGGGTGGCGGCGGCGTCCAGATGGCTGCGGCGGAAGCCGTCGATCCCGCTGCCGGGCCGCCCGAGCGCGACGCGGACGTCGGGGTGCGGCGCGAGGTCTTCGGCGAGCCGGTCGGTGCGCGGCGGTGTCCGGCCGGGCAGCCAGACCCACAACGCGGCGGCGCTGGCGACGACGGTCAGCCGGTGTGAAGCGCCGCTGGCCCGCATGAGCGTTTCCGCGGCGGTTTCGAGCTGCTGCGACGACGGGGTGACCGAGCCGCTCCAGACGATCGCGGCCGTATGCGGGCCGGCGAGCGGGTAGCCGAGCTGGGCTTCGGCGCGCGAGCGGCTGATGGGCGCGCCTTCCAGCAGCAGTGTGACCGTCGCCCGCCGTTCGGCGTGGGCGCCGCGGGTCAGCTCCGTGCGTTCGGCGGCCATCCGTTCCGACACCGCGGAGACGGTGTCCTCGATGAACGTGGTGATGGACAGCGAGGAGACGTCAAGCAGTTCACGGAGCAGCACCGGATCCGACGTGAGGTCGAAACAGATCTCGATCCACCGGCGCCAGGCCACTCCCTGCGCCCGCCGGTAGGCGTCGAGGCCGCCGGAGTCGAAGCCGCGGCGCACCATGTCGCGGGCGCCGTCGAGCACCTCCTGGTTCAGGTTGGCGGAGACGCGTTCGCCGGGACGCTGCACGTTGGCTGCCGCCCAGTGCAGCAGATTCGCCAGGTTCGCGCGTTTGGTCCCCTCGGTGAGCACGGGGTCCTCGGCGACCGCGCGCATGCTGTCCCCGCCGAGGGAGGCTTCGTGCAGCTCCTCGATCCATTCGGCGCGCGGATGCAGCACGATTTCCGCGCCTTGCCGGAAGAGGTCACGGGCCTCGGGGGACAGCGTCGGCCAGGGTGATGCGGCACTTTGCACCATGAATGCATCATGATGGTGCAGATAGCGCTAGCGCAAATCCCCGCCGCACCCGCATCGTGGAGAGAACCGAGACGAGGCTGGAGTACCGCATGACGACGAGCACACCCGTCGAGCACCTCGACGTGGTCATCATCGGTGCCGGGATTTCCGGGATCGGGGCCGCGCGCTACCTGAAGACCGAGAACCCGGGCAAGACGTTCGCCATCCTGGAGGCCCGCGGCACGTCCGGCGGCACCTGGGACCTGTTCCGTTACCCGGGCATCCGCTCCGACTCCGACCTCCACACCTTCGGCTACGAGTTCAAGCCGTGGCGGGACAAGCAGTCGATCGCCGACGCGCCCCGGATCCTGTCGTACCTGCGTGAGACGATCACCGAGAACGGCATCGAGCCCAGCATCCGCTATCACCACAAGCTGCTCTCGGCCGCCTGGTCGAGTGACGAGGCGCGCTGGCTGCTGGAGATCGAGCGGACCGACACCGGCGAGCGCACCCGCCTCAGCGCGGGCTGGCTGTTCAACGCGGGCGGCTACTACCGCTACGACGAGGGCTTCACCCCGCGTTTCGAGGGCCGTGACCGCTTCGCCGGCACGATCGTGCATCCGCAGCACTGGCCGGAGGACCTCGACTACGCGGGCAAACGCGTCGTCGTGATCGGCAGCGGCGCCACCGCGGTCACCCTGGTCCCGGCGATGGCGGGCACCGCGGCGCACGTGACGATGCTGCAGCGCACCCCGACCTACGTGATGCCGGTGCCGCGCGAGGACAAGATCGCGAACGGCCTGCGCAAGATCCTCGGCGACGAGCGGGCGTACGCGCTCACCCGCCGCAAGAACATCCGCAAGGGGCTCGCGGTCTGGCAGTTCTGCCAGAAGTTCCCGAAGACCGCCCGCGGGCTCATCCGGTACGTCAACAAGAAGCAGCTTCCCAAGGACTATCCGGTCGACGAGCACTTCAACCCGCCGTACGACCCGTGGGACCAGCGGCTGTGCGCCGTGCCCGGCGGCGACCTGTTCGCCGCGATCCGCAAGGGACAGGCGGACGTCGTCACCGACAAGATCGCGACCTTCACCGAGAAGGGCATCCGGCTCGAATCCGGGCGCGAGCTGGAGGCGGACATCATCGTCACCGCCACCGGCCTGAACCTGCAGGTGTTCGGCGGGGCGAAGCTCAGCGTCGACGGTAAACCGGTGATCCTGCCGGAAACCGTCGCGTACAAGGGAATGATGCTCTCCGACGTGCCGAACGCCGCGTTCGCGATCGGCTACACGAACTCGTCGTGGACGCTCAAGATCGGCCTGCTGTGCGAGCACTTCTGCCGCCTGCTGACGCATATGGACACTCACGGCTACGACGTCTGCCGCCCCGTCCTCGCCGACCCGGACATGCCGACGAAACCGTTCCTGGACTTCGCCGCCGGATACGTGCAGCGCGCGCTCGACCAGCTCCCCCGGCAGGGCGACCGCATGCCGTGGCTGACGTCGATGAGCTACCACTCGGACATCAAACTGCTGCGCGCGGAGGACATCACCGATCCCGAGCTGCACTTCTCCCGCGCCAAGGTCCGTGAGGCGGTGGGCTCGTGACCGACAGCTTCGCCGACCTGCCCGGCGGCCCGCGGCTCTGCTACCGCGAGGACGGCCCGGCCGACGGGGTGCCGCTGGTGCTGATCGCCGGTCTCGGCCTGGACCTCACGTCGTGGCCGCGGGAAATGATCGACGGTTTCACCCGCCGCGGCTTCCGGGTCGTCCGGTTCGACAATCGCGACGCGGGCTGTTCGGATCGCATCAAGGCGCCGAACCCGGGCAAACTCCGGCAACTGCTGGCCAAACCGCTGCCCGGCGCGTACGACCTGGGCGACATGGCGGCGGACACCGTCGGCCTGCTGGACCATCTGGGCATCGAGAAGACGCATCTGGTCGGCATGTCGATGGGCGGCATGATCGCCCAGACCGTCGCCGCCCGGAATCCCGGCCGCGTCCTGTCGCTGACGTCGATCTTCTCCACCACCGGGCATCGCCGCGTCGGGCAGCCGGCTAAGTCGACGCTGGTGCGTATGGCGAGGCGGCCCGCCCAAACGGTCGAGGAGTCCGTGGCCGGGCACCTGTCGCTGATGGGCCACCTCGGTTCGGCCTCGTTCCCGCTGGACAAGGACGTCGAAACGGCCTGGGCCGAGGGATTGTGGGAACGCGCCGGGGGACGGCGCGCCCGCAGCGGCATCGCCCGCCAGATCGGCGCGATCCAGGCCAGCGGCGACCGCACCGCCGAACTCGGCCGCATCACCTGCCCGACGGTCGTGGTCCACGGCGACACCGACCGGATGGTCCACCACAGCGGCGGACGGGCGACCGCCAAGGCCATCAGCGGTGCCCGCTACGTCGAAATCCCCGGTATGGGGCACCACATCGCCCCGGAGCTGGTGGAGCGGCTCGTCGGGCTCACCGCCGAAGTGGCCCTCGACCCGGCAGGAGAAACCCGATGAGCGGCGTTCGCGGCAAGGTCGCCGTCGTCACCGGAGCCGGTTCCGGCATCGGCCGTCAGCTGGCCCTCGAACTCGCGCGGCGCGGAGCCCGGCTCGCGGTGTCCGATGTGGACGAAAATGGGCTGGCCGAGACCGTCGCCGAGGTCAAGGCCCTCGGCGCGGAAGTGCAGGGCGCCACGCTGGACGTCAGCGACCGGGAGGCCGTGCGGGAGTACGCGACCACCGTCGCCGGGCAATTCGGTGTGGTGCACCAGATCTACAACAACGCGGGGATCGCCGGCGGCGGGCAGACCGTGCTCGACGCCGACTGGGAGCTGTACGACCGTACGCTCGCGGTGAACCTCTTCGGCGTCATCAACGGCACCAAGGCCTTCCTGCCGCATCTGATCGACTCCGGCGACGGCCAGGTCGTGAACATCTCCAGCCTCAACGGTTTCCTGGCCCAGCCGACGCTCAGCGCCTACTGTGCCAGCAAGTTCGGCGTCCGCGGGTTCACCGAGGCGCTGCGCACGGAGATGATCGCGGGCAGGCATCCGGTGCGGGTCACGGTCGTCCACCCGGGTGGTGTCAAGACCGGAATCGCCTCGGCGGCGTTGAAGGAAGCCGAAGCCCGCGGCATCGAGCCGACCGCCGAACAGCGGGAACGCGTCCGCGTGTACAACGAAAAGCTGCTGAAGATGCCGGCGGATCAGGCCGCCCGCATCATCCTCGATGGCGTCGAAGCGGGGAAACCGCGGGTGCTCGTCGGAAACGACGCGAAACTCGTCGACCGGCTCGTCCGGCTGCTCCCGCGGCGGTATCCGAAACTGATCGTCGACTTCGAACGACGGCGCCTCGCCCGCTAGCCCTCGACGCTGCGGTGCCCGAACAGGCCGAGCAGCCAGGTGTAGCGGACGGCTTCGCGTGCCTGCTCGTAGGCCTCGGGAGTGCCGATCCAGATGGCCTGCGTGATCAGCTCGATGGTGGCGGCGACGACGGTCCGCGCGGTGAACGGCGGCGGTGACGGCAGCGCGGCATCGGTGGCGCGCAGCCATTCCGCCGTCCGGTCGAAGACGGCTTCCCCGGCGCGCAAGGTCTTCTCGCGTGCTTCGAGCCCCGCGTCGCCGAGCGCGTAGATCTCCAGCAGCGCGGCGCGGACGGCGGTAGGGCGCCGGTGCACGTAGTCGACGAGGAAATCGCAGCAGGCGGCGACGGCGTCCAGTGGGGTGGCGGCCTTGGCGCCCGCGGCGACACCCTGGCCGATGAACTCGGTGGTGATCTCGCGGTAGGCGGCGAGGAACGCGTCCTGTTTGCCGGTGAACTGTTCGTAGAACGAGGTCCGTGACACGCCCGCGGTGGCGGTGATGTGGCCGACCGTGGTGGCGACGTAGCCGCGTTTGCCGGTGTTCTCCAGAACCGCGTCGATCAGCCGGGCCCGCTGGGTTCCGGCGACCTCGTCGCGGCTGAGGTTGTGCGGCCCCTTCGGCAGCTTGCGGTGCTCGGTCACGTGCGGCACCGTACCGGTCCCCGAAATCCGTGAAGGCCTCCTTAAGGGACCCAGAGTCCCTCAAGGAGGCCTTCACGGACCGAGCGGTCAGCTGACCGGCACCTCCGGGGCGAGGGAGTTGCCGGGCGCGATCTTCCCGCAGCTGGACGGCGCGGCCTTGCCCGCGAACCGGTCGTTGAGCCAGCCGATGGCCTGCGGCGCCCAGGCGACGGCCGCCCCGACGTGGCTCAGCAGGTTGTACTGGTCGTACTTGATCGACTTGTTGCCGGTGTCGCAGTACTGCCGGGCGAGCGACCGCACGTCACCGGCGACCATCACGCCGTCCCCGGTCCCGATCCCCGGCGGATTGCCGAAAGTGCCTTCCACGGCACCGTTGTTGCCCTGCGCGATGTAGCCGGGCACGGTGGGCGTCGGCGCGGAGCCGAGGTTGATCTTGTTCACGGCCTCGACGTACGGCAGCACCTTGTTCGGGTTCGTGTACTCGGGCTTGACGAATTTCTCCCACGTCAGCCCGGGATAACGGCCGAGCGCGTCGACGATCGACGCTTTCTCCATGTCCTTGAGCACCTGGAGCCCGTACGAATTCGCGTACGGCTTGAGGTCGATGCCGAACGACCGCGAGACCCCGATGAGCGCCATCGGGATGACCCCGGTCCACGCGACACTGCCGTTGACGTATTTGAGATTGTGCGACGGTTTGACGAGCACTCCGCCTTCGGTGAAACCGACGAGGTTCTTGTTGACCTCGGGCGCGTAATCCTGCGCGAGCGCGGCCGCCCAGCCGGTCGCGATGGCGCCGCCCGAATAGCCGATGAGCCCGAACCGGGTCTTGTCGTTCATTCCCGTCCCCGGCGACCTCGTCGCGGCGCGGATGGAATCGAGCGTGTTCGTCCCGTATTCCGGCCCGGCGGCGAAGTTCGCCTTCTGGCCTTCGGTGTCGGGGATGACGACGTTGTAGCCCAGCAACAGGGCGGGCGCGATGAACAGCGACTCCGCGTTGGCGATCAGCCCGCCGAGCGAGACGTCACCGGCGATCGCCCTCGACGGGCCGTGCTCGGGATTGAGCGAATCGTAGAACGATTGGTACGAAACGGCTTTGGTGCTGTCGCCGGTCAGGCTGCGCAGCACCGAGGTGACGTTGGCGGACGGCTTCCCCTGCGCGTCGGTGGACCGGTAGAGCAACTGGGTCACCTTGAGCGGCGTGGAAATGCCGAGGACGTGGTAATTGAGCGTCCTGGTCTTCAGCACGGTGCCGGGGCTGTACGAAGACAACGGTTCGTTGCCGTCGTAGCTGTAGAACGGATCGGTGGCGGGGGCGGCGGAGGCGGCGGGCGCGGCGGCGAAACCGACGATGAGGACGATCGCGACGGCCAGCAGACGAGCGGGCTTTCGGGTCATGACTCCCCTTTGAATCATGAAGTGGATCACGTTTTGGATTCCCGGAACCTACCAGCCGGTAACCGATGATGTACAGGGCCGTACATCATTTATTGTCGCGACATTGACACTTCTTCCGCTCCTGTTTGGACGGAGCACGGCTCGGACAGGGTGCGCGTTGTGATCCAGCACAAAAGCGGCAGTGCGATCAGCGGGATCAAGGCCGTCCGCAGAGACGTGTGGTCGGCGATCGTTCCGATGAGGGGGCTCGCGAGGCCGCCGATGCTGACCGTCAGGCCGAGGGTGACGCCGCTGGCCGTGCCGACCCGCGTGGGGAGGTAATCCTGGGAGAGGGTGATCTGCAGGGAGAACGGTATGTACAGGCTCACCGCGGCCAGCAGCACGAACGGGAAGAACGCGGGCCCGGGTACGAACACGACTCCCGCGACCGTGACGACGGTGGCCAGGTACGACCAGCGGACCACGGTGACCCGGCCACGGCGCCCCGCCAGCCTGCTGCCCAGCAGAGTGCCCACGGCGCCGCCGAGATAGAGCAGGAACAGCGCGGCGCTGCCCGTCGTCGTGCCGCCTCCGGTCCGCTGCTGTGCGTAGAGCGAGACGAACGTGCTCAGCCCGACGAACACGATCGAGCGGAAGACGACCGACACCGACAGTTTCGCGAACGACCTCCAGTCGTCGACGCCGGCGACGTCCGATCGCGAGCCGCCGGCGCGTGCCTGACGCGTGAGGGCGCGCAGCACGGGCAGGCAGAGCACGGATCCGGCCAGCGCGGGGACGACGAGCAGTGGTGACATCCGGAGCCCGCCCAGCGTCATGACCGCGGCCACGAGTACGGGGGCGGCCGCGAAGCCGATGTTCCCGCCGAGGGAGAACCAGCCCATGGCCTTGTGCCCGCCGCCGCCCGCGATCCTCGCGATCCGGGCGGCTTCGGGGTGATAGGCGGCCACGCCGATTCCGGACACGGCGACAAAAATGAGTGTCAGCGCGTACGAATCGATCAGCCCGCCGAAGCCGATGCCGAGCCCGCCGAGGAGGGTGGTCGACGGCAGCAGCCACGGCATCGCCCAGCGGTCGGTCAGCGCGCCGAACAACGGCTGGGCCACCGACGAAAGCAGTGAGGCGGCGAGCACGATGCCCGACACCGCCGCGTATCCGTAGGCGCGTTCGGCCGCGAAGAACGGCACCAGCGCGGCCACCGAACCTTGATACACGTCCACGCAGGCGTGCCCGGCCGAGAGCAGGGCGATCGCTTTGATCTTCGGCATCCCGCCATGCTCGTCGCGGACCTCGGTGTCGCGCTTCCGATAAAATGACAAACAATGACGGAAATCCGCCACCTACCCGAGGCGCCGACCCAGGTCCGGTCACTGGCCTCGGGCGCGATCGTCGACGCGCACCGCCACGACGAGCACCAAGTCGTCTACGCCGCCCGTGGCGTACTGGCGATCACGACCGACAAGGGTTCCTGGGTCGCGCCGGCCACGAGGGCCATCTGGGTGCCTGCCGGGACCGTGCACGCCCATCAGGCGCACGGCGATCTCGAACTCCGCCTCGTCGGCCTGCCCGCGACCGTGAACCCCTTGCGGCTGAACGAGCCGAGCGTGCTGGCGGTCGGCCCGCTCCTGCGCGAACTCATCCGCGCGTACACCGATCCGCCGCGCGACGACACCCCGGAACGCCGCCGGCTGCGCGCGGTCCTGCTCGACCAGCTGCGCGCCTCGCCGCAGCAAGCCCTGCACCTGCCGACGCCGGACGACCCGCGGCTGCGCGCACTGTGCGAGATCCTCAGCGCCGATCCGGCCGACAACCGGACACTGGCCGCCCTCGGCGCCCGGGTCGGGGCCAGCGATCGCACTCTCGCCAGGCTCTTCAAAGCCGATCTCGGCATGACTTTCCCGCAGTGGCGCACACAATTGCGGCTCTACCGCGCTTTGGCCCTCCTCGCCGAGGACACTCCGGTGACCGCGGTGGCGCATGCCTGCGGCTGGTCGTCGACCAGCGCGTTCATCGACGTCTTCCGCCGCGCCTTCGGGCATACGCCGGGCACGCACTACGACCGGTGAACGCGAAAGCGGGGCCGGTCCACAATGGACCGGCCCCGCTTCTTCGTTCGCTTCTTACGCCTCGCTACGGCGACGGCGCACCAGCAGCACCATCAGCACACCCGCACCGAGCAGCGCGCCGCCGATCACCAGCGGCATGGTCGCGGAGGCACCGGTGTTGGCCAGCTCGTCGCCGCCACCCGACTCGGCACCACCGGGGGTGGTGGGCGCCGGGGTGTCGGTGGCGGGCGCGCCACCCTGCTTCCAGGCCACGGTCGCGTTCGCGACGACCGAGGTCTTCTCGGACTCCGCCACGATCAGGGACTGCGCGGGCACCTTGGCGTAGTTCTCGCCCACGAACAGGCGACCGGTGTCGAGGTGGCCGCTCACCTTCAGCGAGAACGAACCGTTGCCGTCCTTGGCGTCCTTGGGAACGTCGATGTAGACCTTGGTGCCGTCCTTGATGGCGGCGGCCTTGATCTCCTTGCCGTCGGCGTCGGTGACCTTGGCGCCCTCGGGCAGCTTGCTCGTCAGCTCGGTGATGTCACCGTTGGTGGCGATGCTGAACGGACCGATCTTGGAGCCGGTCGCGCCCGAGGCCTTGGCCGGGCCGATGTCGAGGGTCGGCTTCGGCTGCGCGCCGATGCCGACGTTCTTCTCGCCGGTGAGGTAGTCGTAGACGGCCAGCACGTCGGCGGACTCTTCGGCGCCCTCGAACGGCAGAGGCTTCTTGCGGTCGAGGTTCTTGCCGTCACTGAAGTGCCAGACGGCGGCCTGCGTCGCGGTCACGGCCTCCTCGACGGACAGGCCGTCGGTCAGCTTGACGTCCTTGCCGAGCGCGCCCTCGAGCGCCTTCACGGCGACGGCCGGGTAGCCGTGGTGCAGGACCCAGTTGATCTTCGAGTTGTTCTTGTTGAACGGCGAAGCGGCGTCCGGGTACTTGTTCCACGGACGTTCGATCATGTCCTGGTCGGTGCGCATACCGACCTCGACCTGCACGCAGTACATCTTGAGCTTGCTGCCGTCGGAGAGCTTCAGCCCGAACAGCTTCGTGACGTAGTGCTGCCCGCCCTCGAAGTTGACGCTGAAACCCCCGGTGCCGGAATTTTCGACGACCCGGCCCCGTGCCGCGCCGTCGTCGGCGAGGGCGGCCGGAGCGGCCATCGTCAGCGCGACGGCCGCGGTGGCGACCGCGATCCCGCCGCGAACCAGAACTGACCTGCCGTGCATGTGTCTCCTATCCGAAATACGGACCACGAATGCCAGTGCCGCGTGCGACCACAGGCCCCGACCGCAACGGCTCGCCCGGATGGGGGATGACTAATCCCATCGAGCGAGAGCGGAGCATACAGAAGTCACACAAGTGGCTACTCGGGGGTATGGCTCATGTCCGAATTGCCCCGAAAGAAGGATGAACGGCAAGAAAACGATCTTGAGCGAGTGGGCGACCCCGCCGTTGAGCGGGTCCGATGGCGGTCACGCTCCGTGGGAGGACTCTTCGCTCGGTCGTCGACCGGAAAATCGTGTCTCGGGGTTATTCGGGATCGTTTCCGGTGATATTCTTTCGCGGCGATTGATTTCCGCACTCGTTTTCCATTGTTGCGCTAATGGAAGTGGTGGAGATCACTGTATGTGGCGACGTCGTCGGTGCCTCCTGCGATCAGGCGTATCGGGGGCTCGGAGGGCCGATGTCTTGGTTCTTTCGGGTAGATGTTCCGTGCTCGCCGCCGGCGAGCCCGCTCGGCGAGGTAGACAGGGAGGTTCGGGCATTGCCGGGAGTTCGCGGATGAGGCGATTGCGCGGACGAAAGAAAACGGCCGTGTGGGGAGGCACGAGCATGCGATCTTCGACGCGTGACCAACGATTTTGTTCATCGTGGATTTCCATTCTCGAACGTGGGGAATCGCGGCCGCGCAATTCGCGCCCGGATCGCCGCCCGCCGGGGTGCGGTCATGGGAGATGACCTCGGTGCGGTGGCCGTCGCCCGGTCACCCTCCGGCACCCCGGTTCCCCGTCAGCTGCCTCCGGTGCCCGCGCATTTCACCAGCCGGACCGCGGAACTCGAAGCGCTCGACTCGGCCGCCGCCGGTCAGGCGGACGACTCGGCCGACCGGTCGCCCGCGGTGACCGTGGTGGTCGGGCCCGGCGGTGTCGGCAAGACCGCGCTCGCGATCACCTGGGCGGTCCGGAACGCCGGACGGTATCCGTCGGGCCAGCTGTACGCGGATCTGCGCGGGTTCTCCCCGGAGACGGCCGTGCCGCCCGAGGACGCGCTCGGAGCGTTCTTGCGCGCGCTCGGCGTCCCTCCGGAACGGGTGCCGGTCGGGCTGGCCGAGCAGGCGGCACTGTTCCGGACCACCACCGCGGGGATGCGGCTGCTGCTGGTGGTGGACAACGCCATCTCGGCCGCGCAGGTGCGGCCGTTGATCCCGGCCTCGTCGGGATGCGTCGTGGTGGTCACCAGCAGGCTGAGGCTGGACGGCCTGCACGCGGAGGGCGCGCGATTCGTCGACATGGCGCCGCTGCCGGAGGAACACGCCGTCGAGCTGTTGACGCGATCGGTGGGCGAATCGAGGGTGGCGGGCGAACTTCCGGACGTGACGAAGCTGGCGGCACTGTGCGGACGGTTGCCGATCGCGCTCCGGGTGGCGGGCGCCAGGCTGGCGTCGCGGCCGAAATGGCCGGTGGCCAGGATGGTGGCGGAGCTCCGTGACGAACGGATGCGGTTGACGAAGCTGTCGCCGGTGGGTGAAGCGTCGCTGACGGCCACCTTCGACTCGTCCTATTCGGCGTTGTCCTCGCACGCGGCCAGGCTCTATCGGTTGCTCGGCGAGCACCCGGGACCGACGATCGAAGTGGGCGCGGCGGCCGCGGCGGCGAGGGTCTCCGAGAATGAGGCCGCGGACGGGCTCCAAGAACTGGCGGACGCCAGCCTCCTCGAGGAAGTCGGAGAGCGCGGCTACCGCTTCCACGATCTGGTGCGGTTGCACGCGCGGGCGCTGCCGGACGACGAACGGCTCGAAGTCGTCGCCCGTATCGCGGACTGGTACCTGCACCGGATGACGCGGGCGAACCTGGTGGTGATCCCGATGCGCTGGCGGGTCAGCACCGTGCGCGCCCGGTACGAGGGCGCGCCGGCCTTGTTCGCCACGGGCGCCGAAGCCCTTCAGTGGCTGGACGAATGGCTGCCGGACATCATCGAGGTGCTCGAAGAGACGTCCGCGCTGGGGCAGGACGAACTCGCCTGGCAACTGTGCGAAGCCCTGTGGGAACTCTTCCTCTACCGCAAGCATTATCAGCTGTGGCTGCGGACGCACGAGGTCGGCGTCGCCGCGGCACACCGGTGCGGCCACGCGGTCGCCGAAGCCCGGCTGCGCTGCCAGCTGGCCCGCGCGCACCTGGATCTGGGACGGTTCGAAGACGCCGAGAACGAATGCCTGAAGGCCGCGGAGCTGGCCAAGGGCGCCGGAAGCCGGCACAACGAGTCCGTCGCCCTGGACCAGCTGGGCATGGCGGCGCAAGGCCGTGGCGACTTCGAGCGGGCGGTCGAGTTCTTCGGCCAGAGCCTCGTGATCGAAGGGGAACTCGGGATCGACCGCGGCGTCGCCCAGCGGCACCGCCGGATCGGCGAGGCGTTGCTGCAGGCGGGCCGGACCGCCGACGCCGCCCGGCATCTGCGTCTCGCGCAAGAGCTGTTCGACGACATCGGCGATGTGAAGGGCGAGGCCGAGGTCACCCTGTCGCTCGCGCGGATCGACGCGCGGGCGGGCGAGATCACCGCGGCGAAACGGGAACTCGCCCGCGCCGCCGCGGTGCTCGACGAGTCAGGTTCGGCCGTCTATCAGTCCGATGTGCTCGTGGCGTTCGCCGAGGTCGCTGAGCTCGAGGGTGATTTCGGTGCCGCCCGTGCGCAGCTCACCAAGGCGCTCGACCTGTGCGGCCCGATCGGCGGGCTTCGGGTGGAGCGGGCCCGTGCCCGGCTGGAGGCCTTGGCCGCGCGGCGAGACCATTCGCAGCAGCCGGAGCCGACGGCCGGCGAGTAGCCACAGATAGGCCCCCGCGCCCGCCAGTTCGGCGGACACGCACGCGACGACGACCACGTCTCCCATGCGGTCGCCGACGAGACAGCGGCCGGGGGAGTACGCGACGGCGACGATCGTGAGCCCGGGCAGCCGGTCGAAGTCGCTCGCGATCACGGCGCGGGCGTCGGCGACCGCACACGGTCCTGAGTGGACTAGCACGTCGGCGAGGGAGGCGCACGTTCCGCCGTTCGCATCGGACAGGAGGAACGAGCTGCCCGCTACAGAGGCCGGCACGGCAGCACCTCCGCCATCCGCACCGGGGACACCGGGACCGCCCTGGTGGGCTCGGGCAGGCCGAGGAGCCGGTACATCTCGGTCCGCAGGATCGCGCCGGCGCGGCCCGGCCGCGATGAGAGCAACTCGCGGACCTGCCCGGCCACGCCGATGGATTCCGCCTCGCACAGCAAAGGCAGAAGGGAACTGCCGGGCGTCCACCGGGGCGCGTGCTCGGCGACGACCGCGCTGGGTGTGCCCGGCAGCAGCGGTTCGGTGCCGTCCCCGGCCAGGAGCACCGGTTTGCCGATGCCCGCCGCGTAGCCGGTCACGGAACCGTAGTCGCCGATGACGTGGTCCGCCGCGATCAACGCGGCCCGCCAGCTCCCTTCGGGGCGCAGAAGCTCGAGCCCGGACCGCAGACAGTCGGCCAGCCAGGTACGGATCTGCCAAAGGCTGTGGTGCGACCAGATCTGGGGGTGCAGGACCCCGAGCACCCGGAAGTGCTCGGGCGGGAGTTCGCCGAGTACCCGCTCGAACAGGTCGTGGTGCCGGCCGAAAGCCGACCGGTCGGACCAGGTCGAGGTGACGACCACCAGCCGCCGGTCGTCGGTCACGCCGAGCCCTCGCCGGTAGTGATCGCGAAAGGGAAGGCTGGCGATGAGCCGGTCCAGCGCGATGTCGCCCGCGACGACGGCGGCGGGCACCGCGGGAGGACAGGTCTCGGCCAGGACCTCCAATTCGCGGTCGTGGACGAGCACGATCGAGTCGGCCCGTACCCGCCCTTCCCGCATCAACTGGCTCGCGTCGAGCCCGACCTGAGGGCTCCAGTCGGGGCCGGCGCCCGGAGGCCGCCACGGCCGGTACTGGCCGAAGCCGCCGCCGTGCGGAACCAGCAGGACCGGTCCCGAGACTTCGTCGATGCCGCGCTGGCTGGCGGCGAGGACGAGGTCGTACGCACCGCGCCGCGCCTGCGCCCAGGGGAGGACTATGCCGCCCTGCGCCTCCACGAAGTCGCGCGTGGCACGCCAGGATTCCCATTCCGGGACGGTGAACACCGCCTGGACGCGGTGGTCGGCTTCGAAGAGCGGCAGCAGATCGAGGAGCCGGTTCCCGGCGACGATGTGCGGGATCATCACCAGCACGGATTTGACGCCCTTGCGTGTCGCCCAGTGCTGATCGGAATCGCCCACCGGACCGCGGACCCACGATGACTCGGTCATGAAATTCCCCTCGCTCGAACTCCGGTATCCGCAGTCAGCATGGGAGCGAGTGTGGAGAAAACGGCTTCGGCCGGTTGTCAGTTCATTGACAGATGATCAACGGTGATCGCCGAAGTTTGACAATTAAGCCGGTGACCTGGCCTTATGCGCGAACGGGTGGAAAAATGATCCGGCGGGACAGGGGTGGCGAACCCGGGTTCGCCATGGGGAAGGGGCGCACTCGTGGAAATCGCTTTCGGAATTCTCGGGCAGACGGCCATGCTAATGCACGGGAATGTGGATGTGAACTGGGCGGGGCCTCGGCCGCGGCAGGTGCTGACCGCGTTGCTGACGGCGCCGAACCGCCGATTGCCGCTGGACGTCGTCGTGGACTGGGTGTGGCAGGAGCACGAGGGCGCGCCACAAGACGCACTTTCGACGCTGCACCAGAACGCGACGAAGCTGCGCCAGGCGTTCGACAAAAAGGCTGTGCCCGCGAGGGTGAGTGTAAGCAAAGCCGGTTGCCTGCTGGAGATCGAGCCGGCACTGGTCGATCACTTCGGCTTCCAGGCCACGATGGACAAGGCCCGCCGGTTCCGTGAACTCGGACAGCACGACCGCGCGCTCGTCGAAGCGCTTTCCGCGGTCCGGTTGTGCCGGGACGAACCCTTGGCCGATCTCCGGACCGAGCGTGCCGACGCATGGCGTGCCTTATGGGATCGCAGTGTGTGGATACCCGCCAACGCGTTCGTCGTGGCGGAGCAATTGGCGACCGGGAAAGCCGACGCCGCGGTGCGAAAACTGGCGGAACTCGAACAGTCGCATCCGGGAGAACTGAGTTTCGAGAAATTGAAAATCCGGGCGCTGGCCGAAGCCGATCAGCCCGCCGAAGCCGCCGACTTCTTCCGGACGGCTTATGCCCGTTACCGGGAGGCGGGGGAGACAAGGGCGGCGGACGAACTGCGGGCGGTCAACGACAAGGTACTGATGCGGCCGGAACGGGTGATGCCCCGGCGCAAACCGGCTCCGCTCGATCCCGCTGGCCAAAGCGAACACGTGATCCGGCATTTGCCGCCGGACGTCGACGACGTCGCGGGAAGAGTCGATCTGATCGCGCTGCTCGACGCTTACACGACCGATTCCGCGGGTGCGCCGAAACGGGCCGCGGTGGTGGTGACCGGCGGCCCCGGGGTCGGGAAGACGACCTTGGCGGCGAAATGGGCCCATCGCGCGGAACGACGGTACCGGCACGGCGCGGTCATGCTGGATCTCCGCGGGGACAGCCAGGCCGCGAGGGCCGACGCCGGCGAAATAGTCGACACGCTCTTGTCGTTGCTGGACTTCCCGGTCGACCAAGTGGTCAACCCGATCGCCCGCGCCGCGAAACTGTCGGCGCTGCTCGCCCGGCGCTCGATGCTCGTGATCCTCGACAACGTGCGCAGTTCCGATCAGGTCGCGCCGCTGCTGGGCGTCCTGTCGTCGTGCACGGTACTGATCGTCTCGCGATGGCGCCTGAAATCCTTGTCGGCGAAGCTGACTCCGCCGGTGATCACGGTGTTCCCGCTCGCCGACCAGTATTCCTCCGCTCTGTTGACCCGGCGAATCGGTCGCCGCGCGCGAGACGACGCGGAGGGAGTCGAAGAGCTGGTGCGGCTGTGCGACGGCAACCCGTTGGCGCTGACCCTGGTGGCCGAACGGGCCATCTCCCGGGCGGGCACGCGGATGAGGACCCTGGCGAGCCAGTTGCGCGACGCCGACCTGTTCCTGGACCTCGGCGACGAGGGAGACTGGCCGGGGATGAGCCTGAGGTCCGCCTTCGCCCTTTCGTATCAGGACCTCGAACCCGCCGAGCGGCGCGTGTTCGCCTTGATCGGCCTGCACCCGAGCGCCGAGATGACCACCGCGGTGATCGCCGCCGCGGACGGGCGCCCGGCATCGGAGGTGCGGCGCTCGCTCGACATACTGGTCGCCGCGCATCTGATCGAACACCCCGCCGACCTCGACCGTTACCGCGTGCACGACCTTCTCCATCTGTACGCCGCGTCCCTGGCCACCCAACTGTCCGATGTGGACGCCGCCAGACGGAGAATGTCCGAATTCTACTTGCTCATGGTTTTCGACGCGTATCGGCTGCAGTATCCCCACAAGGTCCCGCCCGACCTGCCGGACATTTCCCTGAAAGTGGCTCCGCCCGGATTCGGCGACGCCGTCGAGGCGCGGCAATGGGTTCTGCGGGAAAGAGTGGCGTTGCTCGCCGTGGTCGCCATGGCCGAAGAGTTTCACCTGTATCCGATAGCCTATACCATTCCGGCGCTGGTCACGGAATTCCTGCTCATGCAAGGAGATTTCCCCGAGGCCGTCGAAGGTTTGACCATCGCGGTCCGGTCGGCGGCGGCTCAAGACGAGGTGGCGCCATGGGCATCGTGTCTGAATGACCTGGCCGTGGTGCACATGCTGGCGGGCGATGATGACAAAGCGGAAGAATGCCTTCTGCGAGCTTTGGAACTGGTCGACGCGCACGGGATCTTGATCGGCCGGGTGACGGTCTTGCTGAATCTGGCACGCGTTCATCTGCACGCCGGACGCGCGGCCGAGGCCGCCGGAATGTATCGAGAAGCGCTGCCGCTGACTCGCAGGCTGGGAGAGCCGGCCCTTTGTGCCAGTGCCGAACACCGGCTCGCCGACGCGCTGAGCGAAATGGACGGCCATGAGCAAGAAGCTCTCGATCTGTATCGGAGCGCCTTACGGAGCCGGGGCGCGGCGGGTGACGCCACAGCGCTGATGCGAACGCATATCGCACTGGCCGCCCTGTTGGTTCGTTTGGGGCGACTGGCGGAGGCGGACACGGAGTGCCGCGCGGCCTCGGCGCTGACCGACAAGAGCCAGGACCTCCCTGTGGTCATGAAACTGAATACGGTCCTCGCCCGGCTGCGGCACGCGGAAGGGGACGATCGGGCGGCACTGCGGCATGCGCACAAGGCGGTCGGGTTGGCGGATCGATCACGACACGCGACGGGGCAGGCGCGTGCGCTGTCCGTCCTCGCGCAGATCGTTTGCGACCACGGTAATCCTGAGGCCGCTCGGAAGCTGTGGGAAGAGGCCGCGGAGCTGTATCGAGGTCGAGCCAAGTGGTCCAAGGCCGCGGCGATCGAGGCCTTGCTGGCGGAACTCGACGCGCGTGGGCCGCTTGTCCCGTCTGCTCGTGAAGGGGACACCGTGGCGATGCCTTCTCCGCATCTCCGGATCCTGCCCGGAAGGCGGAGTTGAGAGGGCGGCGAGTAGAGCTACGCCAGAGATACTGCGCAGTAGGCACTAGATGGTGTGAATAATTTGCCTTGCTTGCTACGTGGAGACTTTGAATGCCTGGGCGTCGACACTCGCAAGGATGAATTCACAGCGGCTGGCAGGGCCTTGTCGTCACCTTCTGATCAGGTCGCGTGCGTCTGCTCGCAGGCAAGGCGGATGAGGCCATGGCGGTGGACCCCCGTGGCGTCGGCGCGGTCCACTTCCGGGTCCCTGTTTGCGGCCCGGATAATCCGGCCGCGCAAGGCAAACCTGCAGTTCAGGCCTTCGTGTGGCGTGTCGTTGAAGTCGACGGGATCCGGGAGGCCGGGTCGGCGCGTACGGGTGATCCGCAGCCGCTACGCTGCTCTCGTCTCATCGCCCCACGGATAGGTCAGATCGAACGCTCGCCGGTGATCCGGCCTTTTTTTCGGAGCGTTTTGATACGCCCCCATCCGGGCTGTGAGACTTCCATTAACGCAAGGCGAGTGAGGAGCGGTCAACCTATGCCGAACCACATGGACTGGTGGATCGTTTACAGCACGTTGCGGGGGCAGTAGTTCTCGTCGCGAGCCGTGCTGGTTCTCCGGGCGGATGTACCGCTCGGAGAACCAGGTGAGCGTGGCTAGTGCCGCCCTCTCGGGCGGAGGACCACGCCCTCTGCCAGGAGAATCCGCCTCGTCTGGCTGTAGGTCATGCCATAGGTCTCCGCCAGCTGCCGAATGTTCCGGCCCGACAGATAGGCGTGGACGAGTCCTGGCGGTGTCGGCGGTAGCCGGACCTTCGGCGGCCGGAGTGTGACGCCGGCTTCCAGCAGGGTGGTGCGTACCTTCCGGTAGCTCACGCCGAGGTCTTCGGCGAGGCCTTCGATCGTCTCGCCCTCGTGATAGCGGCGGACCAGCTCCGCGGGCGCGAGTGGATCGCCCCCTTGGGCAGCATCTTCACCGGCTTCGTCATCGGTCACCAGATCATCGCCGCCCCGTACAGCTGATCGGTTGTTCTCCGACAGGACGAGTCCGGTGATCCAGGCCCGCCCGATCTTTCTAGACAACTGCACGTCACCACAGGGCTGCACCGCTACTTGTGTGTACTTGCCCGGATGTGGGCAGGTTCACCTGCAGGACGGGTGACGTGCGGTCACGTGCGCGCCGGAAAGAAACCAACGAAAACCTCGCGTATGGAGGTACCGCCGCTCCGCCGACCGCTGTTGAATTGGACCAGACCATTCATTGGCGATTGGAGTCCCTCATGACGCGACGGCACCTCCGCCGGGGGTTGTCCCTGGTGGCCGGGCTCGCCTTGGCCGGGACGCTGCTCCCGGCCGCGAGCAGCGCGGAAACGCGGGAAGCGCGGGGTGTTCCGCTCGGTGAGCTGACCGCCACGGCGACCAAGGTCGCGTCCGGGCTGGTGAACCCGACCGCGATCACGGCGCTCGACGACGGGAGCGGCCGGATCCTCATCGTGGAGAAACGAGGGGTCGTCCGCGCCTACCACCCCAGGACCGGGCTCGCCGCCAAACCGGTCCTCGACATCAGCGACAAGGTGAACGGCGCGGACGTCGAGCGCGGGCTGCTCGGGCTCGCGATCGCCAAGGACAGGCGGGCTTACGTCGCGTACACCCGCAAGTCCGACAGCGCGGTGACGTTGTCCCGGGTCCGGTTCGACACCGGTGAGCTCACCGAGCTGATCACCCAGCCGCATGCCGAGTTCTCCAACCACAACGGCGGCCAGCTGGCGTTCGGTCAGGACGGCTACCTGTACTGGGGGATCGGCGACGGCGGCGGAGGCGGCGATCCACTGGCCAGCGGGCAGCGGTTGGACACGCTGCTGGGCAAGATCCTGCGCGTCGACGTCAACCGCGCGTGCCGCCCGCTCAAGTACTGCGTCCCGGCGGGCAACCCGTTCGTCGGCGTCGCGGGCGCGCGGCCGGAGATCTGGGCGTACGGGCTGCGCAATCCCTGGCGCTTCTCCTTCGACCCGGCCGACGGTTCGCTGTGGATCGGCGACGTCGGCCAGGGCCGCTTCGAGGAGGTCGACCACCTCGCCAAGGGCAAGGGCGGCGCGAACTTCGGCTGGTCCTGCAAGGAGGGGCCGGTCGTGTTCGACGAGACGCGGTGCGAGGACGGCGTGACCTACACCGAGCCGGTGTTCCACTACATCTCCGGCGCGGAGGGCTGCGCGGTGATCGGCGGGCACGTCTACCGCGGCCGAAAGTACGCCGCGCTGGCGGGCGGGACCTATCTCGCCACCGACTTCTGCCAGGGAACGGCCTGGGCCGTCCGCAAGAAGGCCGACGGCACCTATGAAAGCGCCCGCATCGGCCAGTTCCCGCTCGACGCCACCACGTTCGGCACCGATCAGAACGGCGAGCTGTACCTGGCCGACGAGACGCCCGGCGGGCTGCACCGGATCTCGTTCGCGCGCAAGGGCTGAACCGGCTTCCCCTGCCGCGTCCGCCCGGCGCGGCAGGGGACCTGATCACGTTTCATCAAGTTTTCATCCTTCCTCCATAGCTTGGGTTCGTTCGGTGAATTCAGTGATGGAGGGCGACGTGGAGCAATCATTCCCACCCGGAGGCGCGCAGTGGCCGCCGCCGCAGGGCTGGGTCCCGCAACCGGTACCGGCGCCGCCCGCCCGGAAAACCCGGTGGCCGCTGTTCGCCGGGATCGCCGGGCTGGTGGTGGTGCTTCTCGCGGGTCTGACGACCTGGTTGCTGTGGCCCTCGAACGCCGGCCGTGAACCTTTCGAGCAGGCACTGGCCGGGCTTGCCTCGGCGCCCGCCGTCCGGAACAGCACCTCCGCGGTCGGCGGGATGATGGAGACGGACGTCAAGACCACGGCGTACGGCGAGACGTCCGGCACGATGTCCTTCCACGGCAAGAAGATCGAGATCCTGGTCGTCGGCGGCAAGGTGTTCTTCAAGGCACCAGACGGCCTGCTGCCCGGGGCCTCAGCGGACTCGGCCGAGGAGCTCAAGGACCGGTGGATCACCGGCGAGGACGAGCTGTTCGGCCCGGTCCTGCAGCAGTTCGAGTCCCCGGAGAAACTCGCGAACCGGTTGCGCGAGGCGCTGGAGCGGGCGGACGAGATCACCGAGGGCCCGAGCATCCGGGACGTCCCGGCGCTCAAGGCGAGCACGCCCGCCGGTGATCTGTACGTGTCGAAGGAAGCGCCGCACCGGCTTCTCCGGTACTCCGTGAAGATGCCCGGCGGCATGCCTTCCCTGCCCGGCGCGGGTTCGCAACCGCAGCTGCCCTCGGGTGCCGGTCTCGGTGACTCCGATGTGGACGCCTTGTCACCGCAGGAGACCGACGCCGTCTACGAAGAACTGACGTCGAACACCAAGAAGCTGACCGGTGCCGTCAATACCGGCGTGCGGTTCGACATGGACGGCGCGGCCACGGTCGCGTGCAGTGCCTCGGGCTGCACGGTGACCGCGAACGTCACCAGTTCCGCCTCGGCGAGCGGCGGGAAGGTCACCGGCCAGGTCAACGCCACGATGACCGCGAACGTCACCATCGGCGGCCGCTCGGCGGGCAGTTGCCGGAACACGGCCACGCTGCCGATGAACGGCTCCGGCTCGATCAGCTGTGTCAACGGCGGGGCCGGCGGCGTCTTCTCGGCCGTCGAGGCGGAGAAGAAGGCGGACGCGGAAGCCCGGTCGCGAGCGTCGGGCGGCGTTCCCGTCCAGTACCAGATCGAGAGCATCGCCTCGGTTTCCGTGCTGGCCGAAGCGATCGGGCAAGTCGAGATCACCCGGCTCGTGGACGAATTGGGACAGCGGCGGTCCCAGCTCGGCGGCAAATAAAAGAAACAGCGCCGGGCGTACGGCTTCGATGCCGCGCGCCCGGCGCTTTCGCGTCCCGTTCGATTCGGGTCAGTCGGTGCCGGATTCGATCGCGGCGTGGTCGAGCAGTTCGTCCTCGCCGGAGGCCTTGCCGCGCGAGGCGATCGCCTGCGCGCCGCCCGCGTCCATCGCCCCGATCAGACCGGTCGACGCGGCCTGCGCGGCGCCGATCAGCGTCGGGTGCCCGCCGCCGACCATGCCGAGCCCGGCGTACTGCTCCAGCTTGGCGCGCGAGTCCGCGATGTCGAGGTTCCGCATGGTGAGCTGGCCGATCCGGTCCACCGGGCCGAACGCCGAGTCCTCGGTGCGCTCCATGGACAGCTTGTCCGGGTGGTAGCTGAAGAACGGGCCGGTGGTGTCGAGGATCGAGTAGTCCTCGCCGCGCCGCAGCCGCAGGGTGACCTCGCCGGTGACGGCCGCGCCGACCCACCGCTGCAGCGACTCGCGCAGCATCATCGCCTGCGGGTCCAGCCAGCGGCCTTCGTACATCAGCCTGCCGAGGCGGCGGCCCTCGTTGTGGTAGCTGGCGAGGGTGTCCTCGTTGTGGATCGCGTTGACGAGCCGCTCGTACGCCGCGTGCAGCAGCGCCATGCCCGGTGCCTCGTAGATCCCGCGGCTCTTGGCCTCGATGATCCGGTTCTCGATCTGGTCGGACATGCCGAGCCCGTGCCGTCCGCCGATGGCGTTGGCCTCCAGGACCAGGTCGACCGCGGTGGCGAACTCCTTGCCGTTGATCGTCACCGGGCGGCCCTGCTCGAAGCCGATCGTGACGTCCTCGGGCGCGATCTCGACCTCGGGGTCCCAGAACCGGACGCCCATGATCGGGTTCACGATCTCGATGCCGGTGTCGAGGTGCTCCAGCGACTTTGCCTCGTGCGTCGCGCCCCAGATGTTCGCGTCGGTCGAGTAGGCCTTCTCGGTGCTGTCCCGGTACGGCAGGCCGTGGGCCTGCAGCCACTCGGACATCTCCTTGCGGCCGCCGAGTTCGCTGACGAACGCGGCGTCCAGCCACGGCTTGTAGATCCGCAGCGACGGGTTCGCGAGCAGGCCGTAGCGGTAGAACCGCTCGATGTCGTTGCCCTTGAAGGTGGAGCCGTCGCCCCAGATCTGGACGTCGTCCTCGAGCATCGCGCGCACCAGCAGGGTGCCGGTGACCGCGCGGCCGAGCGGGGTCGTGTTGAAGTAGGTGCGGCCGCCGTTGCGGATGTGGAAGGCGCCGCAGGACAGCGCCGCGAGACCTTCCTCGACCAGCGCGGCCTTGCAGTCGACGGCGCGCGCGATCTCGGCGCCGTAGGCCTTCGCCCGGCCCGGGACCGACGCGATGTCGGGTTCGTCGTACTGGCCGATGTCAGCGGTGTAGGTGCACGGCACTGCACCCTTCTCGCGCATCCACGCGACCGCTACCGAGGTGTCGAGGCCGCCGGAGAAGGCGATCCCGACGCGTTCGCCGACAGGCAGAGAGGTGAGTACCTTGGACATGATGGAAGTATATGCATAGGAGTGTATGACCATGCAAGCCGGGGTGAGCGGCGCAACTCGGGTGGGTGGTCGCCTGTCCGCAGGGCTGGCCGCCTCGAATACCTGGCATGGAGACTTCGCGGACCGCTCGGGAACCACGCCTCCCCGTCTTCGGGGCCGCGCTGATCGGGGTCGTCGCCCTCGCCGCGGCACTGGCGGCCGGCCATCTGGTGGCCGGGTTCATCAGTGCCAACGCTTCGCCGTACCTCGCGGTCGGCAACGGGGCGATCGATCTGACGCCGGTCGGGCTGAAGGATTTCGCGGTCCGCACCTTCGGCGTCTACGACAAGCTCGTGCTGCTCGGCGGGATGGCCGTGGTGATGGTGCTCGCCGCCGCCGTGGCCGGGATGGCCTCGCGCCGGTCACCCGTTCCGGGCATCACGCTGATCGCCGCCTTCGGCCTGCTGGGTGGGTTCGCGGTGGCGCAGCGACCCGACCTCTCGGCGGTCGCGCTGCTCGCACCGCTGGCCAGCCTGATCGCCGGGGTCGGCGTCTTCTTCTGGCTGCATCGCCTGGCCTCGGCCGGTCCCCAGAGCGAAGTCGCGGGCGCATCACGAAGGTCGGTGCTGCTGGCCGGGGCCGGCGCCGTCGTGGCCGCGGGTGCGGCGGGCGTCGGAGGGCAACTCCTCGCAGGCACGCGAGACGCCGAGTCCTCGCGGGCGGCCGTCGGGCGGCTCGTTCCCGCCGAGCCGGCGCCGCCCATCCCGGCCGACGCGGATTTCGCGAAGCTCGGCACGCCGACGTTCCTCACCTCGAACCGCGACTTCTACCGCGTCGACACCGCGCTGTCGGTACCGCAGGTCCGGGCCGAGGACTGGAGCCTCCGGCTGCACGGCATGGTGCGCGAGGAAAAACGGTTCAGCTACGACGACATCCGCGGCAGGCCGCTGATCGAGCGCACGATCACCATGACCTGCGTGTCCAACGAGGTCGGCGGGAACTACGTCTCCACGGCGAACTTCATCGGCGTGGATCTCGGGGACCTGCTGCGGGAGGCCGGGATCCTGCCCGGTGCCGAGCAGATCCACTCCACCAGCGTCGACGGCTGGACCGCGGGCAGCCCCGTCATCGCCGCGCTCGACCCTGAGCGGGGCGCGATGCTGGCGATCGGGATGAACGGGGAACCGCTGCCGGTCGAACACGGTTTCCCCGCGCGAATGGTCATCCCCGGTCTCTACGGCTATGTTTCGGCGACGAAATGGGTCAAGGATCTGGAGATCACCACATGGAAAGCGCGCCGTGCGTACTGGCTCGAACGCGGCTGGGGTGAACAGGCCCCGATCAAAACGCAGTCCAGGATCGACAGTCCGAAAGGATTCGAAACGGTACCCGCCGGCAAGGTCCGGGTCTCGGGTGTCGCGTGGGCGCAGCACACCGGGATCGAGCGGGTCGAAGTCCGGCTCGGCGCGAACGGAAGCTGGCTGCCCGCAACGCTTTCCCGTGAGGTGGGGGTGGACACCTGGCGGATGTGGTGGATCGAATTCGACGTTCCGGCGGGCAGTCACCAGGTCACCGTCCGGGCCGTCGACAAATCCGGCTACACCCAGACCGACGCGCGCGCCGGGACCGTTCCCGACGGGGCGACCGGCCGGCACGTCATCAGTTTCACCGCACGGTGATCGGCGTCACTCGAATGGGTGGCAATCCGATTTCACCGTGGTTCCGAATACCCGGTAAGAGTCCGAAAACAAAATGGAGTGATTTTCCGTGAGCAAGCTTCGCGTCGCAGGAATCGGTTTCACCGCGGTCACCGCGCTGGCCCTGGCCGCCTGCAGCAGCAACGACAGCGCTTCGTCCGGCAGCTCCAGCAGCGCCCCCGCGCCCGCCCCGTCCTCGTCGATGTCGGCCCCGATGTCGAGCGCCGCTTCCGGTGACGGGGTCACCACCAACGCCGACGTGTTCGGCCCGGCCTGTTCGCAGCTGCCGCAGGGCAGTGCGCCGGGTTCGCTGGACTCGATGGGCCCGCAGCCGGTCGCCAGCGCCGCCTCCACCAACCCGCTGCTGACCAAGCTGGTCGCCGCGGTGAAGGCCACCAACCTGGTGGACACGCTCAACAGCCAGCAGGCCATCACCGTGTTCGCCCCGGCGGACCCGGCCTTCGAGGCCCTGGGTGAAGCCAAGTTCACCGAGCTGGCGGGCAAGCCCGACCAGCTGGCCCCGATCCTGCAGTACCACGTCGTCGGCAAGCGTTACGACGCCAAGGGCCTGGAGTCCGCCAAGTCCGTGGAGAGCCTGAACACCGCGGGCGGCCCGGTCAAGATCGAGGGCTCCGGCGAGAACATGACCGTCAACGGCGCCAAGGTCCTGTGCGGCAACATCCCGACCAAGAACGCCACCGTCTTCGTCATCGACAAGGTGCTGACCCCGGGCACCAACAAGAACTAGGTCCCCGCCCTGAGATCGCGGTGGCCACGCCTTCGGGCGCGGCCACCGCGATCTTCGTGTCAGGGAACGAGCGCGGCGGCGTCCACATCGGTCACCACGAGCCGCAGACTCGCGTTCTCCCAAGGGGTTCCGGTCAGTACGGCGCGCAAGGCGGCCCCGGCGACCTCTGTGAGCGGCGGGATCGGCACCTCCAGCGCGACCACGCGGATCTCGACGACGTTCTCGGAGATGTCGACGGCCATCACGTCGAGATCCCACGGCACCGCCGACGCGGCGGCCGTGGTGGACGGCGTGGCCGCGCGCAGCCCCGGTATCTCGCGAAGCGTGCTGAGCAGTGAAGCGGTCAGTTCGGAACGTGCGGTCACAACAGTCCTCCACGGATTTCGATGTCCAAAATGGACACCGAGACGGCCGACGGGGTGAGCCCGGTCGCCTCGGTGACCGCTTTGCCCACGGCCCGCTGCACCGCCTGCGCGGTCGCGGCGGCCTGGTCCAGGCCGGAGAGCGAGAGGTCGATTTCCACCCGCACGTCCGGGGGGTCGTGCTCGACGAACGCGCGGACCCCTTCCGTGGGCGCCGGTTCGAGGCCCTTGATCCGCTGCCGCGCGATCCTGGTCAGCGAACCGGCCAGCCCGCGCAGCCCGGGTTCCAGGCGTACCACGCCGGGGACCCGGGCCGCGGCGTGCGCGGCGACCGCCGCGATCACCGGCGGGGCGATCACCGTCTCGACCAGTTGCCGGGCCGGGGCCTGCTCACGCGTCATAGAGGTCCTCCACCACCAGATCGAGCCGGGCCAGGCGGAGACCGACCCTGGCGCCCGCCGCCGCGGTGACCCGCTCGCGGACGACGTCCAGCGAGTCACCGTCGAAATCATGTGCGATCGCCAGGTTCAGCTCCACGTTCACGGCCAGCGGGTCGGTGACGTCCGGTGCGGGCAGGACCCGGCAGCGGCGCGCGCGGACGCCGTCGACGGAGTCCGCGGCGAACCGCAGCACGGCCGCGACCGCCTGATCGCTCACCTGGACCTCGCCCGGCTCCGGGCTCGCCAGCGGCACCAGATCGCGACGCCGCACCTCGGCGCGGATCGCGGACATGATGCGGCCGGTGAGGTCCGGCGACGGCTCGGTGTCGTCTTCGGCCAGTTCCCTGGTCAGCCCGCGCAGCACCAGAAGGCTTTCGCGGGTCGCCCGGCAGTGCGGGCAGTCGAGTTCGTGCGCGTCCGCCCGGCCGGCGTCGACCTCGTCGAGCCGGTCCCAGACCTGTTCCACATCACGGCCGCACGGCAGCAGGTAGTCGCGGGTCGCGTGGTTCATCGCCATGGCGCCATCACCTCCGCCAACTGTGCTCGTGCTCGCGCGATGCGTCCGCGCACCGCGGTGGTGGTCGCCCCGATCGCCTTCGCGATCTCCTCGTAGGAGCGACCGTGGACCTCGCGCAACAGCCAGCAGGCCCGTTGCTCGGCGGTCAGCTGGTCCAGCGCGCCGGTGAGCGCCGTCATCTGCGCGCTCGTCTCGGCCGCGCGCTCCGGCCGCCCCGCCGAACCGGTGGACTCCTGCTGGTCCAGTTCGACGTCGGCCACCGGTTTCCTGGCGCGGATCACGTTCAGGCACCGGTTGGTCGTCATCCGGTAGAGCCAGCCGACGAACGCCGCGTCCTCCTGCAGCTGGTCGAGCCGCCGCCAGGCGACGAGGAACACCTCCTGGACGACGTCCTCGGCGTCCCCTTTGTTCCCCAGCATCCGCAGCGCCAGCCGGTACATCGGCCCCTGGAACCGCAGGACGAGCTGCTCGTACGCGCGGATCTCGCCGTCGCGGGCGCGCGCGACCAGCGTCGCGTCGTCCAGCACCGTTTCGCCGGCCGCGAGCGGCTCTGTTCTCGCCGAAGCCGTCATCGAGCGCACCTGTGCAGCGCCGTCATGCCGAAGCTCCCTTCACCCCACCCGGACAGGTGGTCACCCGTTAAGACACCGCTTCCCCGGAAACGTCACGCGGGAAACCCGATCCAGCCGACCACGGCACGGCGGATCGCGCACGGCGAAGTCAGGTGATCGCCCGGCGGCGGAACGCGCGGAGACCCGCGGGGGTGAGCACGACCAGCGCGAGGACCAGCGCGAGCGCGCAGAGCCACGCGGGCAGATGGGCGACCTCCGGGGTCAGCGCGCCGCGCAGGCCTTCGCTGACGTAGGTCATCGGGTTCAGCGCGCACAGGGCGCGGAACCAGGGGACGGCGGCGAGTTCGGGGAACGGGAACTGCGCGGAACCGGTGAACAGCAACGGCGGCATCACCAAGGAGAAGGTGATCCCGATCCGGGCGGGGGAGACGAGTGAGCCGATCGTCACCCCCGCCGCGCCACCCGCCAGCGCGCCGAGCACGGTGTACCCGAGCGCCGCCGGGAGACCGGACGGCCGCCAGGACAGTTCGCCGAGTACGAGTGCGCCGACCGGGACCATGAACACGGCCGTGACCAGGCCTCGCGACGCCGCGGCGAAGATCCGCTCGACGACGATCCAGGCGAGCGGCACGGGTGCCCGCAGCCTGTTCTCGATGGTGCGGGTGGCGAACTCCATGGCCAGGGGGAAGGACGCGTTCTGGGCGGCGGCGAAGAACGCGTTCAGCGCGACGAGGCCGGGCAGGAGCAGCCGCGCGTAGCCGGGCGGGGTGTAGCCGAGCGCGCCGAGGACCTTTCCGAACACCAGGAGCATCAGCAGGGGTTGCATGAGCACCTGCGCCAGCACGCCGCCGAGCTGTTTCCGGGTGATGAGCAGATCGTGTTCCAGCAGCCCCCAGAACACGCGCCACGGACTCGGGGTCATATGCGAAGCTTACGCTTACTTATATTCGTTATTTACATGATTTTGGTGTGGAATCGATAAGTGTTAGCGTCGCATCATGAGTGAAGCCACGCAGGTCGCCGAGTCGGTGCGCTGGGCCGTTTCGCGGCTGTCGTCCCGCCTGCGGGCGGAGCAGCCCGGCGATGATCGGAGCCTGAGCAGGCTGGCCGCGTCGGTGCTGGCCAACCTGCGGCACAGCGGGCCGTCGACCGTCAGCGCGCTCGCCGCGATCGAGGGATTGCAGCCGCAGTCCCTGACCAGGGTGCTGAACGCGCTCGAAACGGAAGGCCGCGTGGCCCGGCGTCCCGACGAGCACGATCGGCGCGCCCAGCGGATCGCGATCACCGACGACGGCCGCGAAGCCCTGCGCGCACACGTCCGCGACGGCAACCGCTGGCTGGCCGGGGCCCTCGACGAAACGCTGACCCCCGCGGAACGGGAGATCGTGCGGGTGGCGGCGGGACTGCTGCTCCAGGTCGCCGAGCACGGAGCCGGGGAAGGGCGCGGACACGGGGCCGCCCCACCGCTCTGAATCAGCCCTGCCGGGCGAGCGCGGGGTACTCGTCGAGGGTGATGTCGGTGGCGAACTTGTCGGTCACCCACAGCATCCCGCGCAGCAGGAGCCGCCGCTTGAACATCTGGTCGCGCAGCTTGATCCGCAGGGTGGTCGGCGGTGCGAGGAACGGCCCGGCGTTGGCGTTGCGGGCGATCTTGGCGTAGCCGAGGAACTTCTCGTCGTACCGGCGGAAGGCGAGTTCGTGGTCGCCGTCCGCCGCGGCGAGTTCGCCCGCGATGATGTAGGCGGCCACGACGGCGAGCCCGGTGCCGAAGCCGCCCAGCGTGTTGCCGTACGCCGCGTCGCCGAGGAGCGCGACGCGACCGGTGGAGTAGCCGTCCATCGTGACCCGGGCGATCGAGTCCAGGTAGACGTCGTCCGAACGCTTCACCATCTCCATCAGCTCGGGCAGCCGCCAGCCGCCGCCGTCGAACGCGGCGGCCAGGATCTCCTTCTGCCTGCCGGTGTCGTAGCGGTCGTAGTCGAGCTCGGGGGAGGCGAACACGAAGAACGCGTTCGCCTTGGGCCCGCCGGTGGCCGCCATCCGGCCGGGCTCGTTGTACATCACGGCGGGGCCGCCGTCGGTCTCGTCGGTTTCGACCAGGGCGTAGTAGTGGCCGAGGTGCCGCACGTAGTCGGCTTCCGGGCCGAACGCGAGCCGTCGCACGGTGGAGTGGATGCCGTCCGCGCCGAAGACGAGGTCGAACCGCCGAGGGGCTTCACGCTCGAAGGTGACATCGACGCCGTCGGGAGTCTCGGTCAGCGAAGTGATCGTGTCGCCGAAGACGTACTCGCAGTCCGACGACGTCCGGTCGTACAGGATCCGGGCCAGATCGCCGCGCCGGATCTCGACGTCGCCGCCGGTGAACTCCCCGGGCAGGACGGCGAGCGGCCGTCCCTCGGCGTCGACGATGGTCTGGTCGAGCCCGCCGGTCTGCTGCCGGTAAATCTCGTCGAGGATGCCCATCCGCTCGAGCACGGCGCGGTGGGTGGCGCCCTTGAAATCGACCGCCTGGCCGCCGCCGCGGAGTTCCCGCGACCGTTCGACCACGGTGACCGCGTAACCCTGGCGGGAGAGCCAGAAGGCGAGCGCGGGACCGGCGATGCTCGCGCCGGAGATGAGGACTGTCCTGTTCGTCATGGCAGGAGCTTCACGGCCGGCGTTGACGAAGCGCTGACAGTCCGCTGACCGCCGTCCGTCAGCTCCAGCCGGGCAGGGGAAGGGCCAGTTGCCCAGGCGCGTCCGGCGGCGCCGTTTCGTAGCGCGGTGGTGTCGCCGACAGCCCGATCGGGTTACGGGTCAGCCGCACGGACGTGCCGTCGGGCCGCGGGAGATCCACCGTCGGGCTCAGGCCGAGCCGTTCGGCCAGCGCGAACGCGCCCGCGACGTCGTTGACCTCCCCGGCGGGCACGCCTGCCGCGCTCAGCTCCGCCGCCCACTCGGCCGCGGGCCGTTTGCCGAAGTGGTCTTCGAGCAGTGCGCCCAGCTCGGTCCGGTTCGCGACCCGAGCCGGATTGGTCGCGAACCGGCTGTCCTCCGCGAGGTCCGGCAGGCCGATGACCTCGCACAAGGCCGCGAACTGCCGGTCGTTGCCGACGGCGAGCGCGAGTTCGTGATCGGCGCAGGGGACGAGTTCGTACGGGGCGATGCTGGGATGCCGGTTGCCCATCCGCGCCGGGACCGTCCCGCCGGAGGTGTAGGCGCTGCCCTGGTTGACCAGGGCGGCGAGCAGGCTGGACAGCAGGTCGATCTCGACGCGCTGTCCCTGCCCGGTGCGGTCGCGGTGGCGCAGGGCGGCGAGGATGCCGACGCTCGCGAACAGCCCGGCCAGCACGTCGACGAGCGCGACACCGACCTTCTGCGGCTCGCCGTCCGGGTCACCGGTGATGCTCATCAGCCCGCCGACGGCCTGGATGAGCAGGTCGTAGCCGGGCAGCGCGGCGCCGCCGCCGGAACCGAAACCCGTGACGGAGCAGAGAACGAGGCCGGGGTTCGCCGCCAGCAGCACCTCCGGACCGAGGCCGAGCCGCTCCATCACGCCGGGCCGGAAGTTCTCGACCACGACGTCGGCCTCCAGCGCGAGCGCGCGGGCCTTGGCGAGATCGTCCGGATCACCGAGGTCCAGCGCCACACTCGTCTTGTTCCGGTTCACCGACTGGAAGTACGTCGCCTGACCGGCCGCGTCGTAGGGCGGGCCCCAGCTGCGGGTGTCGTCGCCGGTGCCCGGCCGCTCGACCTTGATTACCGTCGCGCCGAGGTCGGCCAGCAGCATGGTGGCGAACGGGCCGGCGAGCACCCGCGAGAAGTCGAGGACGCGAAGCGGGCCGAGTGCGGTTTCGGACATGTGCCCGACCCTAAGCGGCCGCCGCTGTCCTCGAAGTTGTGATCGCGCTCACGAACCCAATACTTTCCTCTAGGTACCTACTATCTCGGGGAAGGTAGCTTCGGTCGCGTCAATGCGAACGCGAATCGAGGAGAGACCATGATCGTGGTGACCGGAGCGACCGGGAACGTGGGACGGCTGCTGGTGGAAACCCTTGCCGCCGCAGGAGAAGAGGTGACGGCGGTGTCGCGCCGGATCTCGGCGGCGGACGTACCCGACGGCGTGCGCACCGTGCAGGCCGACCTCGCCAGGTCCGACGGATTGAAGCAGGTCTTCGACGGCGCGGATCGGATTTTCCTGTTGACGTCAGGGGAATTCATGGCGGCTGGCGGCGACGTCGCGGAGATCGTCGCGGCCGCCGGGGGAGCCAGGATCGTGCTCCTGTCCTCTCAAGGCGTCGGGACCGGGCGGCACGCGCCCGCGTTCGAAGAGGCGGTCAAGGCGTCGAGTCCGGAGTGGACGGTGCTGCGGCCGGGCGGGTTCGCGTCGAACGCTTTCCAGTGGGCACCGGCGATCCGGGCCGACCGGGTGGTCGCCGCGCCGTTCGGCGACGTCGCCCTACCCGTCATCGACCCGGCGGACATCGCCGACGTCGCGGCGGCCGTGCTGCGCGAACCCGGCCACCACGGCCGGACCTACGTGCTCACCGGACCCGAGCCGATCTCGCCCCGGCGGCAGGCGGCGGACCTCGGCGAGGCACTGGGCGAGCCGCTGCGATTCACCGAACTGAGCGAAGCCGAGGCCCGCGCCGCGATGTCGGAGTTCATGCCGCCGGTGGTCGTGGAGGCCACGCTCTCGATCCTCGGCACGCCCACGGAAGACGAACTGCGGGTCAGCCCCGACGTCGAAAAGGTGCTCGGGCGGCCGGGACGTACCTTCGCCGAATGGGCGGCGCGGAACGCGGCGGCGTTCAAGTGAGCGGGAGGGCTCGATGAGAAAGTTCTCATCGAGCCCTCATCGGCGGCTCACCGGTTCCGGGCAGCCTGGGGGTATGCGAGTCCGAATCATCGTCCTGGCCGGGGTCGCCGCCGTCGTGGTGGCGGCCACCGGCACGTTCGCCGTCATCGCGGCCACCGCGGACTCACCGCCCGACCTCGGCCCGGCGGTGGTCGCCCCGGCCGGGCAGGCCGTCACCGGCCCGGGTGAAGCGGGGGCCCCGCCCGCCGTCGTCCCGCCCCGGCTGGCCGGGCACGACGACGACGTCGATGATGACCCTGATGACGCCGATGACCACTTCGACCTCGACGACTGAGCGGGGCCGATGAGCGCCCGAGCCCGGATCCTCGCGTGGGTCCTGCTGGTCGTGCTGCTCGCGCTCGCCGGATCGCTGCTGGCCACCCGGACCGTCCTGCACAACCAGCTGGACCAGCGCCTCGACAACGAGATCGCGCACGAGACCGGCAAACTCCGTGCCTTCCTGGCGTCGCCGGACGCCCGCCCGGCCGGGCAGCCCGCCACCGTCGAAGCGGTCCTCGGCCGTCACCTGGAACGGAATCTGCCGGAGAAGTACGAGACGTTCTTCTCGATCAGCGACGGCGCCGCGTCGAGGCGGAGCGCGATCGAGCCGCCGGTCCGCCTCGACACGGACCCGAAACTCGTCGCCGAACTCTCCCGGGCCACGAGCCCGGCGTACGGCACGGTCACCACCGCGATCGGGTCCGCGCGCTACGGCGTCGTCCCGGTGACCATCGAGGGCTCGCCGGGCCGCGGCGCACTGGTGATCGTCGAGTTCGTCGACCACGCCGCGGGCGAGATCAACGACGTCGTCGGCGTGATGGCCGCGATGTCGGGGGCGGCGCTGGTGCTGGCCGGGCTGATCGGCTGGCTGGTCGCCGGCCGCATCCTCGCGCCGGTGCGGGAGGTGCGCCTGGCCGCCGAGCAGATCGGCGAAACCGACCTTTCCCGCCGGATCGAGGTGCGGGGTTCGGACGACGTCGCCGCGCTCGGGCGCACCTTCAACACGATGCTGGACCGGCTCGAAAGCGCCTTCGCCGGGCAGCGCGACTTCATCGACGACGCCGGGCACGAACTGCGCACCCCGATCACGATCGTCCGCGGCCATATCGAGCTGATGGGTGAAGATCCCGAGGAGAACGCGGCCACCCGGCGGCTGGTCCTCGACGAACTCGGGCGGATGCAACGGATCGTGGACGATCTGCTGGTGCTCGCCAAATCCGGCAACCCCGGCTTCCTCGCCCCCGGTGAAACCGATCTCGCCGACCTCACCGTCGAGACCCTGGCCAAATCCCGTCCGCTGGCCGACCGGGTCTGGCGGCTCGACGCGGTGGCCGAGGTGAAGGTCCGCGCGGACGGGCAACGGCTCGCGCAGGCCTTGCTGCAGCTGGTCTCCAACGCCGTCCGGCACACTTCGCCCGGCCAGGAGATCGCCCTCGGCTCCGAGGTGACGGCGACGACGGCGCGGCTCTGGGTCCGCGACACCGGCGAGGGGGTCCCGCCGGATTCGAGGAGCCGGATCTTCGAACGGTTCAAACGCGGCAGCAACTCCAGCGGCGACGACGGCGCCGGGCTCGGCCTCGCGATCGCGGCCGCGCTCGCCGAGGCGCACGGCGGCCGGGTGCTGCTCGACACCGCGCCAGGCGAAGGCGCGACGTTCACCATGGAGATCCCCGTCGCGGAAGGTGCGGACCGGTGACCAGTGTGCTCGTGGTGGAGGACTCCGCCAGGATCGGTGCCTTCGTCGAGAAAGGCCTGCGGGCGCAGGGTTTCGCGACCCGCTGGGTCAAAACCGGCTCCGAAGGGCTGACCGAGGCGCTGACCGGCGCGCACGACCTCGTCGTCCTCGATCTCGGTCTGCCGGACCTCGACGGCTCGGATCTGCTGCGGGCCCTGCGCGCGGCGGGCCGGACGGTACCGGTGATCATCCTGACCGCGCGGGACAGCGTCGTCGACCGGGTCGCCGGGTTGTCCGGCGGCGCCGACGACTACCTGGCGAAACCCTTCGCGTTCGAGGAACTGCTGGCGCGGATCCGGTTGCGGCTGCGGGGGAATCCCGAGGCCGAGCCGGCGGTGCTGCGTGCCGGGGATCTCTCGCTCGACCTTCGCACACGGCGGGTTTCGGTGGCGGGGGAGGAGAAGGACCTCACCGCCCGCGAGTTCGCGCTGCTGGAGACGTTGCTGCGCAACCGCGGTCAGGTGCTGTCCCGCGAGCAACTGCTCGGCGGGGTCTGGGGTTTCGATTTCGACCCCGGTTCGAACGTGGTGGACGTCTACATCCGCTATCTGCGCGGGAAGATCGGCGCGGAGCGGATCGAAACCGTGCGGGGGATGGGCTACCGGCTCGGTGAGTCCTGATGAGACGGTTCTCATCGGGATCTCACGGCGGTCTCTTTCGTAGGCGGCACAGTGGTTTCCATGACCACGACACTGCTTCATCTCACCGTCGACCTCGTCGCCGCCGTGATCCTCGCCTACGGCATCTACGCTCGTCGCCATCACCGCGGTGACCTCGCCTGCGCCTATCTCGCGCTGAACGTCGGCGTCTGCGTCTCGGTCGCCGTGCTGCTGTCCGTGTCGACCGCGAGCGCGCTCGGGCTCGGCCTGTTCGGCGTGCTGTCGATCATCCGGCTGCGCTCCGATTCGATCAGCCAGCAGGAGGTCGCGTACTACTTCGTCGCGCTGGTGCTCGGCCTGGTGAACGGGCTGCCGTCCGCGGACTGGCGGATCGTCGCCGTCTTCAATGTGCTGTTGCTGGCCGTCATGTACGTCGCCGATCACCCGTCGCGCACCCGCGGTCCGCAGCGGCGGACGGTCGTGCTCGACACCGTGTACCCCGACGAGCAGACGATGCTGATGGAACTGCGCGCGCGGCTCGGCGGAACGGTCGTGCGGCACAGTGTGTCCGAAGTGGACTATGTCCGCGAGGTCACCGTCGTCGACGTCCGGTTCCGGCCGGACACCGCCGCGGTCGTCCACGGCGCCCCGGCGGGGCACCGGTGAGCGGGCGCGGCACGGCCACCGTCGCCGCGGTGGCGAAGAGACTTCCTTCGCTGTCGCTGGCCGAAGTCGTCGCCACGAGCGGGCTGATGAGCCGGACTGACCGCAAGTACGTCCTGCCGCTCAACGACTTCCTGGCCGTGGCCGAGGTGCTGTCGCTCCGCTGCCTGGAGATCGAAGGGCAACGGGTGTTCGGCTACTCGTCGACCTATTTCGACACGCCGGATCTGGCGATCTTCCGCGCGCACCGGCAGGACCGTCGCCGCCGGTTCAAAATCCGCACGCGGACCTACACCGACTCGGCCGACACCTACTGCGAGCTGAAAGTCAGTGGACGGCGGGACGAAACGGTCAAGGTCCGCCGCCCGCATCCGGCCGAGGCGGCGCACGGCCTGACCGCGCCCGCGCTGACGTTCCTGGACGACGCCCTCACCGCCGCCTACGGCCGCCCCGCGCCCCGGCCGCTGCTCCCCGCGCTGGTCACCGACTACCGGCGGACCACCCTCGTCACCGCCGACACGCGGATCACCTGCGACACGTCACTGGTCTGGCGCTCCGGGCCGCGGAGCCTGGCGGCGGGGGACGACCTGGTGCTGCTGGAGGTGAAGTCGGCTTCCGAGCGTAACAGCGTCACCGAGGCGCTGGCGAAACTGCGGATCCGGGAGCAGTCGGTGAGCAAGTACTGCGCGGGCCTGGTGGCGCTGGGCCTGGTGACCGGCGGGAACCGATGGCGTCCGGCGCTGCGACGGCTCGGGGTGGCGTAACGCTCGCAGCGCGGCCGCCGACCCTTGCTTTCGGGTTCCGAGCGAGGAGGACGCACATGAGGACCAGGGAAAAGGCCGCGCTCGCCGTGGCGGGGCTGGCCGTCGCCGCGGCCGGGGGCACGGTGTTCGCCGGGACGTCCGGCGCTGTCGGCCCGTCGCCGGCGCCGAGCGTGCAGGCCGCGGAGACGTCGTGCGTGACCGACGGCGCCGGGATGTGCACCGTGCAGCACACGCTGGGCGCGGTCCCGGCGGTAGTGGTCGTCTCGGCGAACACGCCGGGACAGTTCAACGCGTACATGCTGAACACGGTGCAGGGCTCGTACACGGCGACCACGTTCAAGGTGCGGGCGATGTTCGACCAGACCACGCCGAAGGTGGGCGGGGCGATCTGGTTCAGCTACGCGGCCTATGGTGCACCGATCGTTCAGCCGACCAGTTCGAGGTTGTTTCCGCCGCCGGCCGCACTCGCGACACCCGGGTCGCCGCGCCGCTGACCGTCCAAAAAGGACCGTTAATCGACTACCGTGGCCGGTCGTCCAGCTCCTCGGACAGGATCGCTTCGATCCGAAGGCCGGCTCGCCGCAGTATCCGGATGCTCGCCCTCAGTGACAACACGATGCCGATGACCGCCACGACACCGAGCCCGATGGCGACCGGATTCGCCACGAGCGCCTCCCTGCCCGACGGGCCCGGACGGCATGCCGCCCGGCGCTGGTCCCTGAAACCTAGACGAGCCGGCTTTGCCCCGCGCCGGAAACCAACTGATCGGCCTAGGCGATCGCGGCAGGTGAACGCTGTGATAGCTTGGAGCGAACTGGGACTTCTGTGCGTTCGCAAACCCGCTGTTCGGGCTGGGACGGTTCCCGCGGAGGTGTCAGGACACCGTTGGGGCCGGTAGCTCAGTTGGTTAGAGCAGGGGACTCATAATCCCTTGGCCGTCGGTTCGAGCCCGACCCGGCCCACAACATCAACATCGCCGCTGACCTGCAGAAATGCTGGTCCTTCGGCGGCAATTTCGCCTCTGCGTTAGGCGCGGCTGGGCTCCGTTATGTCTCCGTTTGCTCCGGTGTGCTCGTTGGTGGAGGAGTGCTCTGCGGAGCCGGGTAGTGGCGTAGCGGCCTTCTGCTTGTTCGTCACGACCGCTGAGGTGGGGATTTCAGCAGGTTTGGAGTTCTTTTGCTTCCACAGCTGGACAAGCTGGGTGTGGTCGCAGGTCGGCTGGGCGTGATCTGTGTTCTCGAGCAGAAGGCCAGTGATGTCCACGGTTTTACCCTTGCCCTGTGCATCTTGGAACCTTGAGCTAGAGCGTGGCGTACCCGATGGGAGACATGAGTTCGGCGTCGCGTTGGTGTGCTTGGCGAGTCCGATCTGTTCGGGGCGTCGGGTACTCGTGGTCCGCTTTGGCTTCGAGGAATTTGACGAAGCAATTGGTCTCCGAGACGCGGTCGTCGGCCACCAGGACTTCCCGGCTGTCGCCGTGAGGACAGGCGAACACAATCACGCAATGCCGGCCCGTCGACTCAGACATCAGCCCCGAGCCTCGAACTCCTGACCCGCCAAGCGCCCAGGCGCAACCCTGCCCCGGCGGGGCTACATGCAGACGGTCCCGCGTCTGACCAGCGCTCTTCGGCCGGGATGTTGGTGATTGAGCGCAGCTTCTCGGTTGATGACGTCGGCCGCCACCTCCTCGCTGGTTCAGAGCCAGCACCATGGCGTATCGGACGGTGCCGAGTGAGGTCGGACAAGACTCTTCGGGACGGCCGCGCCGTGCCCGCGGGAAGGCAGGGGGCCAGCGTGATTCGCTTGTGCGGCTGTAAGCGTGATGGTCGGCACCGTGGTCGGGCTGACATTTCTGTTTGGGTTCGGCAATGTGTTCGCGCTTGCTCTCCGGCTCGGCGTGCCGGTGTGGGCAGCGTCCTTGGTTGCGCCTGCAGGTCGCTGGCAGCTAGCTGGCTCCGCGTCGGGAGTGGTGAGGCGGACCGGGATGTCGGCGTTACGTCGCCGGGGATGGCGGGTTCCGCGCCGAGGCCCGGCGCGAGACCTGCGACCGGCTGGCGCGCGAGTTCCCCGAGACGGGTGCGCCACGCTGGACAGCCTGCTGGAGACCGATCCGGCGATCGGGATACCCGGTTGCGATGGCTGGCTACCGGCCCGATGGAAGCCTCGCCCCAAGGCGGTGAAGGTCGTGGTCGCGAAGCTGGAGTTCCTCCGCTCGTGGGGGCGCGGACACCGTGGCCTGTCGGTACTTCCGGCGGAGCGGCGCCGGTTCCCGGCCACGTTCGGGCGCCGGTTGACTGGGCGGGCGCTGTAACGCCGGCACCCGCTCGCGCTGATGCTGCCGGCGCGGTCGGCGACTGAGGTGCTGGATGAGGCCGTGCAGCTGTTCGACCAGGTGATCTTGTGATCAGCCCTTATAGGGGATCATGAAAATGTGGCTCATGTTGGCGTTGTGCGTTGAGGTGGATCCGCGTGAGTCGGTCAGGTCTTCCACGGCGCCCTGTACCGCGCCGTCCATGCCGTCTACCCACTTCACCATGACGTAGGCGCTGAACCGGGGGTCACAGTCGGCGCGGACGGTGAAGTAGGGCAGGTGCAGTGGTACGTGATGGCGGTGCACCGCGTACGACATCTCGCGGAGTTCTCCGGTAGCCCGGTCCTTGTGGCAGACCTCGTTGCCCTTCCACTGGGTGACGTACAGAGTGAAGGTGGCCGTCGACGCGGTCGGGGCGGGCGTGTCGCAGTGCTTGTCCTTCTGCGGATAGCAGACCTGGAATTGGGTGTCGGCGACGACGCTGAGGTGAGTGAAGCCTGGCGCGAAGGTGACGGACCTGAGTACCGGCTCCCGGGCGATCATGCGGGGATCCGGTCCCACGTGCAGGAGGCCACGTGGCACCGCGCTCTGTGCGGGCGCGCCTGTGGTCGTGTTGTCCACGGACGTGTCGGCGATCTCGATCCGCCCGCTGTCCAGCCGGAACTGCGCGTCGAGGTCTTCCTTGAGCGCGGTGGCGCGGACGTAGGCGGTGCAGGCGACTGTGGTGGCCACACCGGGATGCAGCAGGAAGCGTGTGGTCAGCTGGACCTCTTCCTTCTCCGGCTCCGACGACGCACCTTCCTGCAGGATGTTCTGTCCCGTTACGAAGCTCTGTTCGCCGCCGGGCCACCGGCACCGCACCTCGTTGTCGAACAGCGAGCGGTGGGTCGCCGAGCTCGCGCGCATCACTGACACCACGTGCGCGGTCTGCGTCGTCGACATCTCCAGCTCGACGCTGCCCAGCGCCACCACCTCATGATCGGGCTTCCAGGATCCGCCGGGCAGTGCCTTGGGCATCCGCGGTGCGAGTATGCGACGTGGCGCGAAGTCGTATCGGACGACGGCGTCGGCGGGCGCGGCGGCGGGCACGAGGGTGGAGGGGGCTGCATCGTTGAATGCCGTGCTCGACGGGATCACGATCGCCACGAGGACTGCAGCGGCGGCCGCGAGTGATCGTGGGCGCCGCCGGCCAGAGCCGGAGGACAGGCCCGGAGTTTCGACTGGGGAAGCCGGTGTATCCACGGTGATCTTGCCGTTGGCCACCTGCCAGTGCCGTAGCAAATCGGTGAGTTCTTGATCAGCCGCCCCACACGCGGTGGCGATTGCGGCAATCGTCCGGTAATCGGGTGGAACTGTTACTCCAGAACAGTATCGATGCAGGGTTGAACTGCTGATATGCGACTTTCGGCCAAGCTCTGAATAGCTCAGCCCGCTGCGCTCCTTGAGTGCAGCGAGAAGTTGCGCAAGCTCGCTGCGCGTGCTCGACACATCCATCGACCCTCCCCAAGCCTCCGGTGCCGAGCCAGTATGACACCGTCCCGCGTCCTTCGGGAAACTCCTGCTCAGGGCCGTTTCACGCATGTCGGGACGACATACGTTCCGGCTACCCTTGCCGCTACCGCCTGTTATCCGACATGGTTGTTCCGCATCCCTGGTGGATGTGAATCAAATTCACTGCCTAGATCATCCGTATTTGCAGAACCCCGGGACATCCCCGTGAGGGGTCATGGTTATTCGCTGGAATAGTTCGTCACGCTAATTTCTCATTGGTGAGAGGAGACTGCGGGTGAGGCGAATCCTGTCGTTCATTCTCGGTGCCGTGGTGCTGGTCGTGCTCGCGCCGGTGGCGACCGCGAGCGATGCCACCTACGTCAAGTTCACGCCGCAACCGGTGCTCGCGCCGAAGGTGCCCGAGACAAAGCCGGGTGAGCCGGTGAAGTTCGACCAGGAGGTCAAGAAGCTGGGCAGCGTGGAGCTGAAGATGTCGGCGACGCGGACCGCCTACGTCAGATCGGTGATGCGCGCGAACTCGGCCACCTACCGCTCGCTGTTCGACAACGAGGTGCGGTGCACCTGGGCAGGCGGCGAACAGAGCTTCGTGACGGGACAGAACATCCTGCAGAAGGGTGCGTCCCTGGAGCCGGAGAAGGAGGACGTCCAGCTCACCACACGCTTCCTGGTGCACCCCGGTGTCGACACGAGGGTCACCTGCACCGCGTACGTCCGTGCTGCCACGATGCGCAAGGAACTCGACGCCCGGTTCCAGTTGTACGACGGATTCCTCGAGTTCGCGGACACGTCCGTTGACAACACCACCGCCGGTCTGCCCGCCCAGCGCGCCACGCCCCGTGGCCTCGTGCGTGTCGGGCCGGACCCCGAGGTCGTGGCGCGCGAGCCTGCGTTGCCGTACTTCACCCTCGCGCCGGGCTTCACGAAACTCAGTGTCTTCGCCGACACCGAGTACAAGACGTGCTACCCGGTGAAGGACAAGGACTGTACCGAACCGCCGGCCTCAACGGCCACCTTCACCCTCTTTGTCAACCAGTGGAACGGCGACAAACTGTGCCAGACCAGCAACGCCACCACGACGACCCGCCAGATGTCCTACTCGGTGCACCATCATTACGTGCCGCTGCACTTGCCCGACTTCACCGTCCGACCCGACTGCGAACAGCGGTTCAACGCCTACGTCCTGGTCAAGTGGAAAGACGGCATGGACGGTGGAGTGCAGGGCACCGCGGTAGGCCTGACCGACTCACGCGGGTCGACCACCACCCACAACTCCCACATGAGCCACGTCTTCGTCGTCCCTCTCAAAAGCTGACGACAACAGGGTGAACTCCACCTCCTTTGCCATTGACGCCGTCGACTTCTGCGTTGCCCACTCGTCACAAGCGCACATCGAAATCTGCCCAACATGATTTTCTGTCAAAAATGTACCCTCTCGAAATTCGCTGCAGAACCCGTACGGGAACTGTGTTCGCAGAGGTTCGCGGCAAACACAAAATAGGAGTCAAGATGCTGAGAAAAGCACTGGGTGTCATTGTGGTCGCGTGTGCGATAGCGGCGACGGTAGCGTTCGGCGCCACCGCGGCGACCGCTGCGCCCGCCGCGAGCCGTCTTGCGGCAACTGCCGCGACCGACGCTGGAATCCAGGCGTCTCCGAAGTGCTCCGGAACGGAATCGTACGGCCCCATCCGCTACCAGGTGTGCGTCCGGTACAACTGTGATAGCAATTCCTGTTTCCATCGTGGATACCTCGGCGTTGCCAACACTGCCACGAGTGCTCGCACGGTCACCTGGGACCTGGACTGGAGCTTGATCGGCGCCCCGTGGCGTGACGATGACCGCGGTGTCGTAACCCTCGCCGCCGGTCAGCAGAAAACCATCTATTCCCGCTACACCTACGAAACCTCACCCTGCGGTTTCACGGGACAGAGAAAACTGACCGTCGCATACAGCTCTGGCACAAGCGCACCCATCGCAGTGGAAGACTTCATGGCCTGCCGATAAATGCTCTGAGTGGCACAATCGGGCACTTTCGGAATCACGCAATGATTCTCCCTTTAAGAGATGGATCACGACAGCTTCAGCACTCGAGTTCGGGGAGGAACTAGTGAAGGTAAAAGCATTTTTCCGGGCAACGACTGTAGCGCTCGGCATTGGAGCCGCTGTGCTGGCTACGACGCCCGGGGCCACTGCGAGGCCGTCGGACGTGCTCGCCCGCTATGCGGCGGACGGCATCGACGTGGACCGGCTACCCGCCGGGTACGCGGTCGTCGGCGACCAGATCCTGTGGCAACGCCAGACCGACGCCGGCGTGCTCAGCACCGGGATCGGCACGTTCTGCTCGCTCGGCTTCCTTTGCCTGTACCGGGCGACGGGCACCACCGGCACGCTGTGGTTCACCAACGACCGGCAGCGCATGCACAACCTGGGGGATTACAGCTTCAATGACGCGACCCGCAGCTGGTGGAACAACTCCAGCTACGACGCGATCTGGTACTTCCACACCAGCGGCTCGCCCAACCCGTATGTGTGCATGAACGCAGGCGACCGTGTGAGAAACCCGCCTGCTCCCCAGCAGCGGCAGGCGTCGCTCGCCTACGTCTACCCCAACTCCACCACCTGCTGACATGCCACCGCATGACGGGCCGAGACCGTGTACTTGACCCGCCCGAACCAGCCCTGCGAGCCCGCTCCTAGCCATTCGTCGTGTGGCTGGCAAGCGTGGCATGCGCGGCTGACGCGGTTGACCGAAGGCTAGCCAAATCCATATCGACGGACATTAGCGCCAGCAACGACACGGCAGCCCGACTCGCGTCCTGGGTGGACGCGCGCCGCACGAAGGGCTCTTAGGGCCGCCGCAACTCGCTGATGCTTTTAGACGCTGCAACAAATCACACGGGCGGTGGCTCAAAGTCACCGATGAACGAGGGAAAGGGAGAACAATGGTTCGCAGGATTGTGGGCTCGGCACTGGCTCTGGTGGCGTCGGTCGGGTTGTCGATCGTCGCCGCGTCGCCGGCCTCGGCGGCTACCAACAGTTTCGCGACGCCTTCAGGCACCGGCTGCCTGGACGGTTACAACAACCGCCCAGGCAGTGAGGTCTACACCACCGGCTGCAATGGCGGCAATTTCCAAAGGTTCAACTATCTGGGGTTCAACCGCAGGACCCAGCTGGCCAGCGCTGGAGTAGCCGGCCACTGCATCCAGAGTGTCGCGTCGGCAGTGAAGCTGGAGCCGTGCCGTTCCGGCACCGGGACGCAGTTCTGGTTGGTCCAGGGCAGGCCGGGCAGCCTGGTCATCAGGTCGGACGCCAACCCCCGTGTCTGTCTGAACAGGGCGGGAGCCAATGTGGACGTGGGCCCCTGCGATCTGGGAGTGGCGGCCTGGGTGCTGCGCTAGCGGCGTGACGCGGGCCAAGCGGCGATCGTGACCTGCGCCGACGAATGGCACGTGATCTCCCAAGCTGCTGTTGGCGGCCGGTGTCAAAATCGGCGCTGCCTTGGGGGAAGGTGTCGGTGTAGACAGTGCGGGACCTGGCGGTAGGTCACGGTGCCCGGCGGTTCTCGGAGTGGTTCGCCTCGTCGATGCGGTGTTGTGCGCGGAAGAGTTCGATGGCGCGGGCGCGTACGCGGTCGGCTTCGGCCGTGTCGCCGCTCGCGTCCAGTGCGTCGGACAGCCTGGCCAGCACGTCGGCGAGGACGACCATGTCACCCAGACGTTCGTGTACGTACGCTGCTGTTTCGTAGTGCTGGGTGGCTTCACGGTGTCTGCCGGCGTGGTAGGCGATGTAGCCGAGGCTGTCTGACGCTGAGGCGATCCCGAGGTCATTGTTCATGCCGCGGTGGAGTTCGAGCGAGCGTGTGCAGAGTCGTTCGCCCTCGTCGAGGTTGCCTGCCCGCGCGTGGCACCAGCCGAGTGAGTTGAGGCTGTGGGCCTGTTCCACGGGGGCGTCCAGGTTCTCGTAGATGCGGCATGTCCGGGTGGCGTGCGTCAACGCCTGGTCCAGGTCACCGGTCATCTCGAGTGTTTGGGTGAGTGCGTAGTGCGAGTGTGCTTGGCCACGCTGATCACCCAGGTCCTCGGCCAATAGCAGCGACTTTTCCAGGTTCTCCAGTGCTTTCTGCCCGCTGCCTAGCCGGGCCAAGGCCAGACCGAGGAACCGGTGTGCCACCGCCAGCCGCTCGGGATCCCCGGCGGCGGCCGCCACGCCGGTCCGCCATACCGCCGCGTTTTCCTGCCAGTCGGCCTGCCGGCGTTGTGCGGTGGTGACCGCCCACGCCAGTTGCCACGCGTCGCTATGCCAACCCTGGTCGAACGAGTGGCGCTGCACCGCGGGAACGCAGAGACGCTCGTCTTGGAACCAGCGCAATGCCGAGTCCTGATCCTGCAGTGGTAGCGCGATGGCGGGATCGGGCGTCACGGCTTTCGCGTCCGGCCGGTATGGATGCAGTAGCCGGTCGGCGCTCAGCGCTGTGTGCAGGTAGAAGTCGACGAGCCGTCGTCCGGCCTGGACTGTGTCCTCGTGTCCGAGTTCGGCCGCGTACAACCGCACGAGATCGTGCATGCGGTAGCGGCCGTGCACATGTTGCTCCAGCAGGTGGGTGGATTCGAGCGCTTCCAGCAGCGACTGCGCCTTTTCTTGGGTGATGCCGGACGAGGCGGCCGCGGTGTGCACCGTGATGTCGGGGAGGTCGAAGGACCCCAGCACACGGAACATCCGCTCCTCGTCCGCGTGCAGTGCCTTCGTCGACGCCGCGAAGACCGCGCGCAGGCCCTCGGTGAGATCGCCGTAGTCCAGTATGTCCAGTCGAGTGCCGGTGTCTTCGAGCTTCGCGGCCAGCCAGCGGACGTCCAGCTTCGGCCGTACGACCAGCTGTGCGGCCAGCACACCCAAGGCCAGCGGTAAACCGCCCGCCGCTTCGAGCAACATGGTGGTGGCCGCGCGGTCGTCGGCGAGGCGACTACGTCCGAGATGGCTCTCCAACAGCCGCTCCGCTTCCTCGGCATCGAGCACCTCGAGCGGGCAGACGTGAATGCCATGCGCGACGACCAGGCCGAGCAAGCGGTCGCGGCTGGTCACCAAGACCGAGGAATCGCCGCCGGGCAGCAGCGCGGAGACCTGTGCGCTGTCGCGTGCGTTGTCCAATAGCACGAGCATCCGCTTGTCCGCCAGCACACTGCGATACAGAGAGACCTGGGCTAAGGGATCGTCGGGAATCGCTGCCGCCGGTACGCCGAGCGCGTCGAGAAATCGCCGTACCACCGTCGTGTGGTCGACCGGCGCATCGTCTCCGGACCAGCCACGCAGGTCGGCGTACAGCTGCCCATCCGGGAACGAGCCGGTGTGCTGATGCGCCCACCTGAGCGCGAGCCACGTCTTGCCGACACCGCCCTGGCCGACGACCGCGACGACGCCGCCGCGAGCGGACAGCGTCGTGGTGAGCTCCTCCAGCTTCCGGTCCCGGCCGGAGAAGGTGCGGGGCGCCAGCGGGAGTTGGCGGGGTACCGGCCGGTGCTCGTCACCCCGGTGGAGGGTGGGGTCGGCGCCGAGAACGCGGCTGTGCAGTTCCCGCAAGGCGGGCCCGGGATCCACACCCAGTTCTTCGGCGAGTTCGCGCTGGAGCCGTTGATAGTGCTCGAGCGCGTCGGCTTGTCGTCCGCCTCGGTACAGGGCCAGCAGATACTGCGCGGCCAGTCGCTCGTCGAGTGGATTCGCGGACACCTCATCGGCGAGCGCGGGGAGCAGCCAGGCGTCTCTGCCGAGCCGCAACTCCACGTCGAACTGGTCGAGGCGCGCTGCCAGCCGTTCCACCGCGAGCGCTGCCCGGCATTGGGTGATCCACGGGCTGTCCAGCGAGGCGAATGGTTCACCGCGCCATAGTGCGAACGCCGAACCGAACAGGTCCGAGGCCTGTTGATCGCTGTCGGTGTTGCGTGCTCGGCTCACCAGGTTGCGGAAACGGTGCACGTCCACCGCCGCAGCACGGCACACGTACCCGAAGGGGGTGCGCTCTATCCGTACGTCCGGCAGATCTTCGAGGGCACCGCGCAGGCGGGAAAGGTAGGTCCTGAGGGTCCCGGCGGCACGGACGGGTGCCTGCTCGCCCCAGACCCGTTCGACGAGCTCATCGCCGGTCACCGGATCACCCGCGTCGAAGGCCAGCGCGGCCAGCACACAACGCTGGCGCGCCGGCCCGAGGTCGACCTCGTCGCCACCGACTGTCGCGGATACCTCGCCGAGCAACCTGATCACCGTCGCCATGGTTCCGCAAATCTCGTTCCGGCGCGATCATTCCCGGCGATCGGCGCGCCTCCGACCTCCGGATTCAACGATCGTCCAACTCCGGGTCAACGCCTTCCCCGCAGTGTGGGCTGAGTCGGATCAACGAGAGATCGGGGAGCGAGATCGTGAGGAAACAGCGAGAAATTCGCAGGCCGCTGGCAGCGGCGGGGGCGGTACTGGCGGGGGTGGCCGGAGCTCTGCTTGTCTCCGGGCCGGCCGCGCACGCCACGACCGGTAGCGGAGTGGAAGTGATGGGGTGGCCGTCCGAATGCAACTACGGCGTCCTCAACAAGTACATGGCGCGAGCGGTCTGCCAGAACCCCAACGGCGGAAAGTACCAGGGCATCGTGATCTGCGAAGGCGGCCAGGTCGGCCGCGTCCACCGGTTCGGCCCCTGGGTCTCGAACGGTTTTTCCGACGCCTATTGCCAGGGCACCGAGTACGCCGTGACGGACGGAGCCGGCATCAACTCGTCGCCGGACCCGCTGTGAAGACCCGAAGGAGTACGAACATGACGAGGATCCGTTACTCAGCCGCCGTGATCGGCATGGCGGCAGCTGCTGTTCTGGGGGCTTCCGCGTCCGCGGTGGCCGCACCCGCAGCGCCGGTACCGTGGCCGGAGAACTGCAAGGACAACAAGCTCGACAACGGCTGGACCGCCTACTGCTCGTCCGGTACCGGCAGGTACAAGGCGACTGCGATCTGCAAACCCATCTCCGGGGCCCCGGACGTCTTCCGCGAGCCGCAGGAATGGACGGGTATCGGCGGCCATTCCTACGTGTTCTGCCCGCCGCTGACCAACGTCAGGGACGGCGGAATTCTCTCCACCGGCGCCTAGAACGGCGGCACAGGAGGATGAATCGGGCCGGCCGTGGGGATCGCGGCCGGCCCGCGGACGGCGCGACCTGGTGCGGCGAGGCTATATCCGTGTGCTCACGGGATGTGGCAAATCCTTACTGCCGTTCCTCTGAGCGTTTTCGAAGCTGGGTGTGACCGGTCGTGCCGAGCTGGCAGGCCTCGTCCGGTGATCGGATACCGGTCACGATGACTGATTCGCCGACCGGGGTCTCCCGCATAGGTTTTCGGCACAACACCGACAATGAGGAGCCGACGATGACGAAGTACTTCCTGAGCCTTCCCCACGACGCCGCCGAGGAGCCGACGATGGCGGACATGGACCCCGCCGAGTTGCAGAAGATCATCGCCGAGGTCGGCGCGTTCAACTCCGCCCTCGAGGAGGCGGGCGCGTTCGTGACCGCCGGTGGCCTGCAGCCGCCGTCGACCGCGACCACGGTGGACTACTCCGGCGACAGCCCCGTGCTGACCCCGGGCCCGTTCGTCGAGGCCAAGGAGTACCTGGGCGGCTTCTGGATCATCGAGGCCGAAAACGACGACGTCGCGATCGAATGGACCAAGCAGGCCTCGCGTGCGTTGCGCAGCCGGGTCGAGGTCCGCGCCCTGCAGGAGGAACCCCCCGCCTGAGCGGTCAGGGACGGCGAACAACCAAGCCGGGTGCCGTTGCAGGGCTTCAGGCACACGGCGATGGATCAGCCGTGCCTCATGGACGGTGACAGGCGGACGAGGGGCGGTCATGAGGCAGAGTGAAGCGGCGGCTCGAGGTTTGCGGATCAGGGTGCTGGGGCCGGTCGAGGTGGAGACAGCTGACGGTCCGGTCGACGTGCGCGGGCGGCAGCGGGCGTTGCTGGCGTCGCTGGCGTTCTCGCCGAATCAGGTCGTCCCCCGCTGGAAGCTGCTCGGTCACGTCTGGGGTGGCGAATCACCGCTGGATGTGCGCAACTGGCTCCAGACGCTGGTAAGCAGGTTGCGGCGGAGCCTCGGGGCCGATGTCATCGAGACGACCGAGAGTGGGTACCTGCTACGCGCCGGCGCCGCCGAGCTGGACCTGCTCGCATTGCGTGAGCTGGTCGACTCAGCGGCCGCCGCGGCGGGCGAGGGGGACACCGGCCGGGAGTACGCGTTGCTGGCGTCGGCGGTCCGATTGTGGCGTGGAGATCCGTTGGAGGATGTCGCGTCGCCGGGTCTGCGGGAGGAGGCGGGCCCGAAGGTCGCCGAGCTGTGGTTCGCCGCCCGGGAACGGATGCTGGACATCGACCTGGAACGCGGTCACGGCCAGCAAGTGCTCGCCGACCTGCGGGACCTGACCACCCGGCACCCGCTGCGCGAGTCGCTGTGGGCCAGGTTGATGCTGGCACTGCACCGTGCAGGACGGCGAGCCGAGGCCTTGGCTGCCTACCGCCAGGTCGCCGACCTGGTACGGGACCAACTCGGGCTCGATGTGGGGCGTGCCGTCACCGATCTGCACCAGGCGATCCTGCTCGACGACGAGGCGCTCGTGGCGGAGCAGCCGGCGAAGGTGCCTCGCCAGTTGCCGGGTGATGTGCGCGGGTTCGTGGGGCGTGGCGATGAGCTGGCGGGTTTGGACCGGCTGGTGCGTGGAGCCGACGGTCAACCGGTCGTGATCTGCGCGGTCGACGGTGCCGCCGGGATCGGGAAGACGACGTTGGCCGTGCACTGGGCACATCAGGCCGTGCCGCGGTTCCCGGACGGGCAGCTGTATCTGAACCTTCGTGGTTACGGCCCCGAGGTGCCGGTCGATCCGGCGGACGCGCTCGACGTGTTGCTGCGTTCGCTGCGGGTGCCGCCGGAGCGTGTCCCGGCCGATGTCGAGGAACGGGCCGCGCTCTGGCGTACCGAATCCGCGGTGCGGCGGGTGCTGGTCGTGCTGGACAACGCCCGTGACAGTGCCCAGGTGCGGCCATTGCTGCCTAGCGGGGGTTCGGTGGTGGTGACCAGCCGCCGCAAGCTCCGTGGTTTGTCGGCCAGGGAGGGAGCGCGCCACCTCACCCTGGGCCTGCTTTCGTCCGCTGAGGGCCTGGAGCTGTTCACCGAGCAGGTCGGCCACGGCCGGGTGGCCGCCGAGCCGGACGCGGCGACGGCGATCGTCGAGCTGTGCGCGCGGCTGCCGTTGGCGTTGCGGCTGGCCGCCGACCACGCCGCTCGGCACCCGGAGTGGCCACTGTCGGCATTACGGGACGAACTGGCCGGCCGGCGCGGACTGGAGGTGCTGTCGGTCGAGGACGACCGCGACACTGACTTGCGTTCGTTGTTCGACTGGTCGTATGACGTGCTCGATGCGCGTGCGGCGGCGGTTTTCGCTGTGCTGGGCCTGTTTCCCGGCGACACCATCGGCAGGCACGCGGTCGCCGCGCTGGCCGCGATCCCGACGGCGGAGGCGGGTGCCGCGCTCGGGCGGTTGGCGGAAGTCAGCATGCTCCAGCAGCGGCTGCCCGACCGGTTCGAACTGCATGATCTGCTGCGGCAGTACGCACGCGACAAGGCGGCGACTCTGCCCGGCGCGTCGGCGGCGATCGAAAGGCTGGCGGCACACTATGTGCACACCGCGGAACAGGCGCGTGGCCACCTCAGCGGCCTTCCGCACCGGATGCCGATCGATCCGGCCGGTCCCGGCGTGCCGGTGGTCGACTTCCCCGACCACCACGCCGCGGCCGCCTGGTTCGACCGGGAGATCGACACGATCGCCAAACTGGTCCTCGACGCGGACGAGCAAGGTCTGCACCTTCAAGCCACGGTGCTGTTCCAATTGTCCTGGCAGTACCTCTATCTACGTGGGCAGTGGCGGCGGATGGTCGCGATGGGAGAGGCCGCCATCCGCAGCGCGACCGCCACCGGCGACCGGTTCCTGACGGCGAAGTGTTACAACGGTGTGGGCACCGGCTACGGCCGAGTCGGCGACCGCGAGAAGCAGATCTTCTGCTGCCACACGGCACTGGAGGTCTTTCGCGAGTTGGGCGACCTCGCCGAACAGGGCACCTCTCTGCTCAACCTGGGGTCCGCCCTCAACGGGGGGCGCCGATTCGCCGAGGCCGTCGAACCACTACGGAAAGCCGTCCGGTTGTACGAGTCCGTCGGCGACGACCTCTCCAGCGCGATGGCTCTCAACAACCTCGCGGACACCTTCGTCGGGCTCGGCCGATTCGAGGAGGCGAGCGGACCCGCACAGCGAGCTCTCGACACCTTCCGCGCGGGAAGGGAACCCTCGCGGATCGTCGCCGGTCTGGAGACCATCGCCGGCGTCCAGGCAGGTTCAGGCGATCACCAAGCCGCCGCCGCCACTTTCCGGGAAGCCATCGACCTCGTCGAGGAAACCTACGTGACCAGATCGGCAGTCCCGCTCAGAGTCGGCTTGGGGCACGCGCTGCTCGCGCTCGGCGACGTCGACCAGGCACGCCGGGTGTGGCAGGAGGCCTACGACCGGTGTCTGCGCGACGGCGATGACACCACCGCCGACGAGATCCGGGCGCTGCTTTCCGCGCACAGCGGAACCACGTGACAGTGCCGTGCAAGTGTGACGACAGAGATCATCGCGTTTTTCGCCCTACGGTCGGTGTTCGAGCGACGCGGCCCGCCCACGCCGGCGGGAGCACACGGCCGCGCTTCCGTCGCTTTCGGACTGGGGGAGGGTGAGGGTGGGGATGCGAAGAGCGATCGTGGCGTTCATGGTGGCCGCGGTGGTGTCGGGTGTCGTGCAAGGGGGTGGTGCCGCCGCGGTCGCGGCGCCTGCCGGGTTGCCTGACGAGGCTTCGGCTTCGGCGGCCGCCGTCCGGTTCGACCGGCAGGTGGAGGTCACGGGTCTGACGTCGGAGACCTCCCAGGTGTTCGCCAATCCGGGCGGCACGTTCACCGCGGTCCTGGCCGCGAGACCGGTGCGGGTGCGTCAGCCTGGTGGCGGCTGGGCTCCGGTCGACTCGACTCTGCGACGTGACGCCGGTGGCCGGGTCGCCGCGACGATGTCGCCGCTGCGAGCGACCCTGTCCGGAGGCGGAACCGGCCCGCTGTTCGCTTCCAGGGACCGGACACTGACTTGGCCGCGTGCCCTGCCTGTTCCCGCCCTCGAAGGCGACACCGCCGTCTACCGGGAGGCCCTGCCGGGGGTGGACTTGACCGCCACCCTCGATGTGGACGGAGTGGCCACCGCGCTGAGCGTGAAGTCCCGCGAGGCGGCGGGTACCGCGGAACTGGCTGCGGCGCTGCGAACGCTTTCTCCGGCCCCTGACGCGGATCTGGCCCGGCTGACCGCGGCCGACGCCGTCTATCCCGCGGTCATCGCTCCCGCGATCACCGTGGGTGCCGCGAACTGGACGATGATCAACGAACGGCATCCGGATCAGTCCTACTCGTCCTACGACCGAGGCCAGGGCGCGAAAGTCGGTTACGTCGAACAGAGCGGCGACGGGTGGGAACGCTACCGCTCGATCTGGACCTTCCCGATGGAGAACCTGCGCGGCAAACACGTGTTGCGTGCCTGGTTCAGCTCCTATCTCAAGCACACCTACTCCTGTGCCGACACCTGGACCGACCTGTACCTGGTCAACTCGGTCAACGCTGGAACGACCTGGGCCAACCACTGGGGTTCGTGGCCGTGGTCGAGCTATCTTGCCGGGGCGAACAACAGCGACTGCCGGGACGCCGGGCGCTACAGCGAATGGGGTGACGACAAGGTCACCAAGGCCGCCCAGGACGGCACCGGCTGGGGGACCCTCACGCTCGGCTTGCGCGCCGGCGACGAGGGCACGATCAACACGGGCTGGAAGAAGTTCGACGAGAACCGCACGGCACTGTCGGTCGAGTACAACTCCTATCCTCAGGCTCCCGACCAGCTCAGCGTCGAAGGCAAGGCGTGCGGTGCACAGCCGCTCTACGTCGGCACGACGAGTCCGACGTTGCGCGCACGCCCACGGGACGACGACGGCCAGATCCACGACACCTACTTCGCTCGCGGCGAGCGCGAGTCGCCCGGGGGCCGGTTCGTCACCTGGGAATCGACGTTCGTACCCGGTATCCCCGCCGGAGCCGTCGCTCAGTACCGCCTGGCGGGTCCGCTGGCCGACGGGAAGCTCTACGCCTTCCACAGCCAGTCCCACGACGGCATCGATCCCGGTGAGAAGTCCGCGTACTGCGAGTTCTACGTCGACGTGACCCGCCCGCACGCGCCGCCCGCGATCACCACCGCGGACGGGCGTTATCCCGCCGACGGCATGGTCCACGGCGGTGTAGGCGTCAGCGGAGACTTCACGCTCGCGGCAGCGGGAGTCGCCGACGTGGCCGGCTACCTCGTCGGCGTCGCGGACCCGCCCGCGCACTTCGTACCCGCCACCACCCTGGGCGGCACAGCGACCGCCGGAGTGACGCCGGAATGGCGCGGTACCAACACGTTGTACGTCCGCTCGGTGGACAGGGCGGGTAACCAGTCCACCACCGCCCAGTACCACTTCCGGGTCGGCTCGGGCGCGCCGCCGGCCGGCCACTGGAAGCTCGACGAGGCGGCCGGGCCGACCCTCGCCGACACGGCGGAAGGGCGGCAGCCTGCGACCTTGAGCGGTGGTGTGCTCGGCGCGCCCGGCAGGCTTTTCGGCGGCCCCACCGCGCTTGCCGGTGGTACGGCGGCCACGGCAGGACCGGTCGTCGGCACCGCCGACAGTTTCAGCGTGGCCGCGTGGGTGCGCTCGACCGCGCCCGCCGGTACGGCCGTCACCCAGGAGGGCGCTCAGGTGGGCGGCTTCGCGCTCGGGCGTGCCGGTGACCGCTGGGTGTTCTCGATGCCGCAAGGCGACAGCGGTACCGCCGCGCGCAGCACAGCGTCCTCAGCCGTCCCTGCGCGCCAGGGCGTGTGGACCCACCTGGCGGGCACCTACGACTCGGCGACCCGCAAACTGACCTTGTACGTCGACGGACGTCACGCCGGAGAGGTCGTCACTCCTTCCGAGAGCTGGGCCGCGACCGGACCGCTGGTTCTAGGACGAGGCCGCGGCGCCGCCGGGCCGGCCGATCCTTGGCAAGGCGAGCTGGCCGACGTCCAGGTCTGGCCCCGCCGGATCTACCTCAGCGAAGTCACCGAACTGGCCAACGCGACCACCCCGGTCGGTGAGTGGCTGTTCGAGGAGGAGTCAGGGGTCACCGCGTTCGACACCGCCGGCTTCGGCAGGCACGTGACCTTCCCCGGCGGCACTCACCCCGGCTGGGGCAGACGCGAGGGCCATGGCGGTACGGGGCGCTCGATCCACACCGGTGGCAGGCCAGGGACGACGCAGGGACCGGTGATGCGGTCCACGACCGGGTTCGCGGTATCCGCGTGGGTGAAGCTCGACCAGCTGACGCCGGGATGGCAGGCGGCGGTCGCGGGCCACGGTTCGCGCACCAGCCCGTTCTTCCTCCAATACGCCGCGACATCCCGGAAATGGGCGTTCGCCGTCACCGGCGCCGACGTCGACAACCCCGTGCAGCACCGCGCCTATTCGACGGGCGAGGCGGTGCCGGGGCGCTGGACCCATCTGGTCGGGGTGCACGATCCGGGCGCACGGCAGGTCCGGCTCTACGTCGACGGGCAACTGGCTTCGACCGTGTCGGCCCCGACGTCCTGGGACTCCACCGGACCTCTGGTCGCCGGCCAAGGCAGATGGAACGGCGCCGACTCCGATTTCTGGTTCGGCGGTCTCGACGACGTCCGGGTGCTGGCAGGCGTTCCGACAGACCTGGAAATCACCGCGCTCTACCAGCAGTGACCACATAGAGGGGATGACCGACGTGCACAAGAAGAGACCCTTACCTTCCCTGGCTCGAAGAGTACTCGCGGCGGCGCTGGTGCCGGTTCTCGCGGCCGGGCTGGCCGTCGCCACGGCGGCACCCGCCGCGGCCTATGAGCGACTGAAAGCGCAACAACACCCTGTAGTGGCAGGAAAGACCGCGTCCTCGGTGCCCTATGCGCCCGACCCCGACGACGAAGCGGCCCGCAAACCCGTTCCCGCGCCCGTGTGGCCGCAGCCGGGCAAGGCCGCCGTCCGCCAGGCCACGACCGCCCGGGTGGGTGGTCTGCCGGTCAGCGTGACCCCGGTGGGGGCCGCCGGCACGGCCAGCGTCGAGGTGCTGGACCGCAAGGTGGCCGAGCGCGGCTCCTGGGCCGTGGTGGTGCGCCTGGAGAGCAATGCTCGCGCCGAGAAGGGCCATGCCGACCTTTCTCTGGACTACTCGGCGTTCCGCTCGGCTTTCGGTGCCGACTACGGCAACCGGCTCCGGCTGCTCAGCCTGCCTCCTTGCGCCCTGGACACGCCCGCCGACCCGAAGTGCGCCGGGACCGCCGTGTCTGCGGTCAACGACGGCAGGAGGGTGTCCGGCAGGGTCCCGGCGGGCGGATTGGTCGCGTTGGCGGCGGGTCCCGAGGGCAGTTCGGGCGACTTCAAGGCCACCGAGCTCAAAGCCTCCGGCTCGTGGGAGTTCGGCGGCTCGTCCGGCGACTTCTCCTGGCAGTACCCGATGCGCACTCCGCCCGCTCTGGAAGGGCCCGAACCGCGGCTGCGCCTGGACTACTCCAGCCAGTCGGTCGACGGGATGACCGCCGCCACCAACAATCAGCCGAGCTGGGCGGGGGAGGGCTTCTCGTTCTCCCAAGGCTTCATCGAGCGTTCCTACCGTCCCTGCACCGACGTCGGCGGCGGTGTCGCCAAGACCGGAGACCTGTGCTGGGCCTCGGACAACGCCGTGCTGTCGCTGGACGGGCGTACGACCGAACTGGTGCGTGACGACGTCAGCGGGACCTTCCGCGCCCGGCACGACGCCGGGATGCGCGTCGAGCGCCGCACCGGAGCGGCCAACGGCGACAACGACGGCGAGCACTGGGTGGTGACCGACCGGCACGGCACCGAGTTCTGGTTCGGCCGGAACCGCTTGCCCGGCTGGACCGAGGGCCGTCCGCAGACCGATTCCACGTGGACCGTCCCCGTGTACGGCGCCGACCCGTGCCGTACCGCGGAGCAGACCGGCCCCTCGTGCTCGCAGGCGTGGCGATGGAACCTCGACCACGTGGTGGACACCCACGGCAACTCCATGTCCCTGTGGTACGCCAAGGAAACCAACAAGTACGCCCGGAACAACGACGCGACCAAGGCGACCGACTACGTCCGCGGCGGCTGGCTGACCCGGATCGACTACGGCACCCGCTCCGACTCCGAGTACGGCCACGTGCCCATGCAGGTCGCGGTCGAGACCGCCGACCGCTGCGAAGCCGGCTGCGACACCAAGAACGCCACCACGTGGAAGGACGTTCCCTGGGACCTGGAGTGCACCGGCAGCCCGTGCCGCGTGGCCAGTCCCACCTTCTGGACGACCAAACGGCTGGCCAAGCTCACCACCACCGTCGCAGGCGGCACCGGTCGCCGCGCGGTCGATTCGTGGACACTGCGGCACTCGTATCCCGATCCCGGGGACAACACGCGCGCCGGGCTGTGGCTGGACGGCATCACCCATACCGGCCACGTCGGCGGAACGCTCGGCACGCCCGAGACCACGTTCACCGGGATGGCGCGGGACAATCGTGTGCGGGCGGTCTCCGACACCGCGCCGCCGATGAAGTGGCGCCGGATCGAACGCATCCGCAACGGCACCGGCGGTGAGATCGTCGTCGGCTATTCCGATCCGGAATGTGCCGTGGGCGGCTCGATGCCCGCCGCGCCCGAAACCAACACGTTGCGTTGCTTCCCGTCCTACTGGACCAGGACCGGCGACACCGACCCCAAGATCGACTACTTCCACAAGTACGTCGTGACCTCGGTGTCCGAAGTGGACCACACCGGTGGCAACCCGGTGAGCACCACGGCCTACGAGTACGTCGGCGGAGCGGCCTGGCATCACACCGAGGACGAGACCGTGCCCGACAAGTACCGCACGTGGAACAGCTGGCGCGGCTACGAGAAAGTCCGCGTGACCGAAGGGACCGGCGCCCGCACACGCCACAGCGAGACGCACTACTTCCGGGGCATGGACGGCGACCAGCTGCCAGGCGGCGGCAAACGTACGGTCCGTCTCAAGGACTCCGAGAACGTCGAAGTTCCCGACAGCCCCGGCCTGGAGGGGCGGGCGCGGGAGAAGCGCACGTTCTCCGGCCCCGGCGGCGCCGAGATCTCCGGAGAGATCGTCGACCCGTGGATGTCCGAACCGACCGCCACCGATGTCCGCGGCGGGGCCACGGTGCAAGCCCGGTTCGTCGCCGACGGAACGACCCGGCACCGCATCGCGCTCGACGGCGGACGAGGATTCCTCCGCACCCGCACCACGACCGAGTTCGACAAACACGGCCTTCCTGTCGCACAGAACGACCTGGGCGACGAGAACACGGCCGACGACGACCAGTGCACCAGGACCGACTATGTCCGCGACGAGGGGCGTTGGCTGATCGAGTTCCCGTCCCGTGAGCAGACTTACGCTCTGTCCTGCGACAAACAGCCCACCCGGGACGAGGAGATCGTCAGCGACACCCGGACGTCCTACGACGGCCGCGACTTCGGCCTCGCGCCGACCAAGGGAGACGAGACACGGACCGAGGAGATCTCGTCCTTCGCTGGTGGTGCGCGCGGCTACACGACCGTGTCACGTGCCGGGTACGACGCGCACGGCCGCGTCGTGGAGTCCTGGGACGCCCGTGACGCGCTCACCAAGACCGTGTTCACCCCGCCGACCGGAGGTCCGGTGACGGCCGTCGTCGAGACCAACGCCCTCGGGCACACCACGACCACCACCGTGGAACCGGCCTGGGACGAGGTCGAACTGAGCACGACCGACCCCAACGGCAAGATCACCAGCCAGGCGCACGACCCGCTGGGCCACCTCACCGCCGTCTGGAAACCAGGACGTGTCCAGGGCAAGGCCGAGCCGCACGTCAAGCACACCTATCTGTTCCGCTCGGACGCGCCGACCGCCGTCACCACGGCCGAACTGCATCCCGACGACGTGCGTTATGTGACGTCCACGGTGCTCTACGACGGTTTCCTGCGACAGCGCCAGACGCAGGGCCCCGGATCGTCCGGGCGCGTCGTCAGCGACACCGTGCACGACTCGGCGGGCCGGGTCGCCAAGACCAACTCCGCCTACCCGGCCAGTGGCGCTCCCGGCACCGGCCTGTTCGTCGCCCTGCAGGACAACGGCATCCCCAATCAGGTGCTGACCACCTTCGACGCGGCCGACCGGCCCGTGTCCCAGGTGGTCAAGTCCTACGACAAAGAGCACTCCACCACCACGACCGCCTACGGCGGCGACCGAGTGGACGTCACCCCGCCGAAGGGAGGCACCGCGACCAGCACGATCACCGACGGCCGCGACCGCAAGGTGGAGCTACGCCAGTACCGCGGTGGCACACCCACCGGGCCTTACGACAGCACCAAATACACCTACACCCGCAAGAACCTCGAAGCGACCGTCGTCGACCCCGCGGGCAACACGTGGAGCTACGGCTACGACTTGCGCGGCCGCCGCACGTCCACGACCGACCCGGACTCGGGGACCACGAAGAGCACCTACAACACCGCCGGTGACGAGCTCACGACAACGGACGCCAAAGGCCGCGTCCTGACCACGACCTACGACGTGCTCGGCAGACGCACCGCCCTGCACGAAGGCGCGGTGAAACGCACCGAATGGACCTACGACGACAAACAGGACGGCCACCTCGACGCGAGCATCCGCCACCAGGACGGCAAGACCTACACCAGCGAGGTCACCGGCTACGACAACCACTACCAGCCGACCGGCACGAAGATCACCATCCCGGAGACCGCGGGCACCCCGGCGGGCAAGCTCGCCGGCGTCTACGAGTTCAAGAACTCCTACCGTGCCAACGGACAGCTCGTCACCAGCACCTACCCGCAGGTCGGCGAACTGCCCACGGAAGTGGTCGAGTACGGCTACGACGATCTGGGCAAGCCTTCGGTGCTCAAGTCCAAACTCGGCACCGGGCCGGTGACCACCTACGTCGCGGCCACCCAGTACACCAACCTCGGCCAGACCGGCGTGCACACCTTCGCCACCGGCACCACCGGCAAACTGATGGAGACCCAGTACACCTACGAACCCACCGGGCGTCTCACACAGGCGCTGACGACCAAGGAAAGCGGCGCCCCCGTCGTGTCGGACCTACACCAGGACTACGACCCGGCGGGCAACGTCACCCGGATCACCGAGGCGGCCTCCGCCGACACCCAATGCTTCACCTACGACCACAACCAACGGATGACGGGGGCCTGGACCCCGAAGTCCGGAGACTGCGCGGCAACACCCAGCACAGCCGGCCTGGGCGGCCCCGCACCCTACTGGCAGAACTTCGACTATGACGCCGTCGGCAACCGCACCCGCCGAGTCCGGCACGCCACACCGACGGGTGACGTCACCACCACCTACACCTATCCGGCGGCGAAGACGGCGAAACCGCACGCACTGACCTCGACCACCACGACCGACAACACCGGAACGCGCACCGACGGCTACGCCTACGACGAACTGGGCAACACCACCAGCAGGCCCGGCGAGCAGAAGATGACCTGGGACGTCGAGGGAAACCTCGTCTCCACCGCCGACCGCACCGGCACGACGACCTACGTCGACGACGCCGAAGGCAACCGGATCGTCCGCGCCGACCCGGCCGGCACAACACTGTTCCTGTCCGACACACAGGTCCGGTTCGACCGGGCCACCGGCAAGGTCGACGGCATCAGGTTCTACGAGCATGGGGGCGCCATCGTCGCCCAGCGCACCATCGCCGGGGTGACCTGGCTGGTCACCGACACACAGGGCACCGCGCACACCGCAGTCACCGAGAAGACGCAGGAAGTGGTGCAGCGCAGGCAAACGCCGTTCGGCGAAGTACGCGGCCAAGCCGCGGCGTGGCCCAATGACCACGGATTCCAGATGGGCGCACGCGAACCAGGCGGGCTGGTCAACGTCGGGGTCCGCCAATACGACCCGGACACGGGCCGGTTCACCTCCGTCGACCCCGTTCTGGACGCCGACAACCCGCAACAGCTCAACGCCTACGCCTACGCCAACAACAGCCCGGCCAGCTTCAGTGACCCGACCGGGAAACTGTGGGGAATGGCGTTCTCGATGGCCCGATTCGCCTACAACAAGGTGGCCAAGTCCAACGCCCGCGCCGCCGCCCAGCGCGCCACCATGGCACGACACGTGAAACGCATCAAGAGCATCCAGGCCGCCAAACGTGTGCATTCACGCACCAAAGCCAAGGTTGCGGTCGCCGAAGCTCGCAGAGTGAGGGCCATTGTCCAGAAAAGCGCGTATGAAGCCGACTACCGGGCGTACCGGGAGCGCATGAAACCCCTCAACAGTGAATTCGGGGATATAATCGGTAGCTGGCTCATCACACGTGAAGCTATGGCTGCGACGGCGATCAGCGGTCCGATGGCTGCGCTCGTGGCCCATCCTCTAATCACCACAGGAGTTGCCGTTGCCTTCACTGGAATGGGCACGTTGAAGGCTTTTGGCCGCACTCCCCTTGAATGGGCATCCTACGGTCCGTCACAAGGCGCCCGTTGGTTGCTGAACGAGGGCGTCACTCCTGCTGTCTGGCACTTCGCGCAAGGTGCACGAATCACCGGCAAGGCCATCGGCCGAACCGTCCGCCACGGCGCAAACGTCGTCCGAGCAGGAGCCGAAACCCTCGGCAGAGGATTCACGATCTCGGCCAACGCCGTAGCCGACGCACTGACCCTGCCACTGATGGCCGGAGGCGGCGGATCACCCGCCGGCCTCGGCGGAATCAGAGACAGCCGAGACGTCGGCGGACGGCAACCAGGACCGAGATAGAGACCGAACATGTGGTGCCCCGGTGCTCACTCGCCCGGGGCACCACATTTGCCGACGGAACGCCTCATTCGCGGAACCCAGACGTACTCTGCGGGCAACTGCGCCGAATGCGCTCAGCCGAAGGACATCGCACAAGGATTCCACCGGCCACGAGCTCGTTGACAAGCACGCGAAGCCGGTCAGCCAGGTAGTGGGTTAGCCCGTCTCGCGTGGGCGGCCGCAGGCATATCGCCACAGCGGCGCCGTTGCCGAAGTAGAGCCTGATACGGCCCGCGGCCTGGAAGTCAGCTAGGCCCGCCTACATGGCGATAGAGACGGACATTGCAACCGAACGCTGGATGAACACTGGTTACCTTGACTGCCCTTTCGGGCTTCGAGAGTTCGGAGGTTCCGGCTCTTCGAACATGGAGAAACGACACGGGGCCTTGAACGAAGTGCGGGACGAGAACGAGCTGCGAGGTCTTCTGCTGTCACCTGACGAGGAGGCTGTGAGCAGGAACTACCCGCCTCGTGCCGCGAGTCGGCCGCGGGCAGGCGGGTCATTGGGGAACAGGCCGAGCACCCGGTTCCTCTCGGCGATCTGGTCGTACGTGGCCTGAAGCAGCGGGGCGGGCAGCGGGCCGTCTCCGATGGCGACGAGTTCGGGGCCGTTCAACACGGAAGGCTTCCCGGTTTCGCCCCCTGCCGATCAGGGCGAGTTCGGCGAGGACGGCGCCGTCGAGGGAGTACGGCAGTGTGCCTGCGGCCGCGGTGGTCCCGGTCTTGTCGTCGAGCAGCAGCAACAGCAGGTCCTCGACGATCAGCTGGTCGTTCTGCTCTGTGACACCGTGTCGTATGTGGCCGATTCGCTCGAACGGCGGGCGCTTGAAGGAGGGCGCCGCGCCGGTTCTGGCGCGAACCGGCCCGGCACCGGAGGAGGTCAGGCCGGTTCGGCCACGCAGGTGTGATCGGCCTCGGGGCGTTCGCCCGTGGTCAGGAACGCGGTGACCGTGTCATTGGCGCACTTGTTCGCGCCGATCAGGTAGACGCCGTGGCCTCCCTGATCGGCGGTGACCATTCGGGCTCGGTCGCCGAGGGCGTGCCGCATCTGTTCGGCACCGGCCAGCGGCGTCGCCGGGTCGCGGGTGTTCTGTGCCAGCAGCACGTTCGACGGGCCCTGGTCATCTACCCGCACGGGCGGTTCCGCGGGCTCGGATCGCCAAAAAGCGCATGGGCGGATGTTGGCCCCGGACGCGCCGAACATCGGATAGCGCTGGCGGTCGACCGAGACGTCGTGGAGGTAGCTGCTCACGGACTTCGGCTGCTCGGCGGCGGCGTTCTCACCCGGCCCGAGCTGGGGCGGGCGCTCGCGCTGAACCGGCCAGGAGCCGACGCGCAGGCTCTCGGCTGGACCGTGCAGTATCTGCTCCCGCTGGTGCACCCCGCACCGAGCGGAACGTGGGGCAAACGCGGCGCGACCCCGTTCGCTGTCTTTCCCGGTGTATCGGAAGCCGCCACCGCAGACGACGTGCGCGGGCTGATCCGGCGTTATCTCGCCGCGTTCGGGCCGGCCACCGTGGCCGACGCCCGGACCTGGTGGTGTGCTCCTGTCGTGCCGCTGCGCTCGATCTCCGCCGCCGACCGAGCGGCCATCGAAGCCGAAGCCCTGCGGTTACTAGAGTTCGCCGCTCCCAGCGCCGTTCACGACGTCCGGTTCAGCGGATAAGTCCACAGACGACCGAAGCCGTGTGGTGCGTCGCGCCCGAGCCGGGACTGATTGCGTCGCCGCTGACCATCGACGGCCTCGGACCATTCAGCCACAGGCGATTCAGCCTGCATGCGTATCCCAGGAACATTCGCGCAATCCAGGTTAGCGGTCCGAACCGGACTGGTATGCACGCCGATACCAGTCCAGCATTCCCGTCGGCACAATCAGGACAGCCTTCGCCGGTGACACATGGCTGCCGTTCTGGCCGGAGTTGCGTCTCGACGCGGGTGAGCTGAAGGCGGCTGGACAGGTCGCGGTGCGTTTACGACAGCGGCTGTCCCGATTCCAGCGGTGTTCCGGTGGCGTGTTGAGGGTGCAGAGCGATCTCACTGCCCAGGAAGAGGTCCGTCTGAGCGTCTCTGGACTGTAGGAGTCCGGTGGGTGTGGAGCCGACCAGGAGCCGGAAGTCTCGGTTTAAGTGCGCTTGGTCGGTGTAGCCGCACAGTTCTGCGACGGTGGCCAGAGGTGGGGGGTTCCTGCCGGTGATGAGCCTGAGCGCCCAGTGGCAGCGCGCCACGCGGGCGACCGTCTTTGGCGACAGCCCTATCTCCCGGTGAAAACTCGTGGTCAGATGCTGCCGGCTCACACCTGCCCGGTCGGCCAGGTCGGTGATTCTGACGTCGCCTCTTGATCCGGTCAGGCTCCGCCAACTGCCTTCGAGCGCCCTCGGCAACTTCGGACCATCCAGGATTCTGTCCGCCAGCCATTGATCGATGATGCGAAACCGGTGGTCGACGTCGTCCGCGTCCCACAGCTGTTCCGTCAACCGGCGGGCGTCAGCGCCGAAGAGGTCCGCCATGCCGACCCTGGCGGTTCCGAGTTCGCTCAGGGGCATGCCGAGCAACGCCCGGGCGCCGAGCGGAGTCAGCTCCACGATGACTCCTTCTTCTTTGCCCGTTCTTTCGTAGGCGATCGGCGTGCCGGTCAATCCGGTGACCGAGGAGACCGTCGCCGAGGGAACACCTTGCAGGGAACGCTGGATCGCCGGTGCCAGGTCGACGATCACCAGTATTGAGTTCAACGCGGCCACGGTGCGAACCATCGTGACGCCGGTCGCGCGCCGGTAAGCCAAGTAGAAGTTGACCCAGCGGGTCAACCTCTTGTCGGGTCGACGCGTCTGCCACATCGGGGCTACCGCTGCCAGCTTTTCTCTGTCTTGCACCACGGTTTCCCCTGTCGCCGTCGATGCCGGAGAACGAACTGCACCAGAACCGCAGCATGCCATGACGTCGACCTCCGTTCGAGGTTCCGAACCGATCATGACCCGAAAAGACGCTTTTCCTGACTTCGCGTGCGCGGCGATTCGGATCCGGATATTAGGGGAAGAAGGCATCTTGATTGGGGAAATCGAAGCCTGGAACCTCTCTGGACCCTGAAATGCCCGGTTGTCACCCGATAGGACGAGTGATCGTCACCCTCGATGCACCTGACATTTTTCCTATCTATGCCCTGCTGTCCACCGGTAGTTTCCACTCGGCCATGCGATGCGGTCCGCTGACAAGTCGAAAGGCACGCCATGTTCACGAAAAAACTCATGTATGCGCTCGTTGGGGCAGGGATCACGTTGTCGCTGCACGCGTTCGCCGTGCCAGCGGTGGCGTCGTCGGAAGCCGGTAGTCCACGGGCGTCCGCGGCAGCACAGGGGATCGGAGTTCGGGTGACTCCGCGTATCACTACGTCGATGTACTCCGGTCCCGGACTGAGTACCCCCATAGTGGGGAAAGCGCGGCAGGGCGACAACGTGGCTGCCGTGTGCAGACTGCAGGACAATAACGGTAAGTGGCTTGTGCTGGGCATTGACCGGCCCGGCGAGAACGGTGTGCAGTGGGCGAATACGGCCGGATACATTTGGGACCTCGATATCGTCGAGTCCACCTATGGCCTTCGTTTGTGCACCGACTGGCTCACCGTGCAACCTTCGAGGGACACGGCCATGTACTCCGGTCCCGGTCTGAGCACCCCGCACGTCGGCAAAGCGTGGGTCAATGAGGATGTCGCCGCATTGTGCAAGATCAACGACAACAACGGCTGGCGGTTGATACTGGGCGTCCATCTCGCCGGCCGTAACGGGGTTCAATGGGCTCGTACGGCAGGTTATATCTGGGATGCGGATATCCGTGACAGCACCAGTTATCTGGCTGACTGTGGGGTCCAGTAGCAAGCCGAAGTCTCGGATACTGAGGGAGACCCGCGACAACAGTCCTGGGAAGGAGAAGCAGGCTGCGGCGGTCATGGGAGCCATGAGGCTACGCCCGCTGCTTGTGTAGAGCTCGCCGCGGAATGGGCGCCCGAGGTTGGATTTTGCTTCCGTCTGCAACCTAGGTGAGGGGTTATGAAAAGAAAATCGATTATCGCAGGAGTTATCCTGTCGTTTTTGATGGTGTCGGCGACTTTGATGGCGCCATTCGGGTCACGGGGGCGTGCTGCGCTCCTGGCCTCCGGACGACCGCCCGCGAACCCTGCGGAATGGGAGCATGCGCTCGCCCGCGTCTTAGTTAACGATCCCACATTGCCCCTTGCGATCGAGTGCATCCGCGAGCCTCGCCCCGACATCATTGCTCCACCCAACGCCAAGGATCCAATCTGGGCCCGTGCGCGCGACGTCGCCGGGGTGCAGTCACGACGCTCAGCGAAGGCCGATCTTGTTGCGACGGTGGCGTCCATAGACTTGGAGGAGTGCGACACCTTGCCGGCCGGCCGCTACCGGCATTGGCGAGTGATCGCCCGCACCGAGGAAACCACGGTGTTGCCGGCGTGGCCCGAAAGAGACAGTCTTCTGCGCCGGTCGGGCCGCGATCTCGCGGTCGAACTTCGTCGGCGCAGTGATGCGGCCGGGCTCCGCTGCCGTCTCTTCTGTGCTGAGAGCGCATCGAGCTGGTTCGCCGCTATGCCACCGTTGCTCAACGAGGTCTCCACCGACACCACCAGTCCGCTGATTGGCATCGACGTCGACGACGAGTTCATGGGCGACGCCCGCGGCGGCCTCGGTGTGCACGATCACCTACTGGTACCGAGCCTGTCGTTAAGACTGGCACTTTGCCTGCAGCCGGCCACCGAGCCGTTCGTGCTGCATGACGAAACCGGACCCGCGATGGCCATGATCACCTGGCGGAGTCATTACGAAGGTGGCGCCTACCATCTGCCCTGGCCGCGTACACGGGGCACGATGTTGTTGGTAAGCCCCGCAGCCTTCGAGAGCCTTCTAACTTGGGGTGCGGGGAACTTGCTCATTCGCGAGGTTGTGTATGGCGACCCATCGCTTGCCGACGGCGCGGATGGTTGATCTTTTTGTCATCTCAAGCACTATCCGAGGCGAGGTTTCTTCCGCGGTAGTTGTTCGCTGGCTTTGATGCCGTGGGTGGTCGCTGTGGCGAGTTGCCGCTGGGCATCGGGCGTTCGAGTGCGTGTAGTAGTGCTGTGCCACGGCAGGTGGGGCGCATGGGCTGCGATGGTAGAGCGTCGCGCCGACGTCGGTTTTGAGGCGGTGCAGCTGTCGGTCGGGCCAGGATGACTTGGTTGACGTCGAGGTGATCGGCGGCGGTGTGAATTGTGGCGAAGGCCATGATGGCGCGGAAGCGGTGGAGACGTTGCCAGCCATGAAGTCCTCCTTCAGCTGGGCGGGGGATGTCGCGGTGCAGGGTGACGGGAGTGTCTTGATCATTTGGGGATGGCTGGCGATTCCGGCGGTGCGGGAGGGGATGCCGCGCCGGTGAGCGGGGCGGACATGGCGGTTCTGCTGGCGGCAAAGGCGCTGTCGAATGGACGGGCACGTCGTCTCCGATTGGGCTCCGTTGTCCACGGACAGCCTGATACAGGCCGACACGCAGCGGCACTCCGCCCGGGGTCATACTGGCGTTGACCTGCACAAACCGGCAGAATCTAGCAAGCGACGACACTGGCTGACATGTCGGAGCTGCGGTCTCATAATCCCTTGGCCGTCGGTTCGAGCCCGACCCGGCCCACCACGTCAATATCGTTGCCGACCTACGGCAATGTTAGTCCTTCGGCGGCAATTTCGCCTCGGCGTTAATTGTTCCTGGGCTCTCTTGTGTCTCCGTTTGCTCCGGTGTGCCGAGTTTCGGATAAGTGCTCTGCGGGAGCCGGTGGTGGCGTAGCAAGACTTTGTTTCGTCGTCACAACCGCTTCGATAAGGGGTCCGGGTTCTTTGCTTCCATGGTTCGACAAGCTGGGCGCGTTCACAGGCCGGCCGGGCGTGATCTGCGTTCTCGAGTAGAAGGCCAGTGACATCTACGATTGTGTCCCCGACCTGCGCATCTTGTACTGGCGCGGTAGCGCCGAGCGGTGAATTCGAGTATTGCGTGGCGTACCCGATGACACTTATCTTCACGTCGCTGAGTTGTGCCGCCCGATCCCGTTGACGAACACGACGACCAGTATCGCGACGGGCTTGGACGGTTTCACGCGGTACGAAGCCACTGTTCGACTCCTTGCCCGACACCATCGCCGAAGTCCTTGCACAGCAACGCGAACTCGTCGGCTCACCGCGCACACCACGCCGGCAGGCGGAGCGGCCCGCAGCCGCGGGGCTAGAAGTCCGTGCTGCGCGAAAGCTTCTCGTTGGCGCGTAGCTCCGCGAGGGCGTTCTCGTGCATCGCGGTGACGACGTCGTAGCCGGAGTTGCCGAGCACGATCCGGTGCGGCGGAACGGGTGCGTTCATCGCGCTGAGCACGGCCCGCACTCCCCGCACGGGATCGCCCTCTTGCTTGCCGTTGTGGTCGACGAACGCCGCCTTGACGCTCTCGACCATCGGCACGTAAGCGTCGACTACCTCGTCGACGGGCTGGTCCTGGAAGCCGGCGAAGGCGTTGGTACGGGTTGCTCCCGGCTCTACGACGAGCACCCGCACACCGAACGGCTCGACCTCGAGCCGCAGCGTCTCCGACAGTCCTTCGACCGCGAACTTCGCCGCCGAGTAGTAGCCGAACCCCTGCGCGGTGACGAGGCCCGCCACCGACGACATGTTCACGATCCAACCGCCGCCGCGTGCCCGCATACCCGGCAGGACCGCACGCACCACGTCGACCACGGCGAACAGGTTGAGGTCGAACGTGCGGCGGATCGTCTCGTCAGGGGCTCCTTCGATCGAGCCGAACCAGCCGCGGCCCGCGTTGTTGACGAGCACGTCGATTCCGCCGAACCGCTCCTCCGCCGCCTTGACCGCCGCACGCACCTGCTGGGCATCGGTGACGTCGAGCTCGAGAACCAGCACGCGGTCGCCGTAGGGCTCAGCCCACTCCCGCAGTTCAGCAGGCCGGCGAACGGTCACCGCGACTCGATCGCCCCGATCCAGTGCGGCCTCGGCGTAGACCAGACCGAACCCTCCGGGCGTCCCACCGGTGATGAACCAAGTCTTCATGATTTTCTCCGTCGAGGATCGAGATGATGTGGGTGCGGTCAGGCCGCGTGGCCGGCGATGACGATTTCGGCGATGCGGTCCTCCCGGAGCGTGAACCGGTAGTCGAGTTCGGCGATGCCGCCGGGGAAGCCGCCTTCGAGCCGCACGGTCACGACCCAGTGGTCGTCGTCGGCGCGGTGGGCGCCGATCTGTTCGGTCGTGTACTCGAACTCGGTCCCGGCGTCCCGCAGGAACGCGTGGGTCTTCTCGCGGCCGCGGAAGGTCTCGCCCTGGTCGATGATCACCGCGTCCTCGGTGAGGAACGACGAGGCGGTGTCGGCGTCGTGGACGACGTGGGCGGCGAAGAACTCCCGCACGGTGGCCGGGAGCAGAGCGGACTGGGAATCGGTGTGCTGTGTCATGAGCCCATCGTGTGGTCTCGCGGGGTGGGAGGGTCAAGCCGTGGACTCTCTCCCCGGGGGAGAGTCCAGAATGGAGAGGTGCTGAGCATCGGGGAGTTCTCGCGGCTGACCCACCTGAGCGTGCGGACGCTGCGGCGGTATCACGAGGCGGCCCTGCTGGAACCCGCCGTGGTGGACGAGAGCACCGGTTACCGCTACTACGGGCTCGACCAGATCCCGGCCGCACAGGTCATCCACCGGCTCCGCGAACTCGACGTCCCCCTGAGCGACGTGCAGCGAATCCTGCGGACCCCCGACCCCGACGTCCGGTCGGCCCTGGTCGCGGACCACCTGCGACGCCTAGAGGACGTGCTCGACCGCACCCGGGCCGCGGTCGTGTCGCTGCGGCGCCTGCTCCGGCCCGACCCCGCGCCGATCGACGTCGAACTGCGCGCGGAGCCCGCCCGCACGGTCGCGGCGGTGGAAGCCGTGGTCGAGCACCGCGACGTCTCGACCTGGTTCGCGGGCGCGATGGCCGAGTTGGAGGCGGCCGTCGGCGCCGCCGTGACCGGACCGCCGGGCGGCAGCTACGACAACGCCCTGTTCGAACAGGAGCGCGGTCGCGTGCTCGTCTACCTGCCGACCGATGCGCCACCCCGCAGCGGACGCGTGCACCCCGTAACTCTTCCGGCCGTGGAACTGGCCGTCACCACCCACGTCGGTGAGCACGACGGCGTCGAAGTCACCTATGGCGAACTGGGGACCTGGGTGGTGGAGAACGCGATGTCGGTGGCCGGGCCGGTGCGGGAGGTCTACGTTGTCGGCCCGCGTGACACCGGCGATCCCGCCGCGTGGCGCACCGAGATCGGCTGGCCGGTCTTTCGCGTCACCTGAAGCGGTCGGTGCGAAGCCGGGCCGTGGAACATCCGAGCCACCCTCGTCTCGCATCATGAGCGGGCGGTCGGTGCGCGTCATGCCGATGGCCGTACGACCGCCTCCGAGCGGCTGGAGTCCGGAACCGTTGCGAGATCGCTCCAAGTGCCAGAGGATGGCTTCATCGGATATTGCGGAACAGGCTCCGCAGGAACCAACGTATCGCGAATGCGGGCCGTGCTGATCGACGCCGCGGTCGAACGCGGCAACTAGGCCTCGCCTACGCCGGACGGCGCTACGCGTTGCGAGCAAGGCACATTCGAGCTCGCGTCGAATGTGACACCGAGGAGCGTTTCTGATGGCTGTGCACGAAACCGACGTCGTGGTGATCGGTGCCGGACTCGCCGGCCTCTCCGCCGCGCTGCACCTGCACCGCGCCGGGGTGGTCTGCACCGTCCTGGAAGCCGGGGACGAGGCCGGCGGCCGCGTGCGCACCGACGTCGTCGACGGTTTCCGGCTGGATCGCGGGTTCCAGATCCTCAATCCCGCGTACCCCGCGATTCAGCGCTTGGTGGACGTCGACGCGCTGCGGCTGGGCAAGTTCTGGCGAGCGGTCCGGGTGGCCGGCGACGACCGTCTCAGCCTTCTCGGGAATCCGCTCGACACACCCAAGGCACTGCGGGACGTCGCGGCAAGGCGCTATTTGTCGGCGAAGGACCTCGCCGCGCTCGGTGCCTTCACCGCGCGGGTGGCGGCCGGACCGGCGCGGTCGATCGTCCAGGGCCGCGACGGCACGACCGCCGACGAACTGCGCGGGGCGGGATTGTCGGGCCACGCGGTGGAAACCGTGCTCCGCCCGTTCCTGTCCGGGGTCTTCCTGGAGGCCGGTTTGAATACCTCCTCGCGGTTCTTCAAACTCGTCTGGCGCAGTTTCCTGAGATCCGCGCCGTCATTGCCGTCACGGGGCATGGGGGAGCTGCCCCGGCAACTCGCCCGGCTGCTCCCCGTTTCCGCAGTGCGGACCGGTACGCGCGTGGAGCACGTCGGGAACGGCGAGGTGCGCACCTCCGGCGGGGACGTATGGACCGCGAGGGTCGTCGTCGTCGCCACGGACGGCACCACGGCCGCGGGCCTGGTCGACGGTGTCCCCGAACCGCACTGGAACAGCGTCACGACTTGGTATTTCGCGCCACCGCGGTCACCCTTGCGGGAGCCGGTCATCGTGGTCGACGCCCGCGGCGGCCCGATCGTCAACACCTCGGTCCTGAGCGAGGTCTGCCCGGCCTACGCTCCGGAAGGCGCGGCCCTCGTCAGCGCCTCGGCGCTAGCGCCGCTCGCGGAATCGGAGGTGCGGCGGGAACTGAGCCGGTTGTACCGTGTGGACACTGCGCGCTGGCCGGTGGTCGGGCGCTACGAGATTCCCCATGCGCTCCCGGCCATGTCGCCACCCCACGCCGTCCGTGGCGAGATCCGGTTCGGTGAACGGCTGTACGTGTGCGGCGATCACCGCGACACGAGTTCACTGCAAGGTGCGCTCGCCTCCGGCGGCCGGACCGCGCGAGCGGTGCTACGAGACCTGTCCCGTGTCGTCGACAGGCCATTGTGAGGCGATCTCCCGGATCGAGCGCGTCAGCGGGGTCCTGAGCGGGTATACCGCGATCACGACGTGGGTGCGGCCGCGGTGATGAGCGGGACAGGAAAGGGCTTCCAGTGCCTTCTGAGGATGCTGTGAGCGGCGGAATCGATGTGTTCGCCGAGGATGGTGAGGTGGGTCGCGACCTGGCCGCGGTGGACTGGGCGGCCACGCCCCTCGGGCCGCCCGACGGGTGGCCGCTGAGCTTGCGCACGGCTGTCGGCATCCTGCTTTCTTCGCGGTTCTCCATGTGGATGGCGTGGGGACCGGAGCTCACCTTCTTCTGCAACTCCGCGTACCGGCACAACACGCTGGGACGGAAATATCCGTGGGCTCTCGGCCGTCCGGCGAACGAGGTATGGGCCGAGATCTGGGACGACATCGGCCCGCGCATCGCAACCGTGCTGTCCACCGGCAAGGCGACGTGGGACGAGGGGCTTCTGCTGTTCCTGGAACGCTCCGGCTACCCGGAGGAGAGCTACCACACGTTCTCGTACAGCCCGCTGCGCGACGACGACGGCCAGGTGGTCGGCATGTTGTGCGTGGTGAGCGAGGAGACCGATCGGATCATCGGCGAGCGCCGGATGGCCACGCTGCGTGACCTCGGCTCGGACCCCAGCGTGATCACCACCGAGGCCCAGGTACTCGCCTTCGCCGTCGGCCAGCTCAACCGGAACATGCGTGACCTTCCGTTCACCCTGATCTACCTGTTCGACGACGACGGCTCGGCGCGGCTCGCCGCTTCGACCGGGCTCGCGGAGGGGCTTACCGTGCCGTTGCCGGCGCTCCCGGTCGAGCAGATGTCCGAGGGCGGGACGGCGCTGCTCGATCTCGACGACGCCAGGATGGCCGGACTGCCCGCGGGGGAGTGGCCCGCACCTCCCACCCAGGTCTTGATCATTCCGCTGAGACAGCAGGGCGGGGTGCCCCACGGTTTCTTGGTGGCCGGGCTGAACCGGTATCGCGATCTGGACGACGGCTACCGCGGCTTCATCGAACTGGTGGCGACGCATATCGCCGCCGGGATCACGAGCGCCCGCAGCTTCCAGGCGCAGCAGCGGCGCGCGGAGGAACTCGCGGAACTGGACAGGGCGAAAACCGTCTTCTTCTCGAACATCAGCCACGAGTTCCGCACTCCGCTCACCTTGATCATGGGGCCGGTGCAGGGGCTGCTCTCCAGCTCATCTGGCCTGGACGACGCCGCTCGTGCGGATCTGGAGGTCGTCCACCGCAACGGATCGCGGCTGAGCAAGCTGGTCAACACGCTGCTGGACTTCTCGCGGATCGAGGCGGGTCGCATGCGGGCCCGCTTCACGCCGGTAGACCTCGCGTCCGTCACCGCCGAACTGGCCAGTGTGTTCCAGTCGGCCATCGAGCGGGCCGGTCTGCGCTTCACCGTGGACTGCCGTCCCTTGACGGAACCGGTGTACCTGGACCTCGACCTGTGGGAGAAGGTCGTCTTCAATCTCCTGAGCAACGCGGTGAAGTTCACCTTCGAAGGAGCCATCACGGTCACCGTGGCCCAGGACGAGGCGGGGGCGACCGTCGCCGTGGCCGACACCGGGGTCGGGGTGCCGTCCGAGGAGATGCCTCACCTGTTCGAGCGGTTTCACCGGATCGAGAACACCCGCGCCCGCTCCCATGAGGGCAGCGGGATCGGTCTCGCGCTGGTGCGCGAACTCGTGGAACTGCACGGTGGCTCCATCGTCGCTGACAGCACCGAAGGCGTGGGCACGACGTTCACCGTCCGGCTCCCTTTCGGTTCCGGTCACCTCCCCGCCGATTCGCTCGCGGAGTCCAGTGACCGTTCGGGCTTCGCCGCCGCGGAACCGTTCGTGCTGGAGGCCGGACGTTGGTCCTCCGATACGCCGGAAATCGCCCGGAACCCCGACACCGCGGCGTGGCGCCCGGCCACTCCGGCCCGGGTCGTGATCGCCGACGACAACGCGGATATGCGCGAGTACCTGACCCGGCTTCTCACCGGTGCCGGGTACGTGGTCCAGGCCGTCGCGGACGGCGGCGAGGCGATCGAAGCCGTGCGCACCAGCCCACCGGACCTCGTCATCAGCGATGTGATGATGCCGGGGCTCGATGGGCTCGGCCTGGTCGGGAAACTGCGCGACGAACCGCGCACCGCCGCGGTGCCTGTTCTGCTGCTCTCGGCCCGGGCCGGTCAGGAAGCCTCCATCGAGGGATTGCGAGCCGGCGCCGACGACTACCTCGTCAAGCCGTTCGCTTCGGCCGAGCTTCTGGCCCGCGTCCGGGCGAACGTCGAACTGGCCCGGTTGCGCGCGCGTTCCGCCCGGTGGCGTGCCGCGCTGATCGACTCGTTGCAGGAAGCCTTCTTCGTCTGTGACGAACACGGAGCCGTCATCGAGATCAACAGCGCGTTCAGCGAGATCCTCGGTTACGGTCCGGAAGGCCTGCCGTACCAACCGGTCCACCCGTGGTGGCCGGACGCGGACACCGAGCCCGACGCGTACCGGCTCGTCGCCGAGGCCTTCGACACGTTGCTGCGGAATCGCCGGGGCAGCTGCACGGTGCCCGTGGCCCACCGGGACGGGCACCGGTTGTGGGCCACCGCCAGCTTCAACCAGGTCGAAGACCCCGACAGCGGCAGACGCGTCACGGTCGGCACGTTCCGGGACGTGACCGCGGAACACTACGCGATTCAGCGGCAGAGCGCCCTGTCCGGCTTGAACCAGCAACTCGCGCAGGCGGACTCGATCCAGGAAGCGCTGATCGCCGCGATGGACGAATTCCGCCGGGTCTGGAAGGCGCCACGGGTGCTGGCGGTCTTCTTTCCCGCCCACTCCCGCGACGCCGATCCGGTGATCGTCGGAGAACCGGTCCTCTGGGCGGACCTGACGACGCGCTCCCGGCACGCTGTCGTCGCCTTGCGCGACTCCGATCCGCTGAGTCTCGTGAAAGGCGAACCGGGCACGGTGGGAATTTCGCTACAGCACCCCGACGGTGCCTTGGTCCTGTGGCTGGAACTGGCCGAATCCCGGCCGTTCACCACTGAAGACGAGACCTTGCTGACCATGCTGGCCGGGCGGCTGGGACAAGGCCTGGTTCGCGCGCATCAGATCGGTCAGCAGCGGGAGATCGCGCTGGCGCTCCAGCACGCGATCCTCGGCCCACACCGGCTGCCCGACGGGTTCTCGGCCCGATATCAGCCCGCCAACAGCCCGCTGCAGGTCGGTGGGGACTGGTACGACGTCGTCGAGCTCGAAGACGGACGTATCGCACTGGTCGTCGGTGACTGCGTGGGCCACGGTCTGGCCGCGGCCACCGTGATGGGGCAGCTGCGCAGCGCGTGCCGTGCCTTGCTGATGGAGAACCCCAGCCCGGCGGCGGCGCTCAGCGGATTGGACCGCTTCGCCGCCCGTCTGCCCGGTGCCGTCTGCACCACCGCGTTCTGCGCGGTGCTCTCGCCGGGCACCGGCGAACTGAGCTATGCCGCGGCCGGGCACCCCCCGCCGGTGCTGGTCGAGGCGGACGGGACACCCCGGCTGCTCGAAGGCGGCCGCTCGATCCCGCTGGGTGTCCGGCCCGGCAGACCGCGTCCGGAGGCCCGCGTCGTCATCCCTCCACGGGCCACGCTGATGTTGTATACCGACGGTCTCGTCGAGCGGCGTCGCTGCTCGCTCGGCGACGGTATCGATCGCGCGGCCGCCCTGATCGCCGCGAACGGTGACTCCACGCTCGAAGGACTGGCCGGACTGCTCATGTCCGAACTGGCTCCGCCCGACGGATTTGAGGACGATGTGGCGCTGCTGACCTACCGATGTCCAGGCCCGCTCGATGTCAGTTTCCCCGCCGACGCGGGAGAACTGGCATTCGTGCGTCGAAAGTTGCGCGGCTGGCTCCAGTGCTGCGGGCTGGAGGTCGACCTGCTCCAGAACATCCTCGTCGCGGCGGGCGAGGCCATCGCCAACGCCGTCGAGCACGGTCATCGTGACGATCCCGGTGGCCTCGTCCGGCTCCAAGCGTCCGCTTCGGCCGACAGCGTGACCTTGATCGTCAGGGACAGTGGCTCATGGAAGACTCACAGCCCCGCCGCGGATTCCGATCGCGGACGCGGCTTGATCCTGATGCGTGCCTTCATGGACGAGGTCACCGTCGAACGAGGAAACGCCGGAACCACAGTCCAGCTGAAGGCGAGGTTTTCCTGATGAGCACTGAACTCACCCTCACCACGGACAGCCGTGACGACGGTGTCGTCCTCCTGATCGCAGCGGGCGAGATAGACATGAGCAACGTCGACGCCTTCGGCGAAGCTCTCGCTGACGCGACGCGAAACGGCGCGGCCATCGTCGACCTGCGCGGAGTGGAATACCTCGACAGCGGCGGCATCAACGCCCTGTTCACCTATGCCGAACGAATCCGTATTCGTACCAACGAGCTGCTGGTGCCGGTGCTCACCGTCAGCGGACTCGCCGAACTCGTCGACGTCGAGCGATGAGTCGAAAGCGGGGCGCGGCCGGCGACACCGCCCCTGCTCCAGTCTGTTCGCAACCGCACTCCTGCTAGCCTCCCTTGACTTTGGATGGGGGAGATGAGCGCAAGATGCCAAACGTGGAGTGCCTCGGCTATCCGAGAGCCGGTCGGATCGCAGTGGTTGTCGCCGCGTCGGCAATGCTAGGTCTAGCCGGGTGTTCGTCGGACAAGTCTGGTCCGGCGCCGCAAGGCAAGGCCGCCGAGAGCGTGGCCCCGTCGTCCGCCGACCCGGATACCAAGACGTCCACTCCGGACGCTTTGTGTGCACTTCTCACACCGGCTGAGCTGTCGATGCTTACCGGAGAGGTGTCCGATCCGAAGGCTTTGGCCGTCGGCGGGCTGCCGGCGTGTCATTGGGAGACGCCTGCCGGGGGACGCGTCCAGGTGATCGGTGCGTCAGCCGGAACGTGGGCGAAGCAATTGCCCGCGGCGATCGAGCAGGTGAAGAGGTCGGGACTGCTCGACGACCCGGAGACGGCTCGCAAACTGGAAGCGGCTCGTGACCTGATCGCCTCAGGCAAGGAGATCGCACCGGATCGTGCCTGTGAACTGTTCTCCATGCTGCTGGAGGTTCAAGGACTACCGGCCGGCAGCTCCCGCACCGTGAATCTGATTCCCACTCGGGAGAACCCCAAAGCCGTCAACGGACAAACCTGCAGCGGAGGGAGATTCACCTCCGTCCAGCTCGTCGCGCCGAACCTGAGCGGCTCCGACGAGGAGGCCTCGAGACTGTCGAGTGTGCTGACCAAGGCACACGAACGCAACCGCGGCGCGTAGTGCTTCTTCTTTCCGGAACTGCGACAACAGTGGCCCGACCGGTCAGCGCATAGCCTCGATCACCTTGCCGAACGCTTCCATCGCCGGTTCCATCACCGTGACGTAGTTGATCCCGTACACCTCACGGTTCTCCCGGAGCTGTTCGGCGATCTGCCGCGGCGTTCCGATCGACACCGTGGGAGCGGCGAGAATCTGTTCGTCGTCCAGGTGCGGCGCGAAACGGCGGACCTGATCGAGCGCGGACCTCCGGTCCTTGGTGAGCACGGTCGCCTTGGACAGGAGGTTGTATTCGATCTCATCGGCCCGGGGACCGGCCGCGCGACGCGCGAACTCGGTTCGCTCCACCATTTCCTCGGCGGGCGCGATGACCATCCGCCCGTACTCCGGGCGGTACTGGGCACCGACGAAGCTGACGATCTCCGCGTTCCGCGCCGCCAGCCGCAGGACCCGATCGCCATGTCCTCCGACCAGTATCGGCGGATGTGGCCGCTGCACCGTCTTCGGGTGCTCCGGATCGGAGAGGAGGCGCTGCAGCTCGCCGATCGTCGTCTCCAGGCGGTCCACCCGGCTGCCCGGGGTACCGAAGGGAATGCCCGTCTTCTGGAATTCCCATTCGACGTAGCCTGTGCCCAGTCCGAGTTCGAGCCGGCCTTCCACGAACTGATCCACCGTGACCACGTCCCTGGCCAGCAGCGTCGGATTGTGAAAACTGGTGTTCAGGACATAGATACCGATCCTCGGCCGCTCCGTCGCTTCCGCCGCGAGGATCACGGAGGGAAACGGAGACGGGAGGTTCACGTGCTCACAGGCGGAGACGACGTCGTAACCGAGTTCTTCCGCGCGGCGGCACTTGGCCACCCACTCCGCCCGGGAACACGCCTCGGACACCAGGACAACGCCGAACCGGAACGGTGCACGTGGCGCACTCATGTCGTCTCCTGCCCCCAGTCACGACTGCCGCCGGAAAGATCATCGTAACCGCCGGGCTCACCTCTCCCGAAGCACCAGATGTACGAATTTTCAGCTAATTTCGCAATCCACCCCGGACGCGGTCCGGCTGTGCGCGTGGTCGCAGGTGACGATGGTGTCGAGCCCGGTTTCCTGTCCGTGGTGGAACGCGGTGGTGAAAGCACCGTCGCCGAGGGCTTGCCGGATCCTGGTGGTGATGCGATCGATGTCGCCGTGTTCGGCGGGGGGGGGGGGGGGTGGGGCGGGGGCGTGGGGGGAGGGGTGGGTGGGTGGTGGTGTGGTGGTGGGGGGGGGGGGCGTGGTGGGTGGGGGGGTGGGGGGGGGGGGGGGGCGGGGGCATCGGGGCTCCCGCCGACTTCCTGAGCATGGCGGCGGCGCCCAGCAGCCGGGCGGCGTGGTCGTGACGGTCGGCCAGCGAGTGCGCGCCGGCGAGTCCTTCGAAGGCGAGCGCTATCGCCCGACGATCGCCGGTGGACCGGGCGGCGGCGTACCCGTCGAGGTGTAGCGCGAGCGCCGCCCGGGCGTCGCCGCGCAGCTCCGCGATGAAGCCGAGTTCGGCGAGGATCAGCGTGAGACCGGGGGTTCCGTTCCATCGGCGGCACCAGTCGAGCCAGTTGCGCAGATGGGTTTCGGCGACGTCGAGTCGGCCTTGACGCCGGGCGCCGAGCCCGAGGCCGACTTCGGCGTGTTGGATGCCCCATTGGTAGGACTGTTCGGTGGCCAGTCGCATCGCACGGGTGTGGAGTTGCTTCGCAGTGGCGTAGTCGCCCGCGAGCAAGGCGCTGCGGCCCAGGCTGGACAGCTCGTGGGCGGCTTCGGCCCACAGTCCGAGTTCCTCGGCGTTGCGCAGTCCTTGACGCCGGAAGAGTGCGGCTTGGTCGTAGTCGCCGGTGGCTTCGGCGAGCATGGCGAGGAGCTGGCCGGCCTTCAGCTGCCCCCACCTGTCACCGAGTTCGTCGAAAAGGGTGAGGCTCTCCCGGCCGAGTCGCGCGGCTTCGGGAAGATCCCCTTCGGCGAGGACGAACGCTCCCACGGTCGAGGTGGCCGCGATGCCCCAGCGGTCCCCGATGGCGTGAAAGGCCGACTGGAGGCGGTTGATCCATCCGCCGGTCGTGACGGTGGTGCCGAAGCCGAGCTGGGCGAAGACCAGGAACCATTCGGCGAAGGCACGCGCCGCGGGGTCGTCGACGCTCTCGTACAGCGAGTCCAAGGCGTGTTCGGGCGTGGTCGTGTCCGCCTCGGCGTTGTCGCGGATCAGCAGCGTGATACCCGTTCGCCAGACGGTGGCGATGGCTCTTGCCGCGGCGGGTGCGGTTCCTTCGAGGTCCAGGACGCGGTTCAGTGTCCGGCGTGCTTCTCCGAGCCTGCCGCGCAGGAACCAGTACCAGCTCAAGGCGTTGGCGAGCCTGAGGGCCCAGTCCGCTCGGTCGTGCCGGATCGCGTGGTCCAGCGCCCGGTGAAGGTTGGCGGTCTCGGTGTCCAGCCGCCGGAGCCAGTGGCGCTGGTGCCCGCCGCGCAACCGCGGCTCGGCGTGTTCGGCGAGTTCGATGTAGTACCTGTGATGCCGATGCCGGATCCGGGTGGACTCGCCCGCTTCGTGCAGGCGTTCGTGGCAGTAGGCCGCGACGGATTCGAGCAGACGGTATCGGGGGCCGTCCGTGGTCTCGGTCATCACGACCAGCGAGCGGTCGACCAGCCGGGCGATCAGGTCGATGATCGCGTTCCGCGGTACGCCGTCTCCGGCACAGGTTTCTTCGGCCGCCTCGATGGTGCATCCCCCGGCGTGGACGGACAGACGGCGCAGTACGACACGTTCGGCTTCGGTGAGGAGCTCCCAGCTCCAGTCGATCATCGCCCGCAGGGTTCGCTGACGGGCCGGGGCGCCCCGTTTCCCGTTGGTCAGCAGCGGAAACCGGTCGTCGACCCGGGCGGCGAGCTCACGGACGCCCAGAGCGCGGGTTCGGGTGGCGGCCAGTTCGAGGGCCAGCGGAATCCCGTCGAGCCTGCGGCAGACCGTGGCGACGGCGTCGGCGTTGTCCTGGTTCAAGGTGAACTCAGGTGTGGCGGCCGTTGCCCGTGCCACGAACAGTTGCACGGCGCCGGATCGGCGAACGGCTTCGATCGGCGCGCCGGGGGCAGGTGGTTCTAGGGGCGCGACCGGCCATAGCCGCTCCCCGTCCACGTCGAGCGGTTGCCTGCTGGTCGCCAGGATGCGCAGCTCTGGCGCGGCCGACAGAAGCCGGTCGGTGAGCTCGGCGACGGGCTCGATCACGTGCTCGCAGTTGTCGAGGACCAGGAGAAGCCTTCTCGCGCGCAGCGCGGCAGCGAGGTGTTCGATCGAGGTGACCGGCTTCGTCGCGGGAAGCGGGATCGTGGTGGGGTCGGCCCGGATGCCGAGGACCGTGGTCACCAGGTCCACGAGGGCGCCGAGGGAAACGGACCTCCCCGAGCGGGTGCTGTGGTCCAATTCGGCCAGTTCGGCCAGCCAGACGCCGTCGGGGAAGGTGCCGGCCAGTTGCCTGGCGACCTCCACCGCCAGCCGGGTCTTGCCCACACCACCAGGACCGGTCAGGGTCACCAGCCGGGCGGCGGTGACCTGCGAACGTACGTCGGTGACCGCGTCCGCCCTGCCGACCAGTGCGGTCAGGGCGGTGGGCAGGTTGGTGCGAGGCGCCGGAGAGGTCGGTGCCGCACCGAGGTGGGGCGCTCGCTCCAGAATCGCTTGATGCAGGGCGGCGAGTTCGGGACCGGGGTCCAGCCCCAGGTCCTCGGCCAGCCGATGACGCAGAGTGCCATAGCTGGTGAGTGCGTCATTCTGCCGGCCGGCGCGGTACAGCGCCCGCATGTGGACGGCGCGGAGGCGTTCCCTCAGCGGGTGGCGGCCGACCAATTCGCTCAGCTCGACGGCCAGATCGGCGGGATCCTCCCACGCCAACCTCGCCTCGCTCTGTTCCTCCACGGCGAGAAGCCGCTGTTCCTCCAGCCGTTGCACGGCGGGTCCGGCGAACTCCGCGTCACGGAAGTCGGCGAACGCCGGACCTCGCCACAGCTCCAGCGCTTCGGACAGCAGCCGGGCCTTCGCGACCGGGTCGGCGGTGGCTCTTGCCTGCGAGATCAGGGCCCGGAACCGGCCGGTGTCGACCATCTCCGGATCGACGCGCAGCAGATATCCGGGTGGCTGCGACACCACCAGGTCGCGCCCGCCTGGTTCGGCGTCTTCCAAAGCCTTCCGAAGCTGCCAGACCCGCGTTTGCAAGGTCTTCAGCGGATTGAGCGGAAGTCGCTCGCCCCACAGATCGTCGATGAGCCGGTCGGCTGACACGGGTCTTCCCTGGTTGATCAGCAGAACGGCGAGTAGCGCACGGACTTTCGACTCCTTGACGGTGACCGGAGACCCTCCCGTCGTCCACACCGCCAGCGGACCCAGCACCCCGAAACGCACGGCACAACGGTAACCGGCGGACGACCGGGCCGGACCGCGCAGGCCCGGCCTAGGCGCGACCTAGACCAGACCTGGTGCGGCCGGCCGCACGGTGGTGTCCGTACTGATGTGAAGGAGTTCGCGTGAACGAACGGAAAGAACCCATCCCGGTGACGGTCGTCGGCCTCGGCGCGATGGGCATGGCACTGGCCTCGGCGTTCCTGGCGGCCGGCCACGCCACGACCGTCTGGAACCGGTCCGCCGGCAAGGCCGACGACCTCGTCGCCGCCGGCGCGGCGCGCGCGGCCACGATCACCGAGGCGATCACCGCGAGCCCGCTGGTGATCACCTGTCTGCTGGATTACCCGGTCCTGCACGAGGTCCTCGACCCGTCGGGAGACGCACTGGCCGGCCGGACACTGGTGAACCTCACCAACGGCACACCGGAGCAGGCTCGCGAAACCGCCACCTGGGCGGCACGGCACGACGTCGGTTACCTCGACGGCGGCATCATGGCCGTGCCCCCGATGATCGGCCGGCCCGAGGCCCTCGTCCTGTACAGCGGCTCACAGGCCGCCTTCGACCAGCACGAGCAGACGCTGAACCGGATGGGGAGCAGCAGGTACGTCGGCGCGGATCCGGGTTCGGCGTCCCTCTACGACCTGGCTCTGCTCAGCGCGATGTACGGACAGTTCGCCGGCGCTCGCCACGCGCTCGCCCTCGTCGGGACGGAGAACGCCGACCTGCCGGAGTTCACCTCGTCCCTGCTGATCCCCTGGCTCACCGCGACGATGATCGGGTTGCCCGTCCTCGCTCAGCAGGACACGGCCGAGGACTCCGATTCGCCGTCCGGCATGCAAGCGGTGGCGATCGCCAACATCGTCGACGCCAGCAACGCCCAGGGAGTCGACGGCGATCTGCTTTCCCACCTGCTCATCCCCATGAGGGACCTCATCGGCCGCCGGGCCGCGGGCCGCTCACTCGACGACCTCGTCGACCTGATCAACCGCCCGGAACAAGGAAAGTGACGAAACACGTGAACAACCACTCGGACAAGAAGGCCGTCGTCGCCGGCGGGACTCACGGCATGGGACTCGCCGTCGTCAAAGCCCTCCTCGACGGAGGCGCGGAGGTTCTGCTGACCGGCCGCAACGAGAAGTCCATCGAAACGGTTCGGACCGAACTCGCCGGCCGGTCGGCGCACATCGTCCGCTCCGACGCCACGAGCATGGCCGACATCCGCGCCCTCGGCGGAGACGTCGAGGACAAGCTCGGCCGCATCGACTTCCTCTTCGTCAACATCGGGCACGCCAGGCTCGAACCGTTCGATCAGGTGACCGAGGCCTCCTACGACCAAAGCTTCGACACCAACACCAAAGGAGCGTTCTTCACCGCTCAGCGCCTGGCCCCGCTCATCCGAGACGGCGGCTCGATCGTCTTCACCACGTCCATCGCCGACGAGGGCGGAACCGACGCCCTGACCGTCTACTCCGGAGCGAAAGCCGCTGTCCGGGCCATCGCCAAGGGCATCGCGAGCGCGCTGCTGCCCCGGGGAATCCGGGTGAACGTGATCAGCCCCGGCTTCATCGACACCCCGACCATGGGAATCACCGGAATGACCCACGAGGACCGTGACGCCTTCATGGCGATGGGTGACCAGGCGACCCCCATGAAGCGGCACGGCACGGTCGAGGAGATCGCCGCGGCGGTGCTGTTCCTCGCCTTCGACGCCACCTTCACCACCGGCGCCAGGCTTACCGTCGATGGCGGCATCGGCCAAGGAATCCCCGCACCACAGTAGATTCCGACGACCTGATTCCCTATTCGGCGGTGCGGAGTTCGTCGTTCTGGCGCCGGGCTTCGTGGAGCTGGTCTTCGAGGGAGACGATGCGGCACGCGGCGTCGACAGCCGTGCCTTGGTCGACCAGTTCCCGTACGCGGGCGGCGATGCGCAGCTGGTGCCGGGAGTAGCGGCGGTGTCCGCCTGCCGAGCGCTGGGGTGTGATCAGCCCGGCTTCGTCGAGGCTGCGCAAGAAGTTCTGGGTGGCGCCCAGCATGTCCGCGGCGCGGCCCATCGTATAGGCGGGGTAGTGGTCGTCGTCGAACTTGTCGGCACCACCGGAAACGGTGGCCGGGGTCTCGCGTTGGTCAGGAATCATTCCACCTCCACATCACAAGGGACCCCGGGCGCCACGTGCGGCGCCCGGGGTCCCGGGGTCGGGTTTCACCATTGTCTACCGACCGTGAGGCCGGCGGTGTGCATCCGCGGTGTCCGTCCGAGAGGCGGACGATGCGGAGATCGCTGATTCGTAACCGAGAACCACCTTCCAATCCGATGGGCCTGCGGTACCCGCGCGGCATTACTGCCCAGCCGCCGCGGGCGATCCAATGATGGTCCCTGTCCCTTCTTCCTGTGTTTCTCTCTTACCGGGTACTGCAACTTCGTACTGCGTTCACTGCAACTGCACTGTTCCACCGGGATCGGCCTTGCCGTTCACGTGTTCACTTCCCGATCCCGTACTTCTCCGGTCACCGGTCGAAACCTGTTCACTGATCGGCTTCGTCCTGCCTGACCGTCTTGTCTCACTCCGCGGGCAGTTCCGTTATCTCCCGCGCCTGCTTGACGTTGTCTCTCTCAGTACGAGAAGGACACTACACCCACCCGAAGTTGAATGTCTACCTTCGTCAGCATAGATTTTCTGCCGCCTGGGCGTGAAGAAGTCCCGGCGTGACAGATCCGCAGGTCGATGCGAGGACGGCGACGAACGACATCACTCGAAAGGCAGGCGGGATGACCGACTCGACCGCACGGCAGGACCCATTCGGCCTGACCGGGGTGCGCGACCACGAGGAGTACGTCGCCGCCCTCAAGCGCTTGGCCGAGCAGGGCCGCCGCGAACGCTGCGTCGCGCTGCTGTCGGAGACCGAGGCCCACGTCGTGGCGGAACTGCTGGGCCAGTACGCCCTCCACAACCCCGCCGGACGACTCAACCAGCTCGCCGCCACACTCGCGGCACGGCTCTACAGCCGCCTCGGCGCCTGAACGCGGTACCGCGATGCCGTCCCGCATTGGGAAGCGGGATCAGAAGCGGGGAAGCTCCAGCAGGTTGTTCTTCCAGATCCCGTCCGCGCGCGTGCGGAGGAATTTCGGGCCGAAGGTCGGCTTGATGATCTCCACGGCCACCCGGTGGATCCCCTCGTCCACGTAGGCCTTCCCGTCGTCGTCCTCGAGCCACGCCACGATCGCCGAAACGAAACTCTCGCCGGTCTCGCCGCTGCCGGGGTTGACCCAGCGCAGCTTCGTGATGCTTTCGTGGAACTTCCCACCTTCGAGCCGCGCTGCGATGATCTTGATGGCCATGGTGCTACCTCTTCGGCTGGGTGCCCTCGAAGCGAACAGGGGTAAAGCGGTACTCGCCACCTGCCCGCACCCCGTTACGCCGTCCGGTCGCCGTGCCCCGAACGTTACGAGTTCGAGCGCGGGGTGTCGTTCTGAGTCAGATGACGCAGACCGCGCGCGTCGCGCCATGTCACCGTCCTCAAGCCGCCGGGCACACCGGACGGCGGAAAGGGGAACGGACATGTGCGCTGCCCACAAGACATCGACCCTGGCGGGAGTCGCACTGGCGGCGGCGGTCCTGACCGGCTGCGCGCCGGACCCGGCGCCGGCGGCCCAGGAAGCGGCGCCTTCGCCGGCCGCGGCGGTGGCCTGGATGAACGGTTTCTGCGGCGCGGTCAAGGACTTCATCGACGGCAACAACAAGATGTCGTCGGCGAGCGGTGAGACCCTGGAAGCCGTCAAGAAGAGCACGAGCGACCAGCTCGGGCACTACGCCGCGATCCTCGCCAAGACGGTCGACGGCCTCGGCGCGCTGCCCGCCGCTCCGGTTCCGGCCGGAGACGCGGCGAAGCGGGAGTTCCTCGCGAAGTACACCTCGGCGCGCGACAAGACCGTGAAAGCGAAGGCGGGTCTGGACGCCGCGGGGACGAACGACACGGCGGCGCAAAGCCGTGCCGTGGAAGGGCTCCTCGCCGCCCAGAAGGACACGCACGGCGCGCTCGACCCGGTCGCGGCCGTCCTGGGCGCACCGGAGCTGAAGACGGCCGCGGCGAGTGCGGAACGCTGCCGCCCTTGAGTCGTGCCGCCACCTTCACTCTTCGGCGAGGATCTTCCGCAAACGCGTCAAAGCGCGGTGCTGCGCAACCCGCACGGCTCCGGCCGTCGAACCGACCACGGCGGCGGTCTCCTCCGCGGACAGGCCCACGACGATCCGCAACACGACGATCTCCCGCTGCTTGTCCGGCAGGATCCGCAGCAGTTCGCCCATCCGGTCGCTCAATTCGTTGTGCAGCGTCCGTTGTTCCGGGCCCACGGATTCCGAGATCCCGTCGGGGACTTCGGCGACGGGCTCCGTGCGGTTGCGGGCGGCGGCACGGCGGGCGTCGGCGACCTTGTGCTGGGCGATGCCGTAGACGAAGGCGAGGAACGGCCGCCCCCGTTCGCGATAGGTCGGCAGCGCGCGCAGGATCGCCACGCAGACCTCCTGCGCGACGTCGTCCGCCGAGGCGTACGTCCGTTCCTGTCTGCCGATCCGCGACCGGCAGTACCGGATCACGAGCGGCCGCACGGTGGTCAGCAGCTGGTTCAGCGCGCGCGGGTCACCTTTCCCGGCGGCCGCGACGGGTTCGTCGAGGGTGTACCACTGCGACGGCGTCACCTGTTCGGGTTCCGACTCCGCCGGGGTTCCGGGCGCGACCAGGGCGAGTTCCCTGACCATCGCGCGGTTCTTGATCCGGGCGAGGGTGTCCTCGGCGTCGAGTCCCATCCGCAAGGCGTCGAGGAAGGCGCCGTTGGCGCCGTCCAGCCGGTCGGCGAACCCGGGATCGTGCTCCGCCAGCCGGCCCCGCGCGTGGCGCAGGGTCGCGCCGACCGCCTCGCCGGCGATCCCGAGCACCCCGGCGATCTCCCGCGCCGAGTAGCCGTCCATCGTCCAGGCCATGGCCAGTTGCTGGCGTTTCGGCAGGCTCCCCAGCATCGTCAGGACGGCCGACGCCTCGTCGGCGAGAGCGGTGAGCTTGTCCTCCCGGCCGGCGTCGGCGGAGGCCCACTCGGCCCGGACCGCGGTCTGCTCCTTCGCCCGGCGAAGCCCGACGCGACGGACCCACGCCTTCGGCTGGGTGATGCCCTGCCAGTCTTCGTAGGCGTTGAGCATCGCCTCCGAGGCCGCGTCGCGCGCCGGGTCCAGCGCGAAGCCCGCCTTGCACAGGAAGCCGGTGAGCAGGGGAAATTCGGCGTGGAAGAACTCGTCGAACCCTTCGTGGCCCATCACCCGCACTCACCGCTCTCAGCCGCCTGACGCGAATGCCCTCACAGGACAGGTGCAGTGAGCGGGCCGCTGAGTGTAACGATTCGGTCAAGGTGATGTTTGCGGTGCGTACGAGGGCGGATACCCGGAAGTCGTTTGACGGGGAAGGGAAAATCGGAAAAAAGGAGGTGATAGGAAAATGGAAATGAGGATGGCGGGTGACCTGAGTGAGGCCGCTTGCCGCGGTGAGGATCCCGAACTGTTCTTCCCGGTCACCGAAACCGGCCCCGGCGCACGTCAAGCGGCCAGGGCGAAGGCCGTCTGCGCGCGGTGCCCGGTCGTATCGGCCTGTCTGGCCTACGCCGTGGACAACGGATTGGCCGACGGCGTTTTCGGTGGGCTGACCGGCAGCGAACGACGCCACTTGATTCGCGTTGGCAACGCTGCCTGAAACCACGTGCTCGCGTTCATCGAATTTCCACCGTGTTCTTCGTGCGCGCGAAAAGAGGGGCCCGGTTCCGCGAACCGGGCCCCTCAGTCGTGGCGATCAGGCGGCGGCGGTCTCCTCGGCCAGCCGCTCGTTGCCCGACTGGGTCTTGAGCGGCTTGTGCTTGAGGAAGGCGACGGCGACGATCACCAGCAGCGCGATCGGCGCGCTGATCAGGAACAACTCGCTGGTCGCCTCCCCGTAGGCCTCGCGGACGACGTTCGCGACCGGTTCGGGCAGCGTGGCGATGTTCGGCACCGCGCCGCCTTCGCCACCGCCGGGCAGCGGCCCGAGCTTTTCGCTCATCAACGCGAGGACCCGGTTCGCGAGCACCGCGCCCAGCGCGCTCACCCCGATCGAGCCGCCGAGGCTGCGGAAGAACGACAGCGTCGACGTCGCCGTGCCGAGGTCGTGCGCCTCGACGTCGTTCTGCGACACCAGGACCAGGTTCTGCATCAGCATGCCGACGCCGACCCCCAGCAGCACCATGTACGCGCCCAGGATGACCAGGTTCGTCTTCGCGTCGATGGTGCCCAGCAGCGCCAGGCCCGCGGTCATCAGCGCCGCGCCGAGCAGCAGGTGGCTCTTCCACTTGCCGGTGCGGCTGATCAGCTGACCCGAGACCGTGGACGACACGAGGATGCCGAAGATCATCGGCAGGCTCAGCAATCCGGCCACCGTCGGCGACTTGCCGAGCGACAGCTGGAAGTACTGCGACAGGAACACCGTCCCGCCGAACATCGCGACACCGACGAGGAAGCTCGCGAGGGTGGTCAGGGTGACCGTGTGGTTGCGGAACAGGGTCAGCGGCAGGATCGGCTCGGCCACCTTCGACTCGACGTAGACCGCGAGGGCGAGGATGACCACGCCCGCGGTCACCAGGCCGACCGTCCACCACGAGCCCCACGCGAACTGGTGCCCGGCCAGCGACGACCAGACCAGCAGCGTCGAGACACCGGCCATGATCAGGAACGCGCCGAGGTAGTCGACCTTGACGTCACGCCGGATCGTCGGCAGGTTCAGCGTGCGCTGCAGCAGCAGGATCGCCGCGATCGCGAACGGGACCCCGAGGAAGAAGCACCAGCGCCAGCCGAGCCACGACGTGTCCACCATGACCCCGCCGATCAGCGGGCCCGCGATGGTCCCGACGGCGAACACGGCACCGAAGATCCCCGAGTACTTCCCGAGTTCACGCGGCGACACGATGGCCGCCATGATCACCTGGGCGAGCGCGGTGAGCCCGCCCGCGCCGATGCCCTGGGCGACCCGGCTGCCGATCAGGAGCTCGATGTTGCCGGCGAACCCGGCGACCAGCGAACCGACCACGAACAACCCGAGCGAGAGCTGGATCAGCAGTTTCTTGTTGTACAGATCGGAAAGCTTGCCCCAGAGCGGCACCGTCGCGGTCATCGCGAGCAGTTCGGTGGTGACCACCCAGGTGTAGGAGGCCTGCGAGCCGCCGAGCTCGGAGACGATACGGGGCAACGCGTTCGCGACCACGGTCGAGGCGAGGATGGCGACGAACATGCCCATCATCAGCCCCGACATCGCTTCGAGGACCTGTTTGCGGCCCATCGAGCCCGCCGGGGCCTCCGGTTCTCGTGGTTCGGTCATGGATACGGACATGGTGGTCCCCCTTCGTGTTCCTGTGGTGCCGGGCGCGTCAGCGCGCGCGGCCGCCGGGCTCGGGGAGCCCGGCGAGAAGCAGTTCGACGGCGTCGTCCAGCAGGTCGAGCGCGGACATCCGGCCGTCGTGCTGGTACCAGAGCATCAGCACGGCGTTGACCGCGCCGCCGAGCACGGACAGCAGCAGCGTCGGGTACAGCTCGGCCTTGGGATCCGCGTCCGTACGGCGGGCGATCGCCTCGATCAGCGGCGCGATGGTGTCGTGGTTCATGGCCACCGCGCGCGAATGCAGGGTGGCGTTCTCCTGGATGGCCTTCATCCGGCCGAGCCACTCTTCGCGGTTCTCGTCGACTTGGGCGAAGTCTTCCTTCAGCGCGTCCACGAAAGCGCGGGGCGTGCTGACTTCCTTCGGCGTGGCAAGGAACTTCTCGATGGTGCGCTGGGTCCGCTCGGCGGTGTCGGCGTACGCGATGACGACAGCGTCCTCTTTGGACGCGAAGTAGTTGAAGAACGTGCGCGGGGAGACCCCCGCCGCCGCGCTGATGTCCTCGACCGTCACCTGGTCCAGGCCGCGTTCGGCGACGAGCCGGACGGCGGTGGTCGCCAGTGCGCGGTGGGTTTCCAGCCGTTTGCGCTCGCGGAGACCTTTGACGGGTTCGGGCATGGGCACCACGATACGCGCAAAGATGCAGATACTGCAAAATTGCAGTTTGTGAACCGTGCCACTGCCGACCGGCGCCGGGCCGGATGGCAGACTGCGGCGGGTGAGCGGAACGGTGCTGGTACTGGGCGGACGCAGCGAGATCGGCCTCGCGGTCGCGGAACGGCTCGCCAAGGGCGGGGCGCGCCGGGTCGTGCTGGCCGCGCGACGGAGCGCGGACCTCGGTGCGGAGTCCGAACGGCTGCTGGCCGCGGGCGCGGAGACCGTCGACGCCGTCGAGTTCGACGCCGACGACCTAGCCGGGCACGGTCCGCTCCTGGAGAAGGTCGTCGCGGAACACGGGCCGCTCGACGTCGTGGTCACCGCTTTCGGGATCCTCGGCGACCAAGCGCGGGCGGAAGCGGACGCCGGGCACGCCGTCGCGATCGTCCACACCGACTATGTGGCACATGTGAGTGTGCTGACGCATGTGGCCAATGTGCTTCGTGAGCAAGGAAACGGCAGCCTCGTGGTCTTCTCCTCGGTCGCCGGGGTGCGGGTCCGGCGGGCGAACTACGTCTACGGATCGGCGAAGGCGGGCCTCGACGGTTTCGCGAGCGGGCTGGCCGACGCCCTGCACGGCACCGGTGTGCGGCTGCTGCTCGTCCGGCCCGGGTTCGTGATCGGCCGGATGACCGAGGGCATGTCTCCGGCGCCGTTCTCCAGCACTCCCGATCAGGTCGCCGACGCGACGGTCGCCGCGCTCCGGAAGGGCCGGGGAACGGTGTGGGTGCCGGGACTCCTGAGGCCTATGTTCGCGGTGATGCGCGTGGTGCCACGCGCGATCTGGCGCCGGATGCCCCGCTAGGGAAGCGCTGCGCGGTCGGTCCGGCACTCGGTGTCGCGACCGGCTGTCTGCTTGATCACGTCGAATGGTCCGAACGGGCTTTAAGACCCGGTTATGACACTTTTCTCAGGTAATTCCCAGCTAACGCGGTGATCCTCGAATACGGGGGATCATTCACGGAAGCGGGGAGAAGGTCGTGCTGCTCACGTCGCGAGGACGGCGGATCGGCGGCCGCGTCGCACTGGGCCTGGTGTCGACGGCCGTACTGGGGGTCACGGGTTTCGCGTGGACCCAGTTGAGCCGTTTGGACGAAGCGATCGTCACCGCCGACGTGATCGCGCCCTCCGCGCAGGTGCCCGACGGCCCGGCGGGCGAACCGCTGAAGGTGGCGCAGAACATCCTGCTCGTCGGAATCGACTCCCGGACCGACACCAACGGGAACCCGTTGCCGCAGAACGTCCTCGACGCGCTGCACGCCGGAAGCGGCGACGACGGCGGCGACACCACCGACACCATGATCGTGGTCCACATCCCGGCGGGCGGCACGGGCGCGACGGCCATCTCCATCCCGCGTGATTCCTATGTGGACATCGCGGGCGGATTCGGGAAGCACAAGATCAATTCGGCGTACAGCCGCGGCAAGAACGCCGCGATGAACACACTGCGCGCCCAGGGGCTGTCCGGTCCGCAGCTCGAGGTCAAGGCCAACGAGGCGGGCGCCAAACTCACGATCCAGACGATCGAGCAGTTCACCGGCCTGTCCATCAACCACTACGCCGCCGTCAACCTCGCCGGGTTCTCCGCGCTGAGCGAAGCCGTCGGCGGTGTCGAGGTCTGCCTCAACAACCCCGTGCAGGACAAGTTCTCCGGTGCGTCGTTCCCGGCGGGCAAGCAGTTGCTTTCGGGCCCGCAGGCGCTGGCCTTCGTGCGGCAGCGGCACGGCCTGCCCAGCGACCTGGACCGCATCGCGCGGCAGCAGGCGTTCCTGTCGAGCATGGCCAAGACCGTCCTCGACGCCGGGACCTTCACCGACCCCACCAGGCTGAGCTCCCTGATCGGCGCGATCCAGGGCTCGGTCGTACTCGACCGCGGCTGGGACGTGCTCAGCTTCGCGCAGCAGCTGCGGGGGATGAGCTCGGGAGCGCTGAAGTTCCAGACGATCCCGGTGCAGAGCCTCTCCCTGCCGACGCCGTCCGACGGCGACGCGGTGAAGGTCGATCCGGCCGAGGTGAAGGCGTTCGTGAAGTCCGCGCTGAACGCGACGACCGTCGCCGCGGTGGGGGACCCGACGGGCGGGATCGGGATCAAGCCGGTGGCGGCCACTTCTTCGCTCGCCGCTCCGCCTTCGTCGTCCGGTGCTTCGACGCCGCCCGCGATGGCCGGCTGCGTGAACTGAGGCTCGACGACCGGGGACGAGTTTGGAGGATCTCGGCTCGGTCGTTCGATCTTGACCGGACCGTTGGCGATGGACTGTGTGGCTTTTGGGGCGTTGGATGACCTGAAATCCACACAGTCGTGCGTGATCGGTCCGGTCACGGTGGGTCGGCGGTCAGGGATGGATGAGGATGGCTTTGGGGCGTGATGGACTGTGTGGCTTTTGGGACGTCAGATGTCCCGAAACCCACACAGTCACCGACTGCGGGCATGGCGAGGGGCCCGTCGCCGGGTGGCTAACGGGCTCCTCGGGGGTTCAGACGTGATGCAGGGTGTTGCGCCGGGGTTTTCGGAGCGGGTCCCGGTATTGGGGTGGGATGAACTCCGGTAACCCATCGGCGGCCACCCGTACTTCCCAGTCGCCGTGGTGAATCAGCCGATGATGGAAACCGCAGAGCAGCACGAGATTTCGGAGATCGGTCGGTCCGCCGTCTGCCCAGTGCTCAATATGATGAGCGTGGCAATTCTTCGGCCTCCGATGACATCCGGGGAACGCGCAGCCACCGTCGCGGATGTTGAGTGCCCGTCTTTGGCCTGGGGTGACGAACCGTCGTAGTCGTCCTAGGTCGAGGGGTTCCCCGGCGGAGCTCATCACGACTGGCAACATCAAGCAGTCGCAGGCGGCGAGTCGGGCCTCGCGGGCGGTCATCGTGCCGACGAAGTCGAGGCAGGCGGTGCCGAGACCGGATTTGAGTTCCTCGAGTCCGATGGTGACGTGCACCAAGGTCCGGTAGCCGCTGGTGCCGGGCTGGTCCGGGCAGGCGATGGCCAGGTCGAGGAGTTCGGCCCAGGCGTCTCCCATGCGTTCGCACTTCATCCGTAGATCCGCTTGCCCGAACTCGTCGACGGGGCGTGGTTGGGCGTGTGCTTCCAGGGCGGCGGCGGTGCGGGCGCCGGTCTCGTCGTCGAGGAGGCCGGTGAGTTTCCAGAAGCCGTCTTTGCGGCGTTCCAGCGTGATCTCGCGACGTGGTTCCTTGGGCTCTGGATCCTTCGGCTCGTTGCCGTCGGGGTTGAGCCAACCCATCAGTTTCGTCTCGGCGTTGGAGAGTTGCCGGGGTCCGGCGTTCGGGGCAAGCTCGGCCAGGATCTTCTCCGCACTGGCCCGATCTTCAGCGGAGGTGTCGGCAGGGAGCCGTTTCAAAATGTCCAGGATCTGATCGATCCGCTCATCCCCGACCAACCCCTGAGCAGCGACCGCCGCAGTGGCAGGAGCGACAGGCGGAACCTCCGTGCCATCCAAGGCCCGCGTGGGATTCAAGGCGAGAGCCCGCTTCACCACCGCGCCCGCCTCGCCGCGCGACAACCCCGCCATCTCCGCGAACCAGCTAGCCGTACTTCCATGCCCATACAAGTCTTTGACGCCACGATCCTCGATCTCCGCCAGAAACCGCCCCAAACAAGCGGTCGCCACCCTGATCACCTGCAACGACTGCTGCACGCCATGCGCAAGCTCCAGCTTGCCAGCGCGCCACAACTCCTGCGGCAACTCGGGGAGGAAGGTCTCGGACACCCGTCAATAATACCGCATTTCATCGAACACATGTTCGTAATTTTAAGCAACAAATGAAATGCGCGAACAACACTGAAGGGTGATTGGTCGCAGAACGGCGACTACCCTGAAGCAGCAGCCGGCCAAGATTCTTTTGAACCGCATCGCGCCACCGTCCGTGTCCCTGGAGCCGGGGAAGTCACGGACACGGGATGGTGTGATGAAGCGCTGGACGATTCTGGTGAGCCTTTCCCTCTGCCTCGCCGGGTGTGCCGCGACCGTAGGGGGAGCGGCACAACCGGTGGATCCGACCCGCGTCGCGGGGCTCGAGATCACCGACGGCCCCAGTGGTCTCAAACCCGGCGTGCTCGACGCCGGTCTCCCGGTCGTCGGCGGTGACGGCGGCGAGATCGACCGGCTCGCGGCCAACGCCGTCGCCGACGTCCAGCGGTATTGGCGCGAGCATCTGCCCGCGACCTTCAAACGCGACTTCCGGCCGCTGGCCACCCTCGTCTCCTACGACTCGGGTGGCCGCGCCCGCGAGGTGTGCGGCACCTCGACCGCCGGGCTGGTGAACGCCTTCTACTGCTCGGTGGAAGACGTCGTCGCTTGGGACCGCGGCGAGTTGTTGCCGATGCTCAACGATTCCCTCGGCCCGGCCGCGGTGATGACCGTGCTCGCCCACGAGATCGGCCACGCCGTCCAGTTCCGGCTGGGCCTGCCGGGCACGGCGCCGTCGATCGTCAAGGAGCAGCAGGCCGACTGCTACACCGGGGCGTACCTCCGCTGGGTCGCCGAGGGCAGGTCGCCCATGTTCCAGGTCTCCACCGGCCGCGGGCTCAACGAGGTGCTCACCGCCCTGTTCCGGATCCGGGATTCGGCGGGGGTCGCCTTCGACGACGACGGGGCGCACGGCAACGCGTTCGACCGGGTTTCCGCGTTCCAGTTCGGCTTCACCGACGGGCCCGCCCGGTGCGCGAAGATCGACGAGCGGGAAATCGAGGGCCGGAGCACACAAGGCGGATTCGGTTCCGCGGCGGCGAACGTCCGCCTCGACGACCGGCAGGCCTTGGCCGACCTCACCACCAGCCTGCGGCAGGCCTTCCGGCTCGCCGCCACCCCGCCGACGCTCACCACCGGAGCGGCCTGCGGCGTGACGGCGGAGGACGCGCTCGCGTCGTACTGCTCGGAGTCCAACCAGATCAACCTCGACCTCGACGGTCTCGTCCGTATCGGGACCCCGCCGCGCAGGGGGCGGCAGGGCGGCATCGGTGACTTCGCCGCGTTCGCCGAGGTCGCGTCGCGCTACACGCTCGCGGTCCAGCAGGAAGGCGGGTTCCGGCTCGACGGTCCGGTGGCCGCGCAGCGCACCGCGTGCCTCACCGGCTTCTGGGCGTCGACCCTCACAGACGGCGGTGCGCTCACGTTGTCGCCGGGCGACCTCGACGAGGCGATCGCCGAGATGCTGACCCGGAACAGCCTGATCGCCGCGGATGTCCGGGGCCGGACGCTTCCGGCGGGTTTCGCGAGAGTCGCCGCCTTCCGTGACGGTTTCTCCTCCGGCGCCCAGGACATCTGCGGCAAGAAGTACCGGTAGCTTCGCGAGGCTTACACGAAGGCGCTCTGGCCGGTGATCGCCTTCCCGACGATCAGCGTGTTCATCTCCCGCGTGCCTTCGAACGAGTAGATCGCCTCGGCGTCGGTGAAGAACCGCATGATGTCGTTGTCCAGCACGATCCCGTTGCCGCCGAAGATCTCACGGCCCCAGGCGACGACCTCCCGCATCCGCGAGGTCACGAACGCCTTGGCCAGCGACGAGTGCTCGTCCTTGAAGATCCCGGCGTCCTGCAGCCGCGCCAGTTGCACCAGCATGCCCCACGACGCGGTGATGTTGCCGAGGCTCTTCACCAGCAGGTCCTGCACCAGCTGGAACCGCGCGATCGGACGGCCGAACTGCTCGCGTTCCTTGGCGTAGTCCAGCGCGAGTTCGTAGGCGCCGATCATCACGCCCAGCGCCTGCCAGGCCACCCCGCCCCGCGTCGCGCGCAGGATCTCGGCGACGTCGCGGAAGGAGTCGATGCCCTGCAACCGGTTCGCCTCCGGCACCCGGACGTCGGTCAGCGTGATCTCGGCGTTCTCCACGATCCGGAAGGCGAATTTGTTCTCGATCTTGACCGGCACGAATCCCGGCGAATCCTTCTCGACCACGAAACCCTTGACGTGGTTGTCTTCCTCGTCCCGGGCCCACACGACGACCAGATCGGCGAAGGTCGCGTTGCCGATCCATTTCTTGGCGCCGTTGAGGATCCAGGTGTCGCCCTCGCGTCGCGCCGTGGTGCGCATGCCACCCGCGACGTCGGAACCGCCGAGCGGCTCGGTCATCGCGAAGGCGCCGATCTTGTCCATCGCGGCCATCGACGGGAGCCAGCGATCGCGCTGCTCCTGGTCACCCCCGGAGTAGATGCTGTACATCGCGAGTCCGTTGTGGACACCGAAGAACGTCGCCACCGATGGGTCCGTGCGGGTCATCTCCATCGCCATCATGCCGCTGAGCAGGTGGCTGGTGGCCGGAAGGTGCTCGCCGTAGCCCTCGTAAGGCAGCCCGGCGAGGCCGAGTTCGCGGAACTTGCCGACGAGTTCGTGCGGGAACTCGCCCTTGGCCCAGTACTCGTTCACCAGCGGCTTGACCTCGGTGCGCATGAAGTCGCGCGTCTTGAGCAGCAGCTTGCGCTCCTCCTCGGGCAACAGGTCCTCGTAGGCGTAGAAGTCGGCGGTCATTTCAGTTCTCCTCCCTGGCGGCACTGTCCAAAGCGGACAGCACGGCGAGCTGCTTGCGGTCGCGCGTCTCGGCGAGTTCCGAGTACGTGGAGGAGCCGTAAGCGGATTCCACGGCTTCGATGAGCCGTTCCTGGTGTTCGGGGTCTTGCGAGGGCTGCCCGAGGCCCGCCCACATCTTCTTCATCGACTTGCCGATGTGCTCGGCCATGTGCCGGTAGCCGCCGGGGCCGCCGCCCAGATGCGAGCCGAGGAACGGCCCGACGGTCGACCAGCGGATACCGAGCGAGTTCGTCATCACCGCGTCCAGTTCGGACGGGGACACGACACCCTGTTCCACCAGGTAGATCGCCTCGCGGCTCAGCGCGTTCTGCAGCCGGTTGCCGACGAAGCCGGGGATCTCCTTGCGTTCCACCACCGGAGTGCGGCCGACGAAGCGGTAGAACTCCACGGCCCTCTCGACCGACTCGGCACTGGTGCGCTCACCGGGTACGACCTCGACCAGCGGGATCAGGTGCGGTGGGTTGAACGGGTGTCCGATGAGGACTCGCGACGCGTCGTCCAGCTCCGCCGCGAACGCCGTCGAGGGGATCGCGGAAGACGAGCTGAGCAACAGCGCGTGAGACGGTGCTTCGCGGACCAACGTCGCGAACAGGTCCTTTTTGAACTCGACGTTCTCGGGTCCGTTCTCCTGCACCACATCCGCGTTGCGGACGGCCTCCGCGACGTCGGCGGCGAGGTGGACGCGAGGGGCGAGGTCCGTGGCGGTCCGGCCGAGATGCGGGGCGAACGCCTCCAGCGCCTTCGCGACGGCCTCGGCGAGGTCCGGCCGCGGGTCCGAGACGTGGACCTCCATGTCGTGCGCGGCGAACAACGCCGTCCACGACAGGCCGATGGTGCCCGCGCCGATCACGGCGGCGGTGCGGAAAGTCATGACCGTGCTCCCTTCAAGTAGTCGAAGACCGGCTTGACCGGGGCGAGCGTCAGGTCGGTGAGGATGTGGCTCGCGGAGACGACCTCCAGCACCGGGAGATCGGCGAGCGGGGCCAGCACGTGCTGGAACAGTTGCAGCCGCGCCGGCCCGGTCCAGGCCTCCTTGACCACCACGTCGGTGATCTCGGTGCGGACCAGCTCGAACACCCGGGGCGAACCGTCGTAGTCCGGGATGGTCTTGAGCATGAACGTCGGCACGGTGATCTGCGCTTCGGCCTCGGCCACGTCCAGCCGGTGGTGCTTGTAGCCCATGGTCGCGGTGGCGACGCGCTGGCTGCCGTAGTCGAGGGTGCCGACGAGCGCGCCGTTCTCGGCGAACAGCTTCGGCGAGCCGATGGTCTTCGGGTACGCGCTGATCTCGCGGCCGGACGCGGTGGCCGGGAAGTTGTCGAGGTACATCGCGTGCAGATACTCGCCACGTTCGCCCTCGAAGCTCACCGGGATCGCTTGCCCGGACTCGGTATACGGCCCGTAACCGCTGACGTCGCCCATCTTCATCACTTCGAACCGCACCAGCGGCTCGCCGATCTCCAGCGGCTCCGGCACGACGGCACGCAGGGCATCGGCGTCGGTGCGGTAGACGATGTTCAGGTACTCGCGGTTCGTGAACCGGGGCACCACCGGTGCGTACGCGGGGTTCGCGAGCGGGGTGGTGACGTGCCGGAGAACGTCTTGCTGCTTCATCTCACTCTCCAGTCCACTGTGGAGCGCGGCGCTCGGCGAAGGCCTGCATGCCTTCGCGGACGTCGGCCGACTTCATCAGCGCCGGAAGCTCCGAACGCTGGGAGGCAAACGCTTGCGCGTCGGGGACGCCGTCCGCCGCGCGGACGATCTTCTTGACCAGTGCCAGCGCGAGGGGAGCGTTCGCGGCGATCCGCTCGGCCAGTTGCAGCGCGACCGCGGCGGCCTCACCGCTCGGGACGACCCGGTTCACCAGGCCCAGACTTCCGGCGCGTGCCGCGTCGATCGGTTCGCCGGTGAGCAGGAACTCCATCGCCAGGTGATGCGGGATCCGCTTCGGCAGCCGGATCACTCCGCCGCCGGCGGCGATCAGCCCGCGCTTCACTTCCGGCAGGCCGAACTTCGCGTCCTCGGCGGCGACGATCAGGTCGCAGCCCAGCGCCAGTTCGAATCCGCCGCCCATCGCCCAGCCTTCGACGGCCGCGATCAGGGGCTTCGACAGTTCGGTTTCGGTCAGCCCGCCGAACCCGCGGCCGGGGATCTCGGGCGATTCGCCCTTCAGCGCCGCCTTGAGGTCCATCCCGGCGCTGAACGAGCCGTCCGCGCCGGTCAGGACTCCGGCGCGCAGCGCGGGATCGGCTTCCAGCAGGTCGAGTGCTTCGGCCAGACCGGCCGCGACGGCGGCGTTCACCGCGTTGCGCGCCCGCGGCCGGTCGATCGTGATCAGCAGCGTGCCGCCGACCCGTTCCGTGCGTACTTCTTTGGTGCTCATGGTTCTTCCTCAGCGGGTGATGGCGAGTTCACGCAGGACCTCTTCGGTGTCCTGGCCGGGCAGGGGAGCCAGGCGCCGGACCGAACCGGGGGTCGCGGAGAACTTCACCGGGATGCCGATGGTGCGGATCGAGCCCTCGCTCGGGTGCTCGACGACGTCGAGCAGGTGGCCGTCGCGGACGTACTCGTCGTCCTGCGCGTGGTCGAGTTCGAGGACGGGCGCCATCGGGATGCTGTGCTTCGCGCAGACCTCGGTCCATTCCGCGGTGGTCAGCGCCGGGGCGCATTCGGCGATCATCGCGGCCAGCGCCTCGTGGTCGGCGCCGTCGATCGCGTCGCCGTTGACCCGTGGGTCCTCGGCCAGCTCCGGCCGCCCGGCGGCGTGGAAGAAGTCGCGGAAGTTCTGCGGGTTGTACGGGATCACGCAGGCCATGCCGTCCTTGGTGTGCACCGCCTGGTGCCCGGGGTTCATCGACGGGCCGAAACCGGTCGGCCCCTCGGCCGGCTCGAAGACGTGCCCGGCGAGATGCTCGACGAGGTTGAACGCGATCAGCGTGTCCGTCATCGGGATCTCGACCCGCTGGCCCTCGCCGGTCCGGTCGCGGTGCACCAAGGCGGCGAGCACGGTGTAGGCGATGGTCAGGGAGGAGACCTTGTCGCCGATGATCGTCGGCAGGTAGACCGGCTTGCCCAGGGCGCGGTTCGCGACGTCGACCAGGCCGGAAGAGGCCTGCACCGTCTCGTCGTAGGCCGCGTGACCCGCGCGGTCGGAGTCGCCGCGGAAACCCTGCGCGTGGGCGTAGACCAGGCCGGGGTTGCGCGCGGCGAGGTCGGCGTAGTTCATGCCGAGCCTGCTCAGCGCGCCGGGGCGCATGTTGGTGATGAGCACGTCGGCGGTGTCGATCAGCTTGAGCGCCTGCTCGCGTTCCTCTTCGTCCTTGAGGTTGAGGGCGACGCTGCGCTTGTTGCGGTTCACGTTGAGGTTGAGCGCGGTCATGCCCGGCGTCGTACGGAACTTGCCCACTCGCACGGTATCGGCGGGGGACTCGATCTTGATCACGTCGGCGCCCAGGTCGCCGAGGATCTGTGCGGCGTACGGGCCCATGACGACCGTCGAGAGGTCGATCACGCGAACGCCGTCCAGTGGTCCGGTGGCGGTGTGAGTCATTTTGCTTCCCTTCGCCGTTGTTCGCTCTACCACCGAAGTTAGGCGCGAATTGCGGCAAAGGGAATGATCAAGAAAAGCGGAATGGTATGACCGCCGTGGTCATACCATTCTTCAGGTCGAAAGCGGTTCGGCGAAGATCTCGCGTACTCCCGCCACCAGTTCGGCGAGGTCGCCCTCCTCGCCGCGATCACGCCGCCAGACCAGGGCGGTCTCCAGCTGGGGGCGGAAATCGGCGAACGGCAGGATGGTCGCGCCGTCGACCAGGAACAGATGCATCGGGCTCGCCGGATCGAGCATCGTGATCGAGAACGACGAACCGTTCGCCACCAATTCGGAAATGCCCGAATATTCGGTTCCGCCGACCTTGAGCCGTTTCTTGATGCCCGCTTTCGACAGGGTGTGGTCCATATCGTCCGAATAGGCCGGAATGCTCTCCGACGCCGACGGGATATAGGACAGATCACGCAATTCGGCGAGGTCCACCGTTTCCCGGCCGGCGAACCGGGCGGCCGGGACCACCGCGCCGAGCCGCTCCACCTGCACCGGGACGATCTCCAGCGCGGGATCGGTCACCGGCATCCGGACCAGCGACAACGCCAGCTTGCCTTCGTGCACCGCGGCGACCAGATCGGGGGTCGTCCCGGGCCAGCGCTTGAGTTCGAAGCGGTCGTGACAGCGTTCTTCGAGCCGTTTGACCCGCTCACGCAGGGCCGGGTGCACGCCGGCGGGGATGCCGACGAACACGGTGCTCCGGCGCGGTTTCACCGCCTCCTGCAGCCGCCAGGGGATCGCGTTGACCTGTTCGAGGACGTCCCGCGCGATGGGCAGCAGCGCGGAGCCCGCCGCGGTGAGCGTGACGTGGTGCGTGCTGCGGTCGAACAGCTTGTGGCCCAGTTCGTGTTCGAGGTCCTTGATGCGCTGGCTCAGCGGGGAGGCGGCCATGTGCAGTTTGCGGGCCGCCTGGGAGAAGTTCAGTTCCTCGGCGACGGCCACGAAATACCGCAGGTGCAACATCTCCACGTGATCACCCTAACCGGAGCGCCACCGTGAACGCGGCTCCGCCTTCCGGCGCCGGGCCGGCCGTCAGCGTGCCGCCCATGCGGGTGACCAGGCCGTGCGCCAGCGCGAGCCCGATACCCGAGCCGACCGGGCGGCGGTCGCGGTAGCGCCGGTTCAGCACCCCGCGTTCGAACGCGACCGGGTAGTCCTCCGGCGCCAGGCCGGGCCCGCCGTCGCGCACCGCCAGCCGGGCTTGGCCGTCGGTCGCGACCAGCGAGAACACGATCGGCGCGCCCGCCGGGGTCACGCGCAGGGCGTTCTCGGCCAGTCCGTCGACGACCTGGCGGAGCCGCCGCGGATCGGCGATCACCGGCACCTCGCCCGGCGGCCGCTCGACCACCAGCGTGACGTCCTGCCGGGCGCATCGCAGCCGCCAGACGTCCGCGCATTCGTCGACCAGCGCGGCGAGATCGAGCCGTGCCGGGTCGAGGCGGAACTCGTCCGCGCCGAGCCGGGCCAGCTCCAGCAGATCGCTGACCAGGCGTTCCAGCCGTTCCGCCTCGCGATGGATGGTCTGCCCGGCGCGGCGTGCGTCCTCGCCTTCGGCCACGCCGTCCCCGATCGCCTCGGCGAATCCGGTGACGGCGGTCAGCGGCGTCCGCAGTTCGTGCGACACCGAAAGCAGGAACTCGCGCTGCCGCGCCTCGCTGTACTGCAGGGCGTCGGCCAGTTCGTTGACCGATTTCGCCACGTCCGCGACCTCGGACGGGCCTTCCACCGGAACGCGCAGGTCACGACGCCCGGAGCGCATCCCGCTCGCCACGGACGCGACCCGGCGCAGCGGCCGCGACAGCATCCGGCTCAGCACCAGTCCCGCGATCGCGGCGACCGCCAGCCCGGCGCCGAGCGCGAGCACGGTGTTGCGCACCAGCGTCCGGCCGCGTGCCTCGCCGATCTCCGTCGCCTGGACGAGCGCGAACGCGGCCCCCTTGGTGCCCACGGTGCGGACTTCGACGAGGTACTGCTCGCCCTCCACCGACACCGTGCCCGAGCGGGTGAATCCCGTTCGCGCGGCGGCGATCGCCGCCGTCGTCCCCGCGCCGCCGAGTGTCCCGTTCGGACGGCGGACGACGACGTCGATCCCTTGCCCGCGCACGACTTCGGCGACCTTGCCGACGGAGAGCCGGTTCCCGATTCCGGTCTCGTCGAGCTGGCTCGCGACCACGTCGGCCTGCGCCGAAAGCGACTGCCGGAGCACGTCGGTGCCGGTGGTGCGGATGAGCCGGGCCGCGACCAGCCCGGCGACCACCACCGCGACCGCGGCGATCGCGAGGCACACCACGGTGATCCGCAGCGCGAGCGACGTCCGGTTCATCCGGCGTCCGCCGCGTAACCGATGCCGCGGACCGTCCTGATCGGACTGTGCTCGCCCAGTTTCCCGCGCAGCTGGGCGATGTGGACGTCGACGGTCCGCGTGCCCGCCGAAGCCGCGTACCCCCAGACGGAACTGAGCAGCTGCTCGCGGCTGAACACCTGGCCGGGCCGTCGCGCCAGATGGGTCAGCAGATCGAACTCGGTCGACGTCAGCGCGATCTCGGTGCCGCCGGCCCAGACACGCCGCTGGGTGACGTCGACCCGGACGCCGCCCGCGGTGTAGGTCTCGGCGGGCGACGGCGCCCCGGCGGCCCGGCGCAGCACGGTCCGGACCCGCGCGGAGAGCTCACGCGGGCTGAACGGTTTCGTCAGGTAGTCGTCCGCGCCGATCTCCAGGCCCAGCAAGCGGTCCAGTTCGTCGTCGCGCGCGGTCACGAACAGCACGGGCGTCCAGTCGCCGTCCGCGCGCAGGGTCCGGCAGATCTCGATACCGTCCATTCCGGACAGTCCGATGTCGAGCACGATCGCGACCGGGCGCATCCGCCGGATCGTGGCCAGTGCCGCGCCGCCGTCCGCCTCCACGTGCACGCCGAACCCGTCCCGCCGCAGGTACAGCGAGGCGAGTTCGGCGATCGCGGGGTCGTCCTCGACGACCAGCACCAGCCCGCGTCCCGGTTGTGTCGTCACCGGCCGATCCTGTCACGGGGCCGGGTCGCCGGCCATGTCCTGCTCGATCGAGTCGAGGGTGTGCTGGACGTCGCTCAGCTCGCCCGGCGCCGGGCTCGACGCGGGCTCGTCGTCGCCGCACGCGGCCGTGCCGAACAACGCGAGCGCGGTCAAGCCCGCGGCCAGGAGGCGTTTCACTTGCCCGCCTTGCAGTGCGCGGCGGCGAACGCGTCGAGCTTCTGCTTCGCCGCGGTGAGTTCGGGAAGCCGTCCGCTGCGCTTGTCGGCGCGCTTCTGGAGCCTGTCGGCGGTGTCGTTGTGGCCCTTCTTGCGCTGGCCCTCGGCCCGGGCCTTGAGGTTCGCGACCGAACCGCGGACCTCGGGACCACCGTTGATGCGTTCGGTGAGCTTCGTGGTGCGCTGGGTGAGCTTGGGCAGCCATTCGGCGCACAGTGTCTGGGACTCTTCGGGGCTCAGGGTGATCGGTGCCTGGGCCGAGGCGGCGGGGGCGAGCGCGACGAGGCCGGCGGCGGTGAGGCAGACGGCGATGGTGTGTTTCAGCATGCGAAGAGCGTGGCGCGGCCGGATACGAGGAATGTGGGGGAAATGTTCGGGTTTTGTAAGCGATACTCGGACGATGGGGCTCAAAAGCTTGACCGCCACCGTCGTGGCGACGCTGCTGTTCACCGCCGCACCCGCCGTCGCGTCACCCGCGTTCGTCCTGCGTGACGGCGTCAGCGAGCCGGTGTTCTCCTACGAGAAGGCCATCCGGGAGACCGCCTGGGTGGAGACCGGCCAGGACCTCGACCGCGACGGGCAGGTCGACCGCGTCGCCGCCGACATCATCCGCCCGGCGGAACCGGCCGCGCGCGGGCAGCGCGTCCCGGTGATCATGGACGTCAGCCCGTACTTCGAAAAGGTCGGGCGCGGCAACGAGCGCCAGTCGAAGACGTACCTTCCCGACGGCACGCCGTCGCAATTCCCGCTCTTCTACGACAACTACTTCGTCCCGCGCGGATACGCGGTGGTGCTGGTCGACGTCGGCGGCACCAATCGCTCGTCCGGCTGCTTCGACGACGTCGCGTCCGGCAACGGCGTCGTGAACTGGCTCAACGGGCGCGCTCAGGCCTTCCGCACGCCGTTCGGGCCCGAGCGGATCCGCGCGGGCTGGGCGAACGGGTCGGTCGGCGCGATCGGGAAGTCGCAGGACGGAGCGACCGCGATCGGCATGGCGGCGTCCGGGATCGAGGGGTTGAAGACGATCGTGCCGATCGCGGGGGTCAGTTCGTACTACGAGGTCCACAACTCCCACGGCGCCTACTTCGGCTGGGCGGGCGGGCCCGGGTTCTACAACGAGCGCGCCGAGAAGCTGTGCCGTCCGTTCGAGGAGGACAACGCGCGGCGCGCGGGGACGGACGGGAACTTCAACGAGTACTGGCGTGGGCTCGACTACGTCGCGAAGACCGGCAAGGTGCGCGCGAGCGTTTTCGCGTCCATGGGCTTCCACGATCTCAACGTCAACCCGATCCAGTTCGGGCCGTGGTGGGAGGCGCTGAACGCCCACGGTGTGCCGCGCAAGGCGTGGCTGCACCAGGCGGCACACGTCGATCCGTTCGACCTCGACCGGTCACTGTTCGTGCGGACGCTGCACCGCTGGTTCGACCGCTGGCTGCTCGGCGTCCGCAACGGCGTCGAGACCGAACCCGCGATCCGCGTCGAGCACACGCCGGACCGCTGGACCGACGAACGCCGCTGGCCGCCTGTCACGGGGACGCGCGTGGTGTGGCCATCGGTGTCGGGCGGGCTGGGGAATCGCCCGTCGCTGGGCACGGCTTCGGTGATCGACGACCCGGCGCGCGGGGCGTCGCGGTGGGTGGAGAACCCGTCGCAGCCCAGCCCGGATCGGCTCGTCTTCGCCGGTGAACCCGTGCGGGCGGACACGCGCGTGGCCGGGACCGCCACCGTGACGGTGACCGCCCGCTCGGACAAACCGAGCGCGCGGCTCGGCGCGGTGCTGGTCGACTACGGGCCCGCCACCGTGCGGAACACGACGTGGCCGGCGCTCGGCACGAAGGACCTGACGACCCGCTCGTGCTGGGGCGCGGGCACCGCCGCGGACACCGGCTGTTTCGTCGACACCGTCGCCGATCTGACCACTGTGGACAAACGGATCGTCGCGACCGGCTGGGCGGACCTCGGCCACCACCGGTCACTGTGGCGGGGTGAGCCGCTCGTGCCGGGCAAGGCGTACACGATGACGTTCCGGCTGAGCAGCCTCGACCACGTCGTCCCGGCGGGGCACCGGCTGGCGCTCGTCCTGGGCGGGACCGATGGGGACATGTTCGACCCGGCGCTGCCCGCGCTCGGCTCCCGGGTGACGTTCGAGCTGGGCGGGACTTCGCTCTCGGTGCCCGTCGCCCGCATTTAGTCCTCTGAATGCGAGAGACAAGGAGAACGTATGGCGAAGATCCAGCGCATTTCCGTCCACGGCCACACGAGCGCGAGCCCCGAAGACGTCTACGCGCTCCTCGTGGACCGCGAGCATTGGCCCGACTGGTCGCCCATGGGCGCGTTCCGGCTGCTCGACAAAGTGGACGACAACGGTCTCGGCGCCGTCGGCGTCTTCAGCACCAACGGCGTCAACAGCTGCGAAGAGGTCATCGCGCTCGAACCCGGCAAACGCTTCGGCTACTCGCTGAAGAAGGGGCTCCCGGTGCGGGACTACCGCGCCTACGTCGACCTCACGCCCGAGCGCGGCGGCACCGCGATCCACTGGCATTCCACGTTCACCGCCAAGATCCCGGGCACCGGCTGGTTCTATCGCCGCTTCCTCGGCCACTTCATCGGGCGCATGGTCGGGAGCCTCGTGGCGCGCGCCTCGCGCGGCGCACCATAAAGTAGGCGCATGGCAGCCCCACGACGCACGCAGGAGGAACGCAGCGCCGCGATGCGCGTCAGGCTGCTCGACGCCACGATCGACTGTCTCGTCGAGTACGGCTACGCGGGCACCACGACCACCCGTGTCGCGGACCGCGCCGGGGTGACCCGCGGCGCGCAGGTGCACCACTTCCCGACCAAGACCGACCTCGTCACCTCGGCGATCCGGCATCTAGCGGCCAAGCGCACCGAGGTCGCGATGGCGGAGATCGACCGGCTCAAGGCCTCGGCCGACCCGGTCGGGGACGCGTTGCAGCTGCTGTGGGAGATGCACCAGGGGCCGGTCTTCTCGGCGACCGTCGAGCTGTGGGTGGCGTCGCGGACCGACGCGGAACTGCGCGCCCAGATGGCGGTGGTCGAGCCGATCGCGACGAGCAGCCTGGTCGAGTTCGGCAAGGCCCTGCTGCCGGACCATTCGGCGCATCCGGAGTTCCTGCACGCGGTGTACACGGCGATGGACGTCGTCCGCGGCATCCTCATCGCCAGCTGGGCGACCCGCGACCAGACCGAACTGGAGGCGCGCTGGGAGCGCGGCCGCCGTCATCTGATCCTGCTGTTCGAGGCGTTGATGCAGCCCGCTCCCTCCCGCTAGGCGTGTTACTCTCCCCGGGAAAGTGAGGAGGTCACGTGCTCGGAAACCCGTACGACCCCGACTGCCCGACCCGCGCGCTGCTCGACCGCATCGGCGATCAGTGGACCGTGCTGATCGTCGGCGTGCTCGGCGACGGCCCGCTCCGGTTCACCGAGATCGGCAAACGCGTGCGCGGCATCTCGCAGAAGGTCCTCACCCAGACGCTGCGCAGCCTCGTCCGCGACGGGATCCTGACGCGCACGGCGTACCCGGAGATCCCTCCGCACGTGGAGTACGAGCTGACCGCGCTCGGCCGCAACCTCGCCGAACCGCTCGAGATGCTCGACAAATGGGCCCGTGTCCACATGGGCGAAGTGCTCGACGCGCGCAAGAACTACGACGGTCAGCTCACCGCCTGACCGAACAGCCGGTCGAGGTGGTAGTCCACTGTGGACAGCGCCTCCTCCGGGGTGCGGTGCTTCATCACGATGTTGGTGCCCTGGGAATCGGCGAGCGCCCAGAGGATCGCGGACTCGTGCATCGGGTCGGCCGATTTGTCGACATCGCCCGCCTCCTGGCTCTGGCGGATCAGGAGGGCGAACAGCTCGAACAGCTGGGGCACGCCGTCGGTGAACGCGGCCGCGAAGGACGGGTCGGAGATCGCGCGGATGAAGAACGCGACGCCCATCAGCCAGTCGCCGCGGCGGCGCTCGTCGAGCGGCAGGATCTCGATCATGATCGCGCGGATGATGGCCTTGGGCGTCGACGGCAGTTCGCCGGCCTCCAGCTGGGCCTTGATGCGCTCTTCGTACACCTGCGAGCGGCGTTCGACGGCGAACAGCAGCATTTCGTCCTTGGTCTTGAAATAGTGCTGCACCAAGCCCATCGACATGCCCGCTTCGGCGGCGACGTGCCGGAGGCTGACTCCTTCGAGGCCTCGCGTGGCCGTCAGCCGCGTCAGCGCCTCGGCGATCTCCGCGCGCCGCGCCGCGTGATCCACCTGCTTCGGCACCCTCACCATCCGTTCCGCTGTTTGCAATGCGATCGCATTGCCACTACTGTCCCACGCTATTACGATGCGATCGCATTGTAAACGAACTCGGGGGTGAACTCGGTGGAAGCCGAACGGGGGAAGGTGCGGCTGCGGCCGCCGCGGAACGCGCTGGATCAGCGGGTCGTCGGCTGGTGGCGGCTGCAGGGAACGCTTTTCTGGGGCGCGCCGGTGCTGGTGCTGGTGGTGCTCGGCCTGCTCATCGCGCCCGCGCGGTTCTGGCTGCTGACGCCGGCGGTGGTGTTCGCGGTGCTGGGCCTCGTCTGGGTGATCGCGATGCCGCTGTGGTGGTTCAAGGTGCATCGCTGGGAGGTCACGGAGACGGCGGTGTACGCGCGCTCCGGGTTCTTCTGGCAGGAGTGGCGCGTCGCGCCGATGTCACGGATCCAGACCGTGGACACCCTGCGCGGGCCGCTGCAGCAGGTGTTCAAGCTCGCGACCGTCACGGTCACCACGGCGTCGGCGCGGGGTGCGGTCAAGATCCGCGGGCTCGACCACGAACTGGCCGCGAGCCTGGCGGAGCAACTCACCGAAACGACGCAGGCGACGCCGGGGGACGCGACATGACCTCGGGCGAGTTCGAGGGCTGGAGCACACTCGACAAGCGGACGCTCGCCGTCACCGCGGTGATGATGACCGGCGCGGCCGTCGGTGCCGCGATCCCGACCACGCTCGCGATCGTGGGCGGTGGCGCGAGCTTCTGGGTCGCGCTCGCCTGGGTCGTCGCCGGCGCGGTGGTGCTCGTCGGCGGCGGCGTGCTGGCGGAACTGTTCTACTGGAAGGGTGTGCGGTACCGGGTCACGCCGGACCGGCTGGAGACGGCGTTCACCCTGGTGTTCCGCTCGCGAAAATCCCTTCAGCGGGAACGGATCCGCAACGTCGACCTGACGGCCAACCCGCTGCACCGGCTGTTCGGCGTCGCGGTGGTGACCATCGGCACCGGTTCGCACGAGTCGGGCGGGCAGGGCCGGATCAAGCTCAACCCCGTCTCACGCGCCGAGGCCGAACGGCTGCGCGCGGATCTGTTGCGCCGCGCCGAAATCGAGGAGACCGACGACGACGCGCCGCTCGCCGAACTCGACCGGAGCTGGATCCGCTACGCGCCGATGTCGTTCGTCACGCCGACACTGGGCCTCGCGGCGGGCGGTGGCCTGATGCAGGTCTCGGAATGGGCGGGCCTGCAGAAGGGCCTGATCGACTGGGTGATCGGCCTGTTCCGCGGGATCCCGCTGGTGGTGGCGATCCTGATCCTGCTGGCGATCGCGATGCTCGTCGGCCTGATCGGCGCGCTGGGCCTGTGGATCGAGATGTGGTGGAACTACCGGCTCGACCGCGAAGCCGGCGGCACGCTGCGGGTGCGCCGCGGGCTGTTCACCACGCGCTCGATCTCGATCGAGGAACGCCGGATGCGCGGCATCGACCTCGTCGAACCGCTCGGGAACCGGATCTCGGGCGCGGCGCGGGTCGACGCGATCGCCACCGGAATGCGGCAGAGCGCCGACAAGGACAAGACCGACTACCACACGCTGCTGCCGGCCGCGCCGGTCGCGACGGCCAACCGCGTCGCGGCGGCGGTGCTGCGCGAACCGGTCTCGCCGACCGAAGCCGTCCGGCTCACCGGGCATCCGCGCGCCGCGCGGGGCCGGCTGCTGCGCTGGTGGATCGGCTCGGTGGTGGTCCTGCTGGCGATCTTCGCGCTGCTCGGCTTCCTGCTGACCGACGTCCTGCTGGTGATCGGCGCCGCGCTCGGCGTGGTGCTGTTGCCCGCGTCGGTGCTGCTGGCGCTGGACGCCTATCGCAATCTCGGGCACGGGATCACCGGGCGGTACCTCGTCGGGCGGCACGGGACCGTGCGGCGGAGCACGTTCGCCCTGGAGCGCGACGGCGTGATCGGCTGGACGGTGAAACAGTCGATCTTCCAGCGGCGCAAGGGTTTGCTGACCGTCGTGGCGACCACGGCCGCGGGGGCCGGGGCGTACTCGGTGTACGACGCGGGGGAGGAGCAGGGGCTGCTGTTCGCGGAGGAGTCGGTGCCGGAGCTGCTGACGCCCTTCCTCGAACGGGCCTGACGCTTCGGCCGTCACCGAAGCGTCCACTGGCTACCGTCGTGTCATGACCGCATTCGCCGCATTGCACGTCCCCGGTTCCCCGTTGCTCCTGCCGAACGTCTGGGAGTTCGGCACCGCCGCCTTCCTGGCCGCGCAAGGCTTCCCGGCGCTCGGCACGACCAGCCTCGGGGTCTCGGCCGCCGAGGGCGAGCCGGACGGTGCCCCTTCCTCGAAGGACGCCACCGTCCGGCTGGCGCGGCGGCTCACCGGGCTCGACACGCTGATCAGCGTCGACCTAGCCGACGGGTTCAGTGAAGACCCGGGCGAGGTCGGCGCGCTGGCGGCGGAGCTCGCCGAAGCCGGTGTCGCGGGCATCAATCTCGAAGACGCCCTCGGCGACCCCGTGCGGCACGCGGCCAAGATCGCGGCCGCGAAGGACCGTGCCCCCGGTCTGTTCGTCAACGCCCGCACGGACACGCATTGGCTGGGAGCGCCCGACATCGGCGCCGCGATCGACCGCTCTCTGTCCTATGTGGACGCGGGAGCCGACGGCGTGTTCGTGCCGGGGCTCGCCGAAGCCGCGGGCGTCGAGAAGCTGGTGAAGGCGGTTGGGGTGCCGGTGAACCTGCTGTTCCTGCCCGGCAAGGTCACCGTCGCGGGGCTCGCCGGGCTCGGCGTCGCCCGGATCAGCCTCGGGTCGCTGCCGTACCGGATGGCGCTGGCCGCCACGCTGCGCACGGTGGAGGCGGTGCGCGACGGCGGGGAACTCCCGCTGACCCCGCCGTCCTACGCCGACGTCGCGGCCCTGCTGCCGGAATCTCATTAACCTCGGGGGCATGCAGACCTTCGGAGCCGAATTCGCCGTCCCGCCCGGATATCTGAACACCCCCAGCATCGGAATCCCGCCCTCGCACGTGGCCGACGCGGTGGCGGAGGCGGTCGAGCGGTGGCGGCGCGGCGAGGCCCGGCCTGCCGACTTCGACGAGCCCGTCGCGCGGACCAGGGCGGGCTTCGGGGCGCTGATCGGCGTTCCCGCGGAGCGCGTCGCGATCGGGGCGTCCGTGTCGCAGTTGATCGCCAACGTGGCCGCCGGGCTGCCCGACGGCGCCAGCGTCCTGGTCGCCGCGAACGACTTCACGAGCGTCACCTTCCCGTTCGCCGCCCAGGCGTATCGCGGGGTGAAGGTCACCGAAGTCCCGCTGGCCGACCTGACCGAGCGCGTCGAAGGACACGACCTCGTCGCGGTCAGCGTCGTCCAGTCGGCGGACGGCGCCCAGGTCGACCTCGCCGCGCTCCGCGCCGCGGCCGAGGCGGCGGGCGCGGCGGTCCTGCTCGACGCCACCCAGGCCGCCGGGTGGCGGCCGCTGGACCTCGGCTGGGCCGACTGGGTGGTCGCCGCGGGCTACAAATGGCTGCTCGCGCCGCGCGGAGCGGCGTGGCTGGCCGCGCATCCGCGGGTGCTGGAGCGGGCCGTGCCGGTCGCCGCGAACTGGTACGCGGGCGAAGAACGCTGGCAGACCGTCTACGGGCTCCCGCTGCGCCTGGCGGAGGGCGCCCGGTCGCTCGACCTGTCCCCGGCGTGGCTCGCGTTCGTCGGCGCCGCCGCCTCGCTCGACTACCTCGCGTCGTTGGATCTGGAGGCCGTCCGAGCGCACTGCGTGGGCCTCGCCGACTCACTCCTCGAAGCGGTCGGCTCACCCGGTCAGGGGAGTGCGATCGTCTCGCTCGACGCCGACGCCCGCCGGGTGGCGGAAGCGGGCATCGTGGCCGGTACCCGGGCCGGGCGGCAGCGATTCGGCTTCCATCTCTACAACACGGCTGACGACGTCGAACGGGTGATAAGCACGTTCAGGTGAACCGCCGGACTGGCGTGAACTACCGTATGTTCCCGTGGTTGGTGCGCAATTTACCCCGGGAGCGACGGAAACGACCCGGCTTCAGCCGGTGCGACCGGCAGGGCCGGGCGGACCGCCGTCCGCGCCGAAGCCGCCGAGGGACACCAAGGCACTGGCGCTCAAAGGCGGCGCGCTGGTCGCCATCGCGGTCGTCTCGGCGCTGCTCTGGTGGCTGATCCGGCACGAGCCGGAGCCGACGCCGGTCGCGGACACGCCGTCGAAGAGCGGCCAATTCCAGTTCACGCTGGTCGAAGGGCCGCAGGTCACCACCGACTGCGCGAGCAAGGCCTACGGCGACACCAAGAAGTTCTTCACCGACACGCCGTGCACGCGCCTGTCGCGGGCGCTGTACACGACGGAGACCGGTGGCAAGAAGGCGCTGGTGTCGGTCGTCCTGGTCACCATGCCCGGCGAGGTCACCGCGACCCAGCTCAAGACGCTGACCGACAAGGACGGCACGGGCAACGTGTCCGACCTGGTGCGCGACGGGACCTTCAAGGCGCAGGGGGCGCCGAAGATCTCGGGGCAGGACGCGGCCTACGACTCCCACGTCAGCGGTGCCGAGGTGGCCATCGTGCTGGCGGGCTTCTACGACAAGCAGAAGGACAAGCCGGTGCTGGAGCGGATCGCGACCGACGCGCTGCGGCTCTCGGGTGACCTGCGCCGCTGACCGGAATCCCCGCCTCCGGATGCTAGGAAAGGACCGTTCCTTGCAAATTTTGCAAGGAACGGTCCTTTCCTAGCGTTTGAAGGGACGCGAAGAAGCCTCAGACCGACTGGCCCGGCATCGCGATCGCCACCGGCTTCGCGCCGAACTCCGCCCGCCAAGCCGTCCCCCGCCGCGCCGACCCGATCAGCGCGTTCAGCGCGGTCGTCCGCAAGGCCGCGTCGTCGGTCCGGTCGACCACGCCGAGCCAGGCCGCCGACGCGTCCGACTCGGCGGTCGCCACCAGTTCCATCGCCGAGTTCGCCTCGGTCACCGGCCTCGGCGGCACGTACGCGGCCTCCGGTCCGGTGGGCGCCTGGCCCGCCGCGGAAAGCATCCGTTCGCAGACGTCCCGTCGTTTGACGTGTTCGGCCGTACCCCGCGACACCGCGCCGCTGAACGCCGCCGGCAGGTACGCGCTGACCAGCCCGTACACCCAGATCGCCGCGTGTTCGGCGGCCAGTGCCTGCTGGACGGCCTCCGCCGCCTCCCCGCTGAGCTGGACCCCGGCGGGCACCTCGACGGCCCCGGCTTCGTCGCCGCGGCCCAGCTTTTCCGAACTTTGCTGCAGCGCCGCGCAGCCCGCCGCCACCGAGGCGACCATCCCGGCGCGATAGCGGGGCAGTGTCGGCACGAGGCCCTCGGCCTGTTTACGGGCCACGGCAAGTCGTTCTTTGAGGCCGTCCAGCGACGACGGCGGCGGAGTCGCCGCCGGGCCCGGCTGATCCGGCTTCGGCCGGTTGAGCCGGTCCACCTCGGTCTTGAGCGCCGCCGCGTGCGCGGCCCGCGCGGTGGCGACCGCTTCGCCCTCGGCGCCCAGCGCCTTCGCTCCGGCCGCGTCGGTCACCGCCGCGCGCAGCAACGGGCCCAGCGGGTCGGGGCTTTCGTCGAAGCCCGGGGAGCAGGCGGACGCCAGCGGCACGGCCAGCGCGGCCAGCGCCCCCATCCGCAGGAAAGTGCGACGGCTCGGCTCTGTCGATCTTCCGGTCACGCCGCCCCATCCTGCCAGTACCCCGTGCGGGGCCGCCGCTCGCGCGTCACGCGGGGGTGACCGGATAAGCTGGTCCACTACCGAACCCGGATCCACGCCGCCGGGTCGCCCACAGCCGAACAGGAGCGCTCCACCGTGCCCAACGACCTCGCCAGCAGGCTGGAGCCCATCGTGGCCGAAGCCGTCAAGGCCGCGGGTTTCGACCTCGATTCCTTCGAGGTCCAGCAGGCAGGCCGCCGTCAGCTGGTCAAGGTCGTCGTCGACGGGGACGACGGCGTCGGGCTGGACGAGGTGGCGGGCGTCAGCCGCGCGGTCTCCGCCGCGCTCGACGAGAACGAGCACGTGATCGCGAGCGCGTACACGCTCGAAGTCACCTCGCCGGGTCTCGACCGGCCGCTGACCGTGCGGCGGCACTGGCGGCGCGCGAAGTTCCGTCTCGTCAAGGTCACCCCGGCCGAAGGCGCGGCGTTCATCGGCCGGGTCGGGCACGCGGGGGAGAAGTCCGCGCGCGTGCTCGTGGACGGCGAGATCCGGGACGTCCCGTACGCCTCGGTGGCCAAGGCGGTCATCGAGATCGAGTTCAAGCAACCACCTGCCGAGGACCTGAAACTGTTGGAAACCGATGCGTCGGCCCTGAACGCCGCCACCACGGAGCCGAAGGAGGAGCCGAAGTGAACGTCGACATCGCCGCGCTGCGCGCGATCGAACGGGACAAGGACATCCCCTTCGAGACGGTGATCGAAGCGATCGAAACCGCGCTGCTCACCGCGTACAAGCACACCGAGGGCCACCAGCCGCACGCCAGGATCGACATCGATCGCAAGAGCGGGCTGGTCCGCGTCCTCGCGCACACCCTCACCCCGGACGGCCAGACCGACGAGGAATGGGACGACACCCCCGAAGGCTTCGGGCGGATCGCCGCGACCACCGCGCGGCAGGTCATCCTGCAGCGCCTGCGCGACGCGGAGCACGAGAAGACCTTCGGCGAGTTCTCCGCCAAGGAGAACGAGCTCGTCGCCGGCGTGGTGCAGCGCGACGCCCGCGCCAACGCCCGCGGCATGGTCGTCATCCAGGTCGGCGACATCGAAGGCGTGCTGCCCGCGATCGAGCAGGTGCCCGGCGAGACCTACGAGCACGGCGACCGGATCAAGGCCTACGTCGTCACCGTCTCGCGTGGCAACCGCGGCCCGCAGATCACGCTGTCGCGTTCGCACCCGAAGCTGGTGCACAAGCTGTTCGCCCTCGAGGTCCCCGAGATCGCCGACGGCACGGTCGAGATCGCCGCCGTCGCGCGGGAACCGGGACACCGGACCAAGATCGCGGTCCGCTCGACGGTGCCCGGCGTCAACGCCAAGGGCGCCTGCATCGGCCCGGTCGGCGCGCGCGTGCGCAACGTGATGAGCGAGCTGGCCGGCGAGAAGATCGACATCATCGACTACTCCGACGACCCGGCGAAGTTCGTCGGGAATGCGCTGTCGCCCGCGAAGGTTGTGTCGGTGAAGGTCGTCGACGAGCGGGCCAAGACCGCTCGCGTCGTCGTCCCGGACTTCCAGCTTTCGCTCGCGATCGGCAAGGAGGGGCAGAACGCCCGGCTCGCCGCGCGGCTCACCGGCTGGCGGATCGACATCCGCAGCGACGCCGCTCCCGAGCAGGGTGACGAAGCACACGCCGGGCAGGCGCGGCCCGCCGCGGCAACCGGTTCGGCTGAGTGAAGGTCGAAGCGCTAGACTTACGAGTGGTTCAGAGTCCGCCGCCGGGAACCGACCCCCAGCATGACCGGGAAACCCCGGTTCGCACTTGTGTCGGTTGCCGTAAGCGGGCCTTGATCGGCGAGTTGCTGCGAGTGGTCGCGGCGGACGGTCGGTTGGTCGTCGACGAACGTCGGCGGCTGCCGGGCCGGGGTGCCTGGTTGCACCCCGTGCCGGACTGTCTGGCCAAGGCCGAGCGGCGCAGGGCGTTCCCCCGAGCACTCCGTGTTCCCGGGTCGCTCGACGCCCAGGGTGTCCACGAACGCCTGGAGCGGCACGCCGAAGGCTAAAGGGCGCCGGGACATCCCCGGTGCCGGATGGAATCAGGAAGCAGGTCGACCCGTCATGAGTCAGCCGTGAAGCTGAATCAATGAACGCGCGACAATAGGACGAGGTCTGCGGGTCTGCCGCCGGCCTCCCCAGATGAGGAGAGCTGTGCCAGGCAAGGCCCGAGTACATGAGCTCGCGAAAGAGCTCGGCATCACCAGCAAGGAAGTTCTCGCCAAGTTGAAGGAACAGGGCGAGTTCGTGAAGTCCGCGTCGTCCACCGTCGAGGCGCCGGTCGCCCGCCGTCTCCGTGACGCGTACCCGTCCAAGGACGGCAAGAAGAAGCCGGTTCCCACCCCCGGCCCGCGCCCTTCGCCCGCGCCTCCCGCGAAGCCCGCTGCCCCGGCTCCGGCCGCGAAGCCCGCTCAGCCCGCGCCCGCGGCGAAGTCCGAGGCCCCGGCCGCCCCCGCGTCACCCGCTCCGGCGGCGTCCGCACCGTCGGCCCCGGCCCAGCAGCCGTCCCGTCCCACCCCGGGCGCCCGCCCGGGTCCGCGCCCCGGCCCCCGGCCGCCGGCGCCCAAGGAAGAGGTCGCTCCGGCGGCGAAGGCCGCTCCGGCCGAGCCGAAGAAGGAGACCCCGGCAGCCCCGGCCACCCCGCCGTCGTCCCAGACGCCGTCGCAGGGTTCGGTCGTGCCGCCGAAGCCGCAGGGCCCCAAGCCCGGCGGTCCGAAGCCCGGCCCGCGCACCCCGCGCGTCGGCAACAACCCGTTCGGTGTGGGTTCCGGTGCCCCGGCCCCGCGTCCGTCCGGCCCCCGTCCCGGTGGCGGCCAGCAGGGCGGCGACAACCGCCCGCCGCGTCCCGGTGGCGGTCAGGGCGGCGGCGACCGTCCGGCTCCCCGTCCCGGTGGCGGCGCGCCCGGTGGTAACCGGCCGAGCCCGGGCAACATGCCCCCGCGCCCGAACCCCGGCATGATGCCGGGCCGCCCGGCCCGTCCGGCCGGTGGTCCCGGTGGCGGTCGCGGTGGTCCCGGTGGTGGAGCCCGTGGTGGCCCCGGCGGCGGCGCCCGTGGCGGTCCCGGTGGCGGCGGCGGAGGTTTCCGCGGCGGTCCCGGTGGCGGCGGCGGTGGCGGCTTCCGTCCCGGTGGCGGTGGCGGCGGTTTCCGTCCCGGTGGCGGCGGTCCCGGTGGGGGCGGCGCCCCGGCCGGTGGCGGCGGCTTCCGCGGTGGCGGTGGCGGTCGTGGCGGCCCCGGTGGCCGTGGCGGTACCGCGGGTGCCTTCGGGCGTCCCGGTGGTCCCTCGCGCAAGGGTCGCAAGTCGAAGCGGCAGAAGCGCCAGGAGTACATGGACAACATGCAGGCGCCCAGCGTCGGCGGTGTCCGTCTGCCCAAGGGGCAGGGCGAGACGATCCGCTTGCCGCGTGGTGCCTCGCTGACCGACTTCGCCGAGAAGATCGACGCCAACCCGGCTTCGCTGGTGCAGGTGCTCTTCCACCTCGGCGAGATGGTCACGGCGACGCAGTCGGTGTCCGACGACATCCTGGAACTGCTCGGCGGCGAAATGAACTACAACGTTCAGGTCGTCAGTCCCGAGGAAGAGGACCGGGAGCTGCTCGAGACCTTCGACATCACCTACGGCGAAGACGCGGGTGAGGAAGAGGATCTGCAGGTCCGCCCGCCGGTCGTGACCATCATGGGTCACGTCGACCACGGTAAGACCCGCCTGCTCGACACGATCCGCAAGACGAAGGTGCGCGAAGGTGAAGCCGGTGGCATCACCCAGCACATCGGCGCCTACCAGATCGAGACCGAGCTCGAAGGCACCCCGCGCCTGATCACCTTCATCGACACCCCGGGTCACGAGGCGTTCACCGCCATGCGTGCCCGTGGTGCCAACTCGACCGACATCGCGGTGATCGTGGTGGCGGCCGACGACGGTGTGATGCCGCAGACGGTCGAGGCGATCAACCACGCGCAGGCCGCCAAGGCGCCGATCGTGGTCGCGATCAACAAGATCGACAAGGAAGGCGCGAACCCGGACAAGATCCGGCAGCAGCTGACCGAGTACGGCCTGGTCGCCGAGGAGTACGGCGGCGACACGATGTTCGTCGAGATCTCCGCGCGGCAGAACATCAACATCGACGGCCTGCTCGAGGCGATCCTGCTGACCGCCGACGCCGCGCTGGACCTCCGGGCCAACCCGGACATGGAGGCCCAGGGTGTCGCGATCGAGGCCCACCTCGACCGCGGCCGCGGTCCGGTGGCCACGGTGCTGGTCCAGCGAGGCACGCTGCGCGTCGGTGACTCGGTCGTGGCGGGTGACGCCTACGGCCGCGTCCGCCGGATGGTCGACGAGCACAACGTCGACGTCACCGAGGCGTACCCGTCGCGTCCCGTCCAGGTCATCGGGTTCACCTCGGTGCCGGGCGCGGGCGACACCTTCCTGGTGGTCGACGAGGACCGCGTCGCCCGGCAGATCGCCGAGCGCCGCTCCGCCCGGACGCGCAACGCCCTCAACGCGTCGCGTCGCAAGCGGGTCAGCCTCGAGGACCTCGACTCCGCCTTGAAGGAGACGAACAGCCTCAACCTGATCATCAAGGGTGACAACTCCGGTACCGTCGAGGCGCTCGAAGCCTCGCTGGTGCAGCTCGAGGTCGGCGACGACGTCGAACTCAACGTCGTGCACCGCGGTGTCGGTGGCGTCACCGAGTCCGACATCGACCTGGCGACCGCGTCCGACGCGATCGTCCTGGGCTTCAACGTCCGTGCGCAGGGCAAGGCGACCGAGCGGGCCACCCGCGAAGGCGTCGACGTCCGGTACTACACGGTCATCTACCAGGCGATCGAGGAGATCGAGCAGGCTCTGAAGGGCATGCTCAAGCCGGAGTACGAAGAGGTGGAGCTCGGCAAGGCCGAGGTCCGCGAGGTCTTCAAGTCCTCGAAGATCGGCACCATCGCCGGTTGCCTCGTCACCTCGGGCGAGATCCGCCGCAACGCGCGGGCCCGCCTGCTCCGCGACGCGACCGTGGTCGCCGAGAACCTGCCGATCAGCTCGCTGCGGCGGTTCAAGGACGACGTGGTCGAGGTTCGCGACGGTTACGAGTGTGGTCTGACGTTGGGGTCGTACAGCGACCTCAAGGTCGGCGACATCATCGAGACCTACGAGCAGCGCGAAAAGCCGCGTGCGTAAGTGACAAAGCGGCGCTCCTCCGCATCTGGGCGGGGGAGCGCCGCTTCACCTTCGAAACAACCCAGAACCCCACATGTTCGTAGGAGCTCTTGAGCTCGACATCCTGCTGGGCGACGTCCACTCGCTCAAGCAGAAGCGATCCGTGATCAAGCCGGTGCTGGCCGAGGTGCGCAGGCGTTTCGACGTCTCCGTCGCCGAAGCGGGCCATCAAGACCTGCACCGGCGCGCGCTGATCGGTGTGGCCGTGGTCGCGGCGAGTGGCGAGCACGTTCGTGACGTGCTCGACTCGTGTGAGCGCCTCGTGGCCGGGAGGCCGGAGTTCGAACTGCTCTCCAGCCATCGCCGGCTGCTCGGCCCGGACGACTGACGAAGACCTTTCGAGGAGACGAATTCCCATGGCCGACCCCGCTCGGGCTCGTAAGCTCGCCAAGCGGATCTCACAGATCGTCGCGCACGCGATCGAGCACGACATCAAGGATCCGCGGCTCAACTACGTGACGATCACCGACACGAAGATCACGGCGGACCTGCACGACGCCACGGTCTACTACACGGTGCTCGGCGAGAACCTGGAGTCCACGCCCGACCACGCCGGTGCCGCGGCGGCGCTCGAATCCGCCCGCGGTGTGCTGCGCACGAAGGTCGGGCAGGGCACCGGAGTCCGCTACACTCCGACGCTGGCCTTCGTGGCCGACAGTATTCCTGAGGACGCCAAGCGCATCGAGGACCTTCTCGCGAAGGCGCGGGAAGCCGATGCGGAGGTCGCCCGGCGGGCCACTGGGGCGCAGCACGCCGGCGAAGCCGACCCGTACAAGCCGCCGCGGGAAGAGGCCGAAGACGATGAGTTCGCCGACGAGGAGACCCGTCGCTGAGCGACCGGACCACGCCGTGAGCCGGCGTGGTCTCCTGCTGGGGGCCGCGGCTCTCGGCGGGTCGGCGCTGCTTTCCGCTTGCGGCGCCGAGAAACCGCCTCTGGTGGGGCCGCCGCCGGTGGCCCCACCGAGCACGCCGACGCCGCTCACCGAAGCGGTCACGGTGCAGAAGATGCGGTCGGCGGCGCGGAACCGCGACGTCAACCTCGTCATCATCGCGCCGGACGGCGTGTCCCGGGTCGGGATGCCGGTCTGCGTCGCCCTGCACGGCCGCGGCGCGGACGCCCGGACCTTCCTGAACCTGGGTGTGCAGGACGCGCTGAACCGGGCCGTCGCGGCCGGGCTGCCCGGCTTCGCGGTGGCCGCCGTCGACGGGGACAACTACTGGGTGGACGTCGGCAAGGCCGACGACCCGCAGCGGATGCTGTCCGACGAACTGCCCGGCTGGCTCGCCCAGCGGCAGCTGCGGCCGCCGTCGGCGATGTTCGGGATCTCGATGGGCGGGTTCGGCGCGCTGCGCTACGCCCGTGACCACAAGGACCTCAAGGCTGTCGCCGTCGCCAGCGCGGCACTGTTCGTGAGCTGGCCCGATGCCAAGTCCCGCAAGGTGTTCGCGGATCGCGCGCAGTGGGAGTCGCACGAGCCGTTGCTGCACACCGGCGACCTGTCCGCCGCGGCGACGGGGGTGTGGTGCGGGAATTCGGATCCCTTCGCCCGCGCCGACCGCAAACTCATCAAGGCGCTGGACCCCGCCGTCGCGAAGATGACCCCGGGCGCGCACAACGACGACTACTGGCGCGAGATCATGCCCGACGTGCTGAAGTTCGTGGGGGACCGCATCGCCTGACTCTCCCGCATTTCGTCCTCTGAATGCGGTAGTTGGCATCGCGCACCACCGCATTCAGAGGACGAAATGCGGGAGGAGGGGGATCAGGCGGGTTTCGCGGCGACGATCAGGTCCCGCACGATCGCCTGGTCCACCCGGTGGGCGAAGTCGGCGTACGGGCCGTCCTCACGGACCTCCAGGCCCGCCTTGTCCAGGATCGCGGCGAGTTCCTCGCGCGGCGCGACGTTGGTGTTCCACGAGATGCCGAGCGCCCCGCCCGGGCGCAGCACCCGCGTCCACACCGGGACGGCGGCCGCGAGCAGATCGCGTGGGCTGCGCGCGAGCGACGCGTCCTGGGTGCGGTGGCTGCCGTGCTGCACGCCGTAAGGGGCGTCGGTGACGATGAGGTCCACCGAGTTCGGCCGCAACAGCTCGTCGGTGGTGAGCGTGTCGCAGTTGAGGTAGCTCAGCCGGCGCACCTCGCCCGCCTTGTACCGCTCCTTGGTGATCCCGAAACCGATGTCGAGCCGCCTGCCGAGCCGGACCTTGTTGCGGCGCACCTGACCGGATTCGGCGCTGTGCTTGATCCGCTTCTGCTTCAGCCAGGTCTTGATGAACATCTCGTAGGAGTCGAAGTCCTTGCCGTCGACGTCGAGGCCGGTGGCGTCGAAGCCGTACATCATCGCCTGGTTCAGCGTGGTGCCGCGGCCGCAGAGCGGGTCGAGCAGGTGCAGCGGCCTGTCCAGCATCGCGGCCGGGTCCGCCATCGACAGGAGGGTGACGTTGACGAGGAGTTTGGTGAACAGCTCGTTCGTCTTGCCCGGGTACTTCTGGATGGTCAGCAGATCCGAGTCGAAGTTCGCGAGCGGGCTGATCGTCACCGGCTTCAGGACGCCGTCACCGAGTTCGAACAGCGCGTACAGCGCCGAAAGGTTCGAAAGGAGCGCGAGATCGCGTTCGCTCAGCGGGGCGGGCGTGGTGAAGGTGAGGTAGCCGACGCCGCCGAGTTCCGTCTCGCCGATCTCGGAGACCTCGGTCTCCAAAGCGGACAGACCGAACACCGCCAGCTCCGCGCGCAGCAGCGCCGGGGTGGAGTCGGTGTAGACCCGGTTGGCGGACGGGTAGACCAGGATCGCGTACTCGGACATCCGGTAGAGCGTAGCTTGACTGATTGTGACAGCCACTCCAGTGCCGAACCTGAAGGAAGCCGCCGCCCTCCTAGCGCGCGCCACCGACGTGACCCTGCTCGGCCATGTCCGCCCGGACGCCGACGCGCTCGGCAGCGCACTGGCGCTGGCCCGGGCACTGCAGCTGCGCGGCGCCGAGGTCCGCGTCTCGGTCGGCGAGCCCGAAGAGATGCCCGAAACCCTGCGAAGCCTGGACGTCGGCGGGCTCTACGTCCCCGCGAGCGAGCTGCCGGAAAGCGAAGGGCTGCTGGTCGCGCTCGACACGCCCACCCCCGGCAGGCTCGGGAAACTCGCACCGCGGGTGGACGCCGTCCGCGCGGCGGGCGGCGACGTCCTGGTGATCGATCACCACGCGTCCAACGTCTTCTACGGCACGCACCACGTCGTCGACGACACCGCCGAAGCCACCGCGGTCCTCGTCTTCGCGTTGCTGGAGGAACTCGGCACCGAGATCGACGAGCCGATCGCGCGCTGCCTGTACGCGGGGCTGGTCACCGACACGAGCGGGTTCCGCCGGGCCCGGCCCTCCACCCATCAGATGGCCGCGAAGCTGCTTGAAGCCGGGGTTGACCCGGACAAGGTGGTCCGCGAGATCGTCGACGACCACCCGTTCGCGTGGCTGCCGATGCTTTCGGACGTCCTCGCGGGGGCCCGGCTCGAGCCGGACGAGGCTCGCGGCTTCGGCCTCGCGCACGCGGTCGTGACGCTCGACGCCGCGCGGTCCGTCCGTGCCGAAGAGGTCGAAGCGGTCGTCGACGTCGTCCGCTCCGTGCGCGAGGCCGGGGTCGCCGTGGTGCTCAAGGAAGCCGCGCCGATCGGGCCGCGCCGACGGTGGACGGTCTCGCTCCGTTCGGCGGGCGGTGTCGACGTCTCGGCCGCGGCCGGCGAGCTGGGCGGCGGAGGACATCGCCAGGCGGCCGGGTGCACCGCCGAGGGCACGGCCGACGAGGTGCTCGGCAAGATCCGGGAGGCCCTGTCGAGGGCGCCGCTGCTCTGACGAACGGTGTCATCGTAATTTCATCGGCGGTTCCTAACGTGAGCCACGATGAACGAACGAAACCCCCTCCGCCGCCGGATCCTGGTCACGCTGGGCGTGATCGCGCTGTTCCGGCTGGGCCAGAGCCTGCCCACGCCCCAGACGAGCCGCCTGCCCCTGAGTGATCATGCGTGGCGCTGGATCCTCGACCTCCTCACCGGCGGTCGCCTGGCCACGGTGTTCGGGTTCGGTGTCCTTCCCTGCCTGGTCGCCCCGTTCGTCCTGCGAGCGCTGATCGTCCTGATCCCGCGACTGGCGGCGCTCCGGGCGGAAGGTGAAGCCGGAGCCCGGGTGCTGACGCGGTACCGGCGACGGATCGTCGTCGTGCTCGGCCTGCTCGGTGCCGTCGGCTTGGTCGTGTCCCGAGGACAGGACGTCCTGGACGGAGCCGTCACGGTGGCGTGCCTGACCGCGGGCACCGCGGTGGTACTGCGGCTGACCGAGCTGATCACCGAGCGGGGTTTCGGCCACGGGGTCCGGATCCTGCTGCTCGCGCAGGTCCTGGCGGTGCTGCCACCGGAGTTCCTGCGCATGTATGAAAGGAAGGGCTGGGCCGCCGTCGTGGTCACGGCCGTGGTGACGCTGTCGGTCACCGTGATCACGATCGTCGTCGCGCAGGGGCAGCGCCGCGTCCCGGTGCAGTACGCCAAGCGGATGATCGGCAGGCGCGCTTTCGGCGGCACCCCGTCCTACATCCCCCTTCGCTTCGCCCAAGCGAACAGCCCGGCCGTGCTCGCCGCGGTGCTGCTGTCGGTGCTGGTGTTCCTCTCGGGCCTGGAGGATGCCTGGTGGATCGCGGTCTACTTCGTCCTCGTCTGCCTCTTCGCCTTCGCCAGGGCGGCCGTGGCGCAGAACATGGACAAGGTGGCGGACGAGCTGGTGCGGGCGGGCGGTTTCGTCCCCGGGATCCGGCCGGGGAACTGGACCGCCGAGTACCTCGACTACGTGAACCGCCGGATCATCGCCTTCGGAGCGTTCGGCTTGGGCGTGGTCGCGCTGATCCCGGTCGCCGGTCTGGCCCTGCTCGGCGCCACCCCGGCGACGCTGTTCGTCGCCGGGGTGACCCTGCAGGTGGTGCTCGTCTTCCTGGTCAGTGTCTCGCTCGACACCACGCGGCAGATCGAGTCGCTGCGCCGGCAACGACGCTACGAACCGTTCCTCCGCTGACCGGGACCGTTTCAGAAGTGCGGGAGCCACCCGCCGCCGAGGGCGTCGGCGGCGCCGAACTTGTTGCCGCCCTTGCCGTTCCACAGGTAAAGGGTGCCGGTGTTCTTGTCGATGGCACCGATGTCGCTGTGGCCGTCCTTGTCGACATCACCGAGGGACATCAGGGTGGCGTGGTAGTTGCCCCAGCCGCTTCCGATGGCGTCGGCGGCGCCGAATTTGTTGCTTCCCTTGCCGTTCCAGATGTAGAGGGTGTTGCCGTCGCGCACCGCGGCCAGATCGGTCTTCCCGTCATTGTCGAAGTCCCCCGCGACGGGCGCGGTGAAGGGTTCCCAGCCGCCACCGACGGAGTCGGCGGGGGTGAAGTGATTACCGCCCTTGCCGTTCCAGATGTACAAGGTCCCGTCCTTGACGGCCGACAGATCGCTGATGCCGTCATTGTTGAAATCTCCGGCGACGGGTGCGGTGAAGGGTTCCCACCCACTGCCCACGGCGTCGGCGGCGCCGAACTTGTTGCCGCCCTTGCCGTTCCAGACGTAGAGCGTGCCGTTCTTGACGGCGGCGAGGTCGGTCTTGCCGTCCTTGTTGAAGTCACCGGCGGCGGGCCGGGTGAAGCCGTCCCAGCCGCCACCGACGGCGTCCGCCGCGCCGAAGTTGTTGCTTCCCTTGCCGTTCCAGATCGTCAGCGTGCCCGTGCCGGTCGCGTAGATGTCTCCGACGCCGTTCCCGTCGAAGTCACCGCCGTCCGCGGTCGACCGCTGCCACAGCGCGCTGACGATCTTCTGCGCGTCACCGGCCTCGGTCTGGTAGCGGTCCGGATACGCCGAGACCTGCACCGCCTGGCACACCTCCCCGATCGGCGCCGAGCTCCAGGACCCGTTCGGGTACACGCGCACCATCTTGTCGAGGAAGGCGTTGGTGGCCCAGACGGGGTTGAGCCGGTTCGTCGCGCTGCCCCAGGACGCGCGCTGCTGGAACAGGCCGAGGCTGTCGTGATCGACCTCCTCGCTGATGTTCTGGAGACTGGTCTCCACGATCACCGTGGCGATGGCGATGGCCGCGGCTCTCTGGCTCAGCCCGCGATCGCGGACGGCTTCGACGACCATGCGGGCGCACGACATCCGGTACGCGGTCAGGTATCCCCGCATCTTCGCGGTCAGGGTGCCGTTCAGCTGCGTGGCCAGGGCGGTGTCCCCGCTGGTCGTACCCGAGCGGTCGCACGGGGCGGTCGCGTAGGCGGCGGTCACCAAGCCGGCCGGTTCTTCTTCGGCGTGCGCGACGGGGGACAGGGCGGTGATCGCGAAGACGGTCAGGGCTGCCGTGGTCACCCGGCGGGTGAAGTTCTTCGACACTGGTCGACCCTCCAAGGTCGTGGTGGGGACGGAACCGATCAGAAGTGGGGGAGCCAGCCGCCGCCGAGGGCGTCGGCCAGGCCGAACTTGTTGCCGCCCTTGCCGTTCCACAGGTAGAGGGTGCCGGTGTTCTTGTCGACGGCGGCGATGTCGGAGTGGCCGTCCTTGTTGACGTCGCCGAGGGACATCAGCGTGGCGTGGTAGTCACCCCAGCCACTGCCGATGGCGTCGGCGGCACCGAATTTGTTGCTTCCCTTCCCGTTCCAGATGTGGAGGGTGTTGCCGTCGCGGACGGCCGCCAGATCGGTTTTCCCGTCGTTGTTAAAGTCACCGGCGATGGGTGCGGTGAAGGGTTCCCAGCCGCCACCGACGGAGTCGGCGGGAGTGAAGTGATTACCGCCCTTGCCGTTCCAGATGTAGAGCGTGCCGTCCTTGACCGCGGAGAGGTCGCTGATGCCGTCGTTGTTGAAGTCGCCCGCGACGGGTGCGGTGAAGGGTTCCCATCCGCTTCCGACGGCGTCGGCGGCGCCGAACTTGTTGCCGCCCTTGCCGTTCCAGACGTACAACGTGCCGTTCTTCACGGCGGCGAGGTCGGTCTTGCCGTCCTTGTTGAAGTCACCGGCCGCGGGCCGGGTGAAGCCGTCCCAGCCGCCGCCCACGGGATCCGCGGTGCCGAAGTTGTTGTTGCCCTTGCCGTTCCAGATCGTCAGGGTGCCGGTTCCGGTGGCGTAGATGTCGCCCGCCCCGTTGCCGTCGAAGTCCCCGCCGTCGAGGGACTTCTCGATGACCTTGTCGTAGCGGATGCCGCGGTAGGTGGTCATCTCCGACCAGGAGTTGGTGTTGTGGTTGGTCTTCTGGCCGTAGGTGTTCTCCGAGTAGACCCAGGCGCCCGCCGAGTGGTCCTTGGGGTCGACCCACTTTTCGAACAGCTCGATGTGACCGTTCTTGAGCAGGGCGTCACCGGGCAGCAGATCGTGCAGGCTGCCCAGCCAGGACTTGTGCGAATAGGACTCGAAGTCGCCGGTGTTGAGGTCCCAGCCGTCGGACTTCTTGGGCAGGTGCCAGGCCATCGCGACGAGGCCGGAGCAGTCCGGGCGGTACTTCCCGCCGGTGCCGTCGGAGATCGCGTCCGCCTGGTCCTGGCTGTACCAGGTGTCACCCCGGTCGTACCAGTACTTGGCACGGGCGATGATCTCGGCGCGGGTGATCGCGCCGCCCACCGTGGACGCCGCGCTCGCCTCGTTCCGCGTGCCGAACGTGAGCAAGCCTGCGACGACTGTCACGAGGGCCATGAGGGCGGCGGCGAACCGGACCGCTCTGGGAGAACCGGAGCTGTTCATGACGACCTTTCCTGAGCATGATGTGGAGTGGACGACACAGAGGCTGCGGGAGGCCGCTGTAGCCCCGCTTCAACGCGGGCTACAGCGAGGCGGTGCGCTGTAGGTGGATCCGCTTCTGGGGAGGGACGGATGAGGTTTTCTCTGCTCGGGCCGATGGAGGTGGCGGGCCCGTCGGGGCCGATCGCGCTCCCGGGGGTCAAACCGCGCACGCTGCTCGCGGCGCTGCTGCTGGGCTACGGCCGGACGGTGCCCGCCGAACGGCTGATCGGCGTGGTCTGGGGCGAGGAGCCGCCCACGACCGCCCGCGCGGTGGTGCAGACGTATGTCGCGACGCTGCGCCGTGCGTTCGACGCGGCGGGGTTGCCGCAGGTCATCGTGTCCGATCGGAACGGCTACCGCGCCGACGTCGCCGAGGACGCCCTCGACGTGCGGATGTTCGAGCGGCTGGTGGAACGGGGACGGCAGGCCGCGCAGGGCGGTGACCACACCGAGGCGGCGGACCTCTTCCGCTCCGGACTCGCCCTGTGGCGGGGCCCCGCGCTCGGCGGGATCGGCGAGTCGTTCCTGCGTGCCGAAGCGAGCCGGCTGGACGAGCTGCGGCTGACCGTCGTCGAGGAGCGCGTCGACGCGGATCTGGCGGCGGGACAAGGCCCGCGGCTGCTCGCGGAACTCACCGAACTGGTCGCCCTGCATCCCACGCGGGAACGGTTGCGCGGCGGCCTCATGGTCGCGCTGTACCGGTCCGGACGGCAGGCCGAAGCGCTGGACGTGTACGAACGCGGCCGGAAGGTGCTGGCCGACGAGCTGGGTATCGATCCCGGCCCGGAGCTGCGCCAGGTGCACGAGTCGATCCTGCGGTCCGACGCCGCGCTGCTCCCGGCCGTCACCTCCCGCACCCCGCGGCAGCTGCCGTCGCCGCCACCCGATTTCACCGGCCGCGCGCCCGAGCTCGCGGCGCTGCGCGCGACCCTGGTGCGGCCCGGCGAGATGCCGGTCGCGGTCGTGTCCGGCGCGGGCGGCGTCGGCAAGTCCACTTTGGTGCACCGGATCGCGCACGAGATCGCCGAGCACTTCCCCGGCGGGCAGCTGCATCTGGAACTCCACGGCTCCACCGGCAGCCCCGCGACCGCCGAAGAAGTGCTCGGCCGCGTCCTGCGCGACTTCGATCCCGCGACGACGCCGCCCGGCTCGCTCGACGAACGCGTCGCCCGCTACCGGACGGTGCTCGACGGCACCCGCATGCTCGTCGTGCTCGACGACGCCGCGAACGAGGCGCAGGTCCGCCCGTTGCTGCCCGGCGGGCCGGGGTGCGCGGTGATCGTCACTTCGCGCAACCGGCTTCCGGCACTGGCGGGTGCGACCTTCTGTGAACTGGGAGTGCTGCCCGCGGACGCCGCGCTCGACCTGCTCACCCGCATCGTCGGGGCCGAGCGGGCGAGCACCGAGCCCGCTTCGGCCGCCGAGATCACCGAGCTGTGCGGGCAGTTGCCGCTCGCGATCCGCGTCGCCGGCGCGCGGCTGGTGTCCCGGCGGCAGTGGTCGCTGTCCCGGCTGGCGAACCGCCTCGCCCAGGAGCAGCGCCGCCTCGACGAGCTGGTGGTCGGCGACCAGGAGGTGCGGGCCAGCATCAACCTGAGCTACACGCTCCTGCCCAAGGCGGCGCGGACCGCGTTGCGACGGCTGGGATCGCTCGGTCTCGCGCATTTCCCCGCGTGGGTCGCCGCGGCGGCGCTGGAGTCCGATCCGGACGACGCGGAGCAGGTGCTCGAAGACCTCGTCGACGTGTCGCTGCTCGAAGTCGACGGCGTGGATCCCTTGGGGCTCATGCGTTACCGGCTGCACGACCTCGTCCGCCTGTTCGCGCTGGAACGTGCCGTCGAGGAGGAGTCCGCCGCGGACCGGGCCGCCACCGTCGAGCGGGTGCTCGGTGGCTGGATCTGGCTGGTGGAACGGATCAACGAGACCCTGCCGCCGGTCGTGCCGTCGATCCAGGGCACCTCCCGGCTGGGCCGTCCGGTCGGGGAGGAGATCGCCCGGCGGGTCGTGGCCAGGCCGTACGAATGGTTCCGCGCCGAGGAGGAGGCGATGACCACCGCCGTCGAGCTGGCGGCGGCACTGGACCTGGTCGACATCGCGGTCGGGCTCTCGTCGGCCTTGTGCGGCACCGCGTTCGGCGGGCACAACCGGGTGCTCGACGATTCGCTCGGCTCCTGGCGCCGCACCCACGACGCGGCGCTCACCGCCGCCCGCCGCACCGAAAACGCCTTGGGCGAGGCGACTCTGCTGGCGGGGCTAGGGCAGTTGTACTACGAGCACGACGATTTCCCCCGGTCCCGCGCGCATCTGAGCCAGGCGCTGTCGATGTTCCGCGCCGCCGGTGACGTCCGCGGCGAGGCCGCCACCCTCGCCGCGCTCGGCGCCGCCTGCCGTGAGCAGGGCTACCTGCCCGAGGCGGTGCATTTCCTGGACCGGGCCGGGCGGATGTGGTCCGGGCTGGACGATCCGGGGGCGATGGGCCACGTCCACCGGCTGGCCGGCACGGTACGGCTGGAGCTGGGCGAATACCCGGGAGCACTGACCGCGCTGACCGAGGCGCGGGCGTCGTTCGCGGCGGCCGGGTCCCGGCGCGGTGAAGGGCTGACCCTGCGCAGCCTCTCGCTGTATCACCGGGCCCGCGGCGAGTGGGCCGAGGCCGAAGAGTGCGCACGTGCCGCGCTCGCCGTGTTCGAGGGCACCGAGGACCGGATGCTGGCCGCGTACTCCGAACGCGCGCTGGCCAAGGCGTTGCTGCGGCGCGGGGATTCGGTCGCTGCGCGGCGGCTGGCGGAGAACGCGCTGGAGGTCTGCCGTGAACTCGGCGACGCCTTCGGCCACGCGTGCACCCTCCGCGTCGTCGGGGAGGTGCATCTCGCGGAAGGCCGGTTGTACCAGGCGAAGGACTGTCTGGAGGACTCGCTCCGGCGGTGGACCGACCTGCGCGCCGAACTGTTCCGGGCGCGGACCCTGCGCACGCTCGCGGAGGTCCACGACGCGCTCGGCGACGTGCGGGCCGGGGAGCGGATGACCGCGGAGGCGTGCGAGATCTTCCGGACCTACGGTGCCCGCGAGTATCGGGAACTCTCCGCTGTAACCGGGCGGGGTCGTGAGTGATTCGGGTCGTTCTAAAGTGGTGTGCCACTAGAGTCTGGACTGGCGATGCGGACAGGCCTGATCCCGAGTGTCCACAAGGGACATATCGCGTCGATCGGGCATCCGATTGATGCCTTTATGTCCGTTTCTGGACGGGGTCGTGAGTGTTAATGAGGGTTAGAACCACCCAAATCACTCACGACCCCTGCGCAAAGTGGCTAAATCGGGCATTTTGCCTCTGAATTTGTCCCTTGTGGACAGTCATGGGCGCGCCAGGTCTCTGTGGTGAGCATGCTCTCGCCACCAACTCCATCACGCCATGTTTGACTTACCCCTCTAGCCCTCTTTGTCACTCACGGCCCCTCGCAAAGTACCCAAATCGGGCGCCTTCGCTGTAACCGGGTTACAGCGTTCCTGAAGGACGCTCGTGGACAGTGGGGCCCATGTCTTCGTTCGTGTCGTTGTCGGATCCCCGCATCGCCGCCGTGCCCGTCCGGGAGTGCGGGGAACCCCTGGTGGATCTGCGGGAAACCGGTGCCATCCGGATCGACCCCAGGCTCGCCGACGATCGGGGTGCCTTCGCGCACGTGCGGCTCAGCGTCGCCGACCGGCTCGTCGCGGCGCAATGCCAGCTCCCGCGCGGGCTCCGGCTGCTCGTCGTCGAAGGCTTCCGGCCGAGGGAGGTGCAGGAGCGGTACTTCGAGGACAGCATGGCCAGGATCGCGCGCGCCAACCCGGAGTGGTCGTCCGCACAGGTGGCCGCCGAAGCCGCCACCTACGTGTCACCGCCGGAGGTCGCGCCGCATGTCGCCGGGGGAGCGGTGGACCTCACGTTGTGCACCGTCGACGGCGTCGAACTGCCGATGGGGACCGACGTGAACGCGACGCCGCCGGAGTACGGGACGGAATGCTTCACCGAATCCGCGCTGATCGGTCCGGAAGCGCGTGCCAACCGGGAGACGCTCATCGACGCGATGACCGCGACCGGATTCGTCAACTACCCGAGCGAATGGTGGCACTGGTCGTACGGGGACCGGTACTGGGCGTTCGCCACCGGGGTGAAGCACGCCCGCTTCGGCCCGGCGGGTTTCCCGGCGACTGGGACTGTCGTACCAGACGTCTAGTCTGCGGTGGTGCCTGAAGCTTCCGAACCCGACGAGCGCGTCCCGCCGAAACGCGTCCTCGGCCTCGCCGTGCCCGCGCTCGGCGTCCTCGCCGCCGAACCGCTGTACGTCCTGGTGGACACGGCCGTCGTCGGGCATCTCGGCGCGCTGCCGCTGGCGGGCCTCGCCGTCGGCGGTGTCGTGCTGTCGCAGGTTTCGAGCCAGCTGACGTTCCTGTCGTACGGCACCACGTCGCGGACGGCGCGGCTGCACGGCGCGGGCCGCCGGGGTGACGCCGTGCGCGAAGGTGTCCAGGCGACGTGGCTGGCGGTGATCGTCGGGCTGGTGGTGATCGTCGCCGGGCAGCTGCTGGCCGCCCCGATCGCCCGCGTCCTGTCCGGGGACGCCGCGATCACCGACGCCGCCGTCTCCTGGCTGCGGATCGCGCTGTTCGGCACGCCGTTCATCCTGATCACGATGGCGGGCAACGGCTGGATGCGCGGCGTGCAGGACTCCGCGAAACCGTTGCGCTATGTGCTGGCGGGCAACGGGATCTCGGCCGTGCTGTGCCCGGTGCTGGTGTACGGCGCGGACTGGGGGCTGGAAGGTTCGGCGATCGCGAACGTCGTCGCGCAGGTGATCTCGGCGTCGCTGTTCATCGCGGCCCTGGTGCGGGAGCGGGTCCCGCTGCGCCCGGAGCCGAAGGTGATGCGCGCCCAGCTCGGTCTCGGCCGGGATCTGGTGCTGCGCAGTCTCGCCTTCCAGGCGTGCTTCGTGTCCGCCGCCGCGGTCGCCGCGCGGACGTCGACCGAGGCCGTCGGCGCGCACCAGGTCGTGCTGCAGCTCTGGACGTTCCTCGCGTTGGTGCTGGACTCGCTCGCCATCGCCGCGCAGTCGCTCGTGGGCGCCGCGCTCGGCGCCGGGGCGAGCAAACGGGCACGCGGCGTGTCGAACCAGATCACCGCCTACGGCCTGGTGTTCGGGTGCTTCCTCGGCGTCGTGTTCGCGTCGGTGGCCGGCGTGCTGCCGCGAGTGTTCACTTCGGACGCGGCCGTCCTCGGCCAGATCCCGCACGCCTGGTGGTTCTTCGTCGCGCTGCAACCGATCGCCGGGGTGGTGTTCGCGCTCGACGGCGTCCTGCTCGGCGCGGGCGACGCCGCCTTCCTGCGCAACGCGACCCTGCTGAGCGCGGCGGTGGGGTTCCTGCCGCTGATCTGGCTTTCGCTCGCCTTCGGCTGGGGGCTGGCCGGGATCTGGACCGGGCTCTCGCTGTTCATGCTGCTGCGGCTGGCGACCCTGCTGGTGCGGTGGCGCTCGGGCCGGTGGGCCGTGGAAGGCGCCGTCCGCGTTTAGTCCTCTGGATGCGGTCCTTGCGCGTGCAACTACCGCATTCAGAGGACGAAACGCGGTGGTGGCGGCCGGCGCTGTGGCGAAAAGCACCCGGGTAACGGCTATGTTTCACCGTTGCTTAGGAGCTACAACTATATGAGGCGGCAGTGCGGGCGTCTTCCCGTCCGAAACCGTTCCGAGGAGGAGACACCGTGACAGGCCGAGCCACCCGCCGGTCCTGGTTCATCTGGTTCGCCGCCGTCACCGTCTATCTCCTCGCCGTCTTCCACCGCACCTCGTTCGGCGTCGCCGGGCTCCAGGCCGCCGACCGGTTCGGGGTCGGCGCGGCCGCGCTCGGCACGTTCACCGTCCTGCAGGTCGGCGTCTACGCCGCGATGCAGATCCCCACCGGCGTCCTCGTCGACCGCTACGGCCCGCGCCGCGTGCTCACCGCCGCCGTGTTCTTCCTCGGCCTCGGCCAGATCCTGCTCGCGGTCGCCGATTCCTACCCGCTCGGCCTGATCGCCCGCGCCGTCGTCGGCTTCGGCGACGCCCTGACCTTCGTGAGCATCATGCGGCTGATCGCCGCGCATTTCCCCGGCCGCCAGTACGCCCTGCTCGCCGCGCTGACCGGGGCCATCGGGTACGTCGGCAACCTCGCCGCGACGGTCCCGCTCGGCCTGCTGCTCGACGGCCCCGGCTGGACCCCGACGTTCCTCGCCGTCGGCCTGGTGACCGCGCTGTACGCCGCCGTCGTCGCCCTTCGCGTCAAGGACTCCCCGCCCGGCCGGCCGGCGCCCGTACGCGAACGGGTGCACCCGAAGCTGCTGGGCCGCCAGGTCGCCGACGCGTGGCGCACCCCGGGCACCCGCCTGGGGTTCTGGGTCCACTTCAGCACGATGTTCGCGCCCAACGTGCTGACCATGCTCTGGGGTGTCCCGTTCCTCGTGCAGGGGCAGGGATATCCGAAGGCCACCGCGAGTTCGCTGCTGATCGTGTTCGTGTTCGGCTCGATGCTCGGCGGGCCGCTGATCGGCGGGCTGATCGGGCGGCGCCCGTCGCTGCGGATGCCGCTCGTCGGCGGGTACATCGGCGGCGCCGCGGTGATGTGGGCGATCCTGCTCGGCTGGGGCGGGACGATCCCGGTCGCGGTCCTGGTCCCCGTGTTCGCCTTCCTCTCCCTCGGCGGCCCGGCGTCGATGATCGGTTTCGCGCTGGCACGGGACTACAACCCGCTCGCGCGCGTCGGTACCGCGACCGGCGTGGTGAACGTCGGCGGATTCGTGGCCACGACGATCTCGGCGCTCGCGGTCGGCGTGCTGCTGGAGTGGACGGGCGGCACGTTCCGCCTGGCGCTGCTGTCGGTGATCGCGGTGCTCGCGTTCGGCACCTTCCGGATGCTCGTGTGGTGGCGGCGCACCCGCGCTCTGCTGTTCGAGGCGGAGGCCCGCGGCGAGGCGATCCCGGTGCAGATCCGGCGCCGCCGCTGGGACGCCGAAGCGCCGCTGCCCGTCTCGTCCTAGGCGAAGGCCCGAAAGATAGGGTTCGGCCCGTGTCGCGCCCCAATCAGGCTCCTGCCAAGAAACGTCCAGCCCCGCCGCCCGGTCTCGTCATCGTCGACAAACCGTCCGGGATGACTTCCCACGACGTCGTCGCCAGGGCGCGTCGTTTCATGGGCACCCGCAAGGTCGGGCACGCCGGCACCCTCGACCCGATGGCCACCGGTGTCCTCGTGCTCGGCATCGAACGCGCGACGAAACTCCTCGGCCACTTGGCCCTGGACCGCAAGACCTATCTCGCGACCCTCTCCTTGGGACTGTCCACCACGACCGACGACGCCGAGGGCGAGCCGATCGCCGAAGCCGCCCCGGACGTCGTCGAGAAGATCACCGACGAAGCGATCGCCGCCGGGATCGCCGCGCTGACCGGGGACATCCAGCAGGTGCCGAGCGCGGTCAGCGCGGTCAAGATCGACGGCAAACGCGCGTACGCCCGTGTCCGGGCGGGCGAAGAGGTCGTGATCCCGCCGCGTCCGGTCACCGTGCACCGGTTCGATCTGCTCGCCACCCGCCGCGAGGCCGGCCGGATCGAACTCGACGCGATAGTCGAATGTTCGTCGGGGACCTACGTCCGGGCGCTGGCCCGCGACCTCGGCGCCGGGCTCGGGGCCGGTGGACATCTGCTCGCGTTGCGGCGCACCACGGTCGGCCCGTTCACCCTCGCCAAGGCCCGCACCCTCGACCAGCTCGAAGACAAGCCGGAGCTGTCGCTGGACCTCGACGCCGCCGTCGCCGCCGCGTTCCCGCGCCGCGATCTGGACGCCCGCACGGCGCAGGCGGTCCGATATGGACAGAGGGTGCCCGCGGCCGGGATCAAGGGCACCTACGGGATGTTCGGGCCGGACGGTCGCGTGCTCGCCCTCGCGGCGGACGAAGGCGAACTGGCCCGGTCGGTCGTCGTGTTGCTGCCCGCCTAGGCTGGTGCGCGGAGCGGGCCTGAGGAGACGGGGCTAGAAGTGCAGCGTTGGCGTGGTTTGGGTGACCTCCCCGGGAGCTGGGGACGGTGCGTGGTGACGATCGGCGTCTTCGACGGCGTGCACCGCGGTCATCAGGAGCTGATCTCGAGGACGGTCCGCGCCGCCGCCGAACGCGGCGTGCCGAGCGTGGTGCTGACCTTCGACCCGCATCCGTCGGAGGTGATCCGGCCGGGCAGCCATCCCGCGCAGCTGACCACGTTGCGCCGCAAGGCGGAACTGGTCGAGGGCCTGGGGGCGGACGTCTTCTGCGTGCTGCCGTTCACCCTGGAGCTGTCGCGGCTGACGGCGCACGAGTTCGTGCACGAGGTGCTGGTGGACAAACTGCACGCGGCCGCGGTGATCGTGGGAGAGAACTTCACCTTCGGCGCGAAGGCGGCCGGTGACGTCGGCCTGCTCCGCACGCTGGGGAAGCGGTTCGGTTTCGTGGCGCAGGGCGCGGAACTGCAGGGCCTGCTCGCGCAGGAGCAGGCGGACAACGACATCACGTTCTCTTCGACCTACGTCCGTTCGTGCATCGACGCCGGGGACGTCGTGGCGGCGTCCGAGGCGCTCGGCAGGCCGCATCGGCTGGAGGGCATCGTCGTCCGGGGCGACGGCCGGGGGCACGACCTCGGCTACCCGACGGCGAACCTGTCGACGCCGCGTTTCGCCGCGGTGCCCGCCGATGGTGTCTACAGCGCCTGGTTCACCCGTTCGTCGGATTCCGGCAGCCGGCTGCGCGCCGCCGTGTCCGTCGGGACCAACCCGACCTTCTCCGGGCGGGAACGCACCGTCGAGGCCTTCGTCCTCGACATCGACGAGGATTTCTACGGACAGCACGTCGCACTCGATTTCGTCGCCAAGCTGCGGGATCAGGTCCGTTTCCCGACTTCGGAGGGTCTGGTGAAACAGATCGACGAGGACGTCGCGCGGACCAGGGAACTGCTCGGCGAGCAGGACTGACCGGACCCGGCCCCGGCCGGACGAGTATCGACAAACATGCCCGCCAGGGTGCGTTCCGGTGGCAAGATGTCACGGACCGCGCGCGTGGCGTTCGATGGGGTTAGGGGAGCGGACCAGGTGGAGGACCACAAGATCGTCCAGCGGAACATCGCGCTGCAGAAGGAGTGGTACGGGGAGCCGCTCGGCGATCGGGTGCGGAGACTGGTCGTCGCCTTCGACATCTCCCAGGCCTTCCTCGCCGAGGTGCTCGGCATCAGCGCGCCCATGCTCAGCCAGGTGATGAGCGGGCGCCGCGCGAAGATCGGGAACCCGGTCGTCCTCGCCAAGATGATCATGCTGGAGCGCAAGGTGCTCGTCCCCGCGGTCGCCGCGGGGGACCGCAAGGCCATGCAGGAGGCGCTGGAGGACGTCCGCGACTCGCGGCCGACGGTGGGCCGGGACAGCATCCCGGTCGGCGCCGTCGCCGACGACCAGGGTGTGCTCGCGGCGCTGCGGGACATCGGCGAGGACGAAGACCTCACCGAGGCCGCGAAGCTGCTCGACGACGATTTCCCGTCGCTGGCGGATCTGCTGCGCCGGGCGGCCAAGAACGGTTCGTGACACTCTTCAGCGCGCTGATCCCGCCGGATCGCGTCCTCGACCAGGTCGCCGCCGCACTGGGCACTCCCGGCGGCGAGGGTTTCCGCTGGTCGCCGCGGAAGGACTGGCACATCACCCTCGGTTTCTACGGCGCGGACGACCCGGCCGGACGAGGCGATTGGCTCGCCGGACGGCTGGCGGGCGCGGGCCCGCTCGACCTCCGCCTGGAAAAGGCCGCGACATTCCCCGGGGTGCTGTGGTTGAGTGTGTCCGGAACCGGGCTCCACGAGCTGGCCCTGCGGGCCGGCGCGGAGAGCGAGGGCAGGCCGTATGTGGCCCACCTGACACTGGCCCGCTTCCCCCGCGACCGGCCGGACGCCGCGAGCGCGTGGGAGGAGCGGCTGGCCGGGTTCACCAGTGAGACTTGGACGGCGACCGAGGCCGTTCTGATGAGCAGTGACCGTGAGCAGGGCGTCTCGCGCTACCGGGTGATCCGGTCGTACGCGTTGAACCACGCCCGCGACTGAAGCCGCTGATCACGAGGCTGGTAACCTCGATGATTGGGTCCGGCTGCAGTCCGTGGCGGCCGTGACCGTCTCACCCGGCGTGAAGCATCGTCCGGGCCGCACGGCACAGAGTATCTAGGAGCACCACTGTGGCTTTGTCCACCGAAGAAAAGAAGTCGATCCTTGCCGAGTACGGCGTGCACGACTCGGACACCGGATCCCCGGAGGCCCAGGTCGCGCTGCTGACCAAGCGCATCGTCGGCCTCACCGAGCACCTCAAGGCTCACAAGCACGACCACCACTCCCGTCGCGGGCTTCTGCTGCTGGTCGGCCGCCGCCGCCGGCTGCTGAACTACGTGATGAAGGTGGACATCGAGCGTTACCGTGCGCTGATCCAGCGTCTCGGCCTGCGCCGATAGCTTGAACCCGAGGGGGAGTGACCACTGCGGTCGCTCCCCCTCGGTCCAAGTACAGCAACACGCGGCGCGAGCGCGCACGAGGAACCGTCCGCCGGTCCTCGGTAGTGGCTTCCGGGCAACGGCCCGGGGGCTTCGATCGAAGACCGGCCTCACTCCTCGAGCGTCCGCAGGCGAAACAGGTCCCAGGGTGGGAGACTCGCGCCGTTACAGAGGATCAAAAGAGGAGATACACCTTATGACCGACTCCACCGGAGTCACCGTGCACGAAACCGAAGCCGTCATCGACAACGGCCGTTTCGGCACCCGCACCGTCCGCTTCGAGACCGGCCGCCTGGCCCGTCAGGCCGCCGGCGCCGTCGTCGCGTACCTCGACGAAGAGACCATGCTGCTCTCGGCGACCACCGCGTCGAAGCACCCGAAGGACCACTTCGACTTCTTCCCGCTGACCGTGGACGTCGAGGAGCGGATGTACGCCGCCGGACGCATCCCCGGCGCGTTCTTCCGTCGCGAGGGCCGCCCGTCGACCGACGCGATCCTGACCTGCCGCCTGATCGACCGGCCGCTGCGCCCGTCGTTCGCCGACGGTCTCCGCAACGAGATCCAGGTCGTCATCACCGTCCAGAGCCTCAACCCCGAGGACCCGTACGACGTCCTCGCGATCAACGCGGCCTCGGCCTCGACGCAGATCGCCGGCCTGCCGTTCTCGGGCCCGGTCGGCGGCGTCCGCGTCGCGCTGATCGACGGCCAGTGGGTCGCGTTCCCGACCTGGAAGCAGCTGGAAGAGGCCACCTTCAACATGGTGGTCGCCGGCCGCATCGTCGGTGACGACGTCGCCATCATGATGGTCGAGGCCGAGGGCACCGAGCAGACGCTCGACCTGATCGCCGCCGGGGGCAAGGCGCCGGACGAGATCGCCGTCGCCGAGGGCCTCGAGGCCGCGAAGCCGTTCATCAAGGTGCTGTGCGAGGCCCAGCAGCAGCTGGCCGAGCTGGCCGCCAAGCCGACCGGCGAGTTCCCGGTCTTCCTCGCCTACGAGCAGGACGCGTACGACGCCGTCGCCGCCATCGCGACCGACGACCTCGCGAACGCCCTGACCATCGCGGGCAAGCAGGACCGCGACAACGCGACCGACCAGGTCAAGGCCGCGGTGCTGGAGAAGATCGGCCTGGGCGAGGGCGAAGCCTTCCAGGGCCGTGAGAAGGAGATCGGCGCGGCGTTCAAGGCCCTGTCGAAGAAGATCATGCGCAAGCGCGTCCTCACGGACAAGATCCGCATGGACGGCCGCGGCCTGACCGACATCCGCTCGCTCGCCGCCGAGGTCGCCGTGATCCCGCGGGCGCACGGTTCCGCGCTGTTCGAGCGCGGTGAGACCCAGATCCTGGGCGTCACCACGCTGAACATGCTCCGCATGGAGCAGCAGATCGACTCGCTCTCCCCGGAGACCACGAAGCGGTACCTGCACCACTACAACTTCCCGCCGTTCTCCACCGGCGAGACCGGCCGCGTCGGTTCGCCGAAGCGGCGCGAGATCGGCCACGGCATGCTCGCCGAGCGCGCCCTGGTCCCGGTCCTGCCGAAGCGGGACGAGTTCCCGTACGCGATCCGCCAGGTCTCCGAGGCGCTGGGCTCCAACGGCTCCACCTCGATGGGCTCGGTCTGCGCCTCGACCATGGCGCTGCTGAACGCGGGTGTCCCGCTGAAGGCGCCGGTCGCCGGCATCGCCATGGGCCTCATCTCCGACGAGGTCGACGGCGAGACCCGCTACGTCGCGCTGACCGACATCCTGGGCGCCGAAGACGCCATGGGCGACATGGACTTCAAGGTCGCCGGCACCAAGGACATCATCACCGCGCTGCAGCTCGACACGAAGCTCGACGGCATCCCGTCGGAGGTCCTCGCGGCCGCGCTGAAGCAGGCGAAGGACGCTCGCCTCACCATCCTGGAGGTCATCGCCGAGGCGATCGACGGCCCGGACGAGATGAGCCCGTTCGCTCCGCGCGTCACCAGCGTGAAGATCCCGGTGGACAAGATCGGCGAGGTCATCGGCCCGAAGGGCAAGATGATCAACTCGATCACCGAGGAGACCGGCGCCGACATCTCCATCGAGGACGACGGCACGATCTACGTGGGCGCGGCCGACGGCCCGTCGGCGGAGGCGGCGATCGACAAGATCAACGCCATCGCCAACCCGCAGCTGCCCAAGGTCGGCGAGCGCTTCCTCGGCACCGTGGTGAAGACGGCCGCGTTCGGCGCGTTCGTCTCGCTGCTGCCGGGCAAGGACGGCCTGGTGCACATCTCGAAGCTGGGCAACGGCAAGCGGATCGCCAAGGTCGAGGACGTGGTCAACGTGGGCGACAAGCTCCGCGTCGAGATCGCCGACATCGACAACCGCGGCAAGATCAGCCTGATCGTGGTCAAGGAAGACGACGCCGCCGAGAAGCCCGCCGAGGGTGACAAGGCCGAGGCCCCGAAGGCCGACGCGTAGTAGTCCTGGCTAGACCGATGTGAAACGTCAGGAAAGGGTCGTTCAGGACATTTTTCGTCCTGAGCGACCCTTTCCTGACATGTGAGTAAGGAATCCGTTGGCTCGTCAGGTTCCCGGGCACGAACAGCCCGTCGGCAGCACCCGCACGCTGGAGTCCACTTCGGACGGCGCGGTGGTCAAGCGCAGTGTGCTGGCCGGTGGCCTCCGGGTCATCACCGAACACGTTCCCGCGTCCCGTTCGGTGACGGTCGGGCTCTGGGTCGGCGTCGGATCGCGTGACGAGCCGTCGTCGGTCGAGGGCGCGGCCCACTACCTCGAACACCTGCTGTTCAAGGGCACCACGAACCGGGACGCCACCCAGATCGCCGAAGAGATCGACGCGGTCGGCGGCGAGTTCAACGCGTTCACCGCGAAGGAGCACACCTGCTACTACGCGCAGGTGCTCGACGAGGATCTGCCGCTCGCGATGGACCTCGTCACCGACGTCGTGTTCGAGGCGCTGTGCACGGACAAGGACGTCGAGACCGAGCGCAGTGTCGTGCTCGAAGAGATCTCGATGCGCGACGACGACCCCGAGGACCTGCTGCACGAGACGTTCGTCGGCGCGATCCTGGGCAATCACGCGCTCGGCCGTCCGGTGCTCGGCAGTGAGAAGTCCATCGTCGAGATGTCCGCCTCGGCGCTGCGCGGGTTCTACCGGCGCCGCTACACGCTGCCGCGGATGGTGCTCGCGGTCGCCGGGAACATCGAGCACGGCCAGGTGCTTCGCTTGGTGCGCAAGGCTTTGCGGAACCGGCTGACCGGAACGGCGACCCCCGTGCCGCCGCGGGGCGGGCGGGCGCGGATCGCGATGGCGCCGAAGCTCGCGCTGCACACCGACGACACCGAGCAGGCGCACGTGATGCTCGGCCTGCGTTCGCTGTCGCGGCACGACGACCGGCGGTTCGCGCAGTCGGTGCTCAACGCCGCGCTCGGCGGCGGGATGAGCTCGCGCCTGTTCCAGGAGGTGCGCGAGAAGCGCGGCCTGGCGTACCAGGTGTACTCGTCCGTCGCGAGTTACGCCGACGCCGGGCACATGGCCGTGTACGCGGGCTGCCAGCCGGAGAAGCTCGGCGAGGTCGCCGGCGTGATCCGCGAGGTGCTCGAACTCGTCGGCAAGGACGGGCTGAGCGAAGCCGAGGTCGCGCGGGCGAAGGGACAACTGCGGGGCGGGCTCGTGCTCGGCCTCGAAGACACCTCGTCGCGCATGTCGCGCATCGGCAAGAACGAACTGAACTACGGCCGCTATCTCGGCGTCGACGACACGGTGGCGCGGATCGACGCCGTCACCACCGAAGAGGTCTGTGCGCTCGCTCGCACTCTGCTCGCCCGCCCTGGTGGCGTCTCGGCGGCGGCGGTGGTCGGGCCGTACGCTCACGCCGACGACCTTCCGGACGATCTGCACGAGGTGATCGCATCATGACCGCTGGGATTCGCGTCGGCGTGCTGGGCGCACGCGGCCGGATGGGCCAGGAAGTGGTGAACGCCGTCAACGGCGCCGACGACATGGAACTCGTCGCCGCGCTCGACGCCGGTGACGACTTCGCGGCGCTCAAGCAGGCACAGGTCGTCGTCGACTTCACCCATCCCGACGCGGTGATGGACAACCTGGAGTTCCTGACCGGCAACGGGATCCACGCCGTGGTCGGCACCACCGGGTTCAGCGGGGAGCGGCTGGAGAAGCTGCGCTCGTGGCTCGCGGCCGACCCGTCGCTCGGCGTGCTCATCGCGCCGAACTTCGCGCTCGGCGCGGTGCTGGCGATGCGGTTCGCGCAGCAGGCGGCACGGTTCTACAACTCGGCCGAGGTCATCGAACTGCACCACAACCGCAAGGCCGACGCGCCTTCCGGCACCGCCGCGCACACCGCGCGGCTGATCGGCGAGGCCCGCGCGGAAGCCGGTCTCGTTCCCGGTGAAGACGCGACGACGTCCGAAGTGGACGGTGCCCGCGGCGCGCTCGTCGACGACGTCCGCGTGCACTCGGTCCGGCTCCCCGGACTGGTGGCGCACGAGGAGATCCTGTTCGGTGGCGAGGGCGAGACCCTGACCATCCGGCACGACTCGCTGCACCGCACGTCGTTCATGCCGGGCGTACTGCTCGGCGTGCGCTCGGTGCTCACGCGGCCCGGCCTCACGGTCGGTCTCGAGAACATCCTCGACCTGTGAGGGCCCGCAACTTCGCGCTGGTGATGACGGCGGCGCTCGCCGTCTACGTCGTCCTGCTGGCGGGCCGGGCCATCGCGCTGCTGCGTACCGGCGAGACGGTGCCGGTGATCTTCGGCATCGGGGTGCTGCTGCTGCCGATCCTCGGGATCTGGATCATCGTCACCACCTGGCGTTCCGGCGTCCAGATCCAGCGGCTGTCGCGGCGGCTGGACGAGGAAGGCGGCCTGCCCGACGTCTCCGATCTGCCCCGGCGGCCTTCGGGCCGGGTGGACCGCGACGCCGCGGACGCCTGGTTCGACGAACGCCGCGCCGAGGTCGAGGCGGATCAGGAGAACTGGCGCGTCTGGTACCGGCTGGCGTACGCGTACGAGATCGCCGGGGACCGGAAACGGGCCCGCGCGACGATGCGGCGCGCCGTGGAACTCGAAGCCGCCTCCCGCACTTAGAGGACTGAATGCGGGAGGGGGCACTCTCGCGTCGCGCATCCAGAGGACTGAATGCGTGAGGTCAGTAGTGGAACCAGCCCGCGAACAGGGCGGGCGAGGCGGCCAGCAGGCTGAACCGCAGCCAGCGGCCCACGAAACCGGTGGCCAGGAAGGTCACCAGCGGCATCCGCACCAGGCCCGCGAGCACACTCGTGGCCATGTACGGCGGCAGCCCGACGACCGAACTCACGCCGTACGTGCCCGCCATCCAATGCGGATGCCGATGGCACCGCTCACGCAGGGCGTCGAGCCGGGCGCGCATCTTCTTGGTACGCGCCCGCCACCGCTCCCGGCGCGGGGTCGGCGGCCGCTCGCGGTGCAGGCGGTCGTGCAGCGGTTTCGGCAGCTTGATGGTGCCCTTCGCGGCGAGGTAGTAGAGCGTCTTCCCGCCCACCTGACCTGCGGCGACGATGGCGCCGAGCAGTAGCCACGGCATCGACGGCTGGCTCGCGCACAGGCCGATGAGGAACATCTCGATGCTGACCACGGGGAGGATCGCCGAACCGAAGGCGACGCCGAACGACAGGAGCAACCAGCCCACCATCGTTGCCTCCCCGTTATCTTCGTTCTCTCCAAGTTATCAGTTGAAAACCTGGACGCACTGGGGCCAGCCCCCGTTCCCGGCCTCGGGGCCGCACCAGAAGATCACCTGTTCGTCGGCTCGCGGCCACCTGCCGCTGCCATGCTGGAGCCGTGGCCGACGTGCACGACGCGGTCCGCGGCAAGGGTTTCGCGGATCGCTTCGCCGACTTCTGCGCGGCCGTGGTGCGGCGCCTCCCCTTCGGGCTTTCCCGGCTGGTGGCGCCGAGTTTCCTCGGTTTCGCGCTCATCAACGGGTTCACCTTCGCGGTCGACCTGATCCTCCTGACCCTGCTCCGCGGCTGGCTCGGCCTGCCGGTGTGGCTGGCGATCACGCTCGCCTACGCGACGGCGTTCGGGCTGAGCTTCGTGCTGAACCGCAGCATGAACTTCCGCTCGCACGCGCCCGTCGGCAGGCAGGCGGTGCTGTACGTGATCGCGATCGTGATCAACTACGTGGCATTCCTGCTCGGCGTCGGCGCCGGGCTGGCCGCGCTGGGCGTCGACTACCGCCTGTCCCGGCTCATCGCCGGGGCGTGCGAGGGCGTGTTCATGTACTCGGTGATGCGCTGGGTCGTGTTCGCGAAGTCAGGGAGTGAGCTCGAGGTCGAGGCCGCCGGTGAGGCGGACTTCGCGCACGTTCGTGCTTCCGGTGTCGAGGATGCGGACGGTCCCGTCGGGCGACCAGCCCGCGCGGCGGAAGAAGCCCAGTGACGCGTGATCGGTCTGGGCGACCCAGCTGATCCCGCGGGTGGCGCCGTCCTCGCGCAGCCAGGCGGACGCGTTCGCCAGCAGCCGTCCCGCGTGCCCTCGGCGTCCCCAGCGCGGCTCGACCAGCAGCGAGGCGATGAGCGCCGTCGTCGGAGCGTCGTCGGGCAGCGATCCGTCGGCCGTGGCGACCTCGCTCACCGGAGCGCGGCCGGCGACGCAGAAACCGACGGTGAACTCGCCTTCGGTGGCGAGGAGGACCCGCGTGCCCGGGTACTCGATCGTCTCGGTCCAGGTCTTTTCGAGTTCCTCGATGTCGAGCCCGGCGACAGCCGCTTCGCCGAGCAGCTCCGTGTAGGCGCTTCGCCAGGTGTCCCGCTGGATGCGGGCGATCTCGGGGGCGTCGGACACGACTGCTGGGCGGACTTCGGCGGCGGCCATGCTGCGCAGGTTATCGGTGTCGCGGAAAACTGTCGGTGGTGGATGGCACCATTCCGACGATGAGCACTACGACCATCAGTGGTCCGGTCGCGCGCCGGATCGCCCTGGCCGCACAAGGGTTCGCCGACGCGCGTCCCGGTGGAGCGGTGACGAGGAGGCATCTGCAGCGCGTGCTGTCGCGGATCCAGTTGCTGCAACTGGATTCGGTGAACGTCGCGGTCCGCGCGCACTACATGCCGTTGTTCTCCCGGCTCGGCGCGTACGAGCCCGCGCTGGTGGACGACGCGGCCTGGTCCCATTCCGCGCGCAAACCCCGGATGCTGGTCGAGACCTGGGCGCACGAGGCGAGCCTGCTGCCGGTGGCGGACTGGCCGTTGCTGCGCTCCGGGGCGAAACGCATGGGCTGGTGGACGAACTACGCGCGGGTGCTGGACCAGACGCCGCAGCTGGTGGACGACATCCTGACCGTGATCAAGGAACAGGGCCCGATCGGCGCGGGCGGCATCGAGCGCGCCCTGGTGGGCGAGTCGGGCGGGGCGAAGCCGGGTTCGTGGTGGGAGCGGTCGGAGGTCAAGAAGGCCTGCGAGTGGCTCTTCGGCATGGGGCAGCTGACCACCGGCACGCGCCGGTCGTTCGAGCGGTTGTACGACTTGACCGAACGCGTCGTCCCGCCGGAGATCCTGTCGCGGACCGTGAGCCCGGAGGAAGGCGCCCGCGAACTGATCACCCGCGCGGCCGTCGCGCTGGGCATCGGCACCGAGCCGGATCTGCGGGACTACTACCGGCTGGGCCCGGACGTCAGCAAGCGCGCGGTGGCGGAGCTGGTCGAGGAGGGTGTGCTCGAACCGGTGACCGTGGACGGCTGGCCCGCCCCGGCGTACCGGCACGTCGCGGCGAAGGCACCGAGGTCGGTCACCGGCCGGGCCCTGCTGTCGCCGTTCGATCCGCTGATCTGGGAACGCGCCCGCACCGAGCGCATCTTCGACTTCTTCTACCGCATCGAGATCTACGTGCCCGAGCCGAAGCGGATCTACGGGTACTACGTGTTCCCGTTCCTGCTCGACGGCGAACTCGTCGGCCGGGTCGACCTCAAATGCGATCGTGCCGCCGGGGTGCTTCGCGTCCAGGGTGCCTTCGCCGAGCCTGGGGTCGATGTCGTCCGGGTCGCCAGCGAGCTGGCGGGCGAACTGCGGCTGATGGCGGAATGGCAGGGGCTGGACGGGGTCGCGGTGGGGGAGCGGGGCGATCTCGCTCCGGTGCTTTCGCGCCTCGTGCGCTGAGCTTCGCGAACGCTATGAACGGTCCGTTCCTTGCAAAATTTGCAAGGAACGGACCGTTCATAGCGTCGGTGCCGCGCCGCTGGGGCTTGGCTGCCGGTGTATGGGGTGACTATCGAGTCCGTGAAGGACTCCTTGAGGGACCCAGAGTCCCTCAAGGAGTCTCGGAGTCATGGGGTGCTTGCAACACCGTCTGCGGGAAGGGGCGGGGTTGTGCGGGTGTTTCGGTGGTTGCCGCGGTCGGTGCGGGTGGGGTTTTGGGATCAGGTTCGTGCTGGGGTGGCGGCGA